>JAVYIN010000005.1:345000-690000 GCA_035968315.1 Nitrospira sp.
GCCTGCCCCAGTCCGGCGTGCTGGATCCGGTCCAGCAGCAGATCTTCATGTATTTGAAGATCGAGTTGAAGGCCTACAAATCGCGCCGGGCCGATCCGGATGCCTGGATCATCGGCGGCTATGCCACCAAAGAAGTCATCGATCGCGCGAAGTTCCAGCCCCATTTGGTAGGTCCTGACGTCAAGAAAGATGAGGTTGCGTTTCTCGGCACCGATCCCGGCGACGACGTGACCGAAGGCTGGTGGGATGAGATGCTGGTGCAATGGTTCGATATGCCGGAAGAAGAGAAGCCGGCCGAAGAAGAAGGCGGCGAAGCCGCTGATTCAGCGTCAGACTCATCCACCAAGGTCGAATCGAAAGCGTAAGCTCTGCTGCGAACAAGTCTCGCCGGTGGACCGATAGCAAAGCATCGGACTGTCATGGGTCGAGGATTGACAGTCCTGATTCCCGGCTAGGATCGACTGCCTAGGTCTTCCAGAAGTTGCGCAATCTTGCCCTTCAGAATAGGCAAGTCGCGCTCAACAACATCCCATACGAGCTGAAGGTTGACGCCGAAATAATCGTGCGCCAGCTTGTCTCGCATTCCGGCGATGGGTTTCCAAGAAATGTCGGGATGAGCCTCTTTGAGGGGGGCCGATATGCGTTTGGTCGCCTCGCCAATAATTTCCAGATTTCTGACGACGGCATCCTGTGTTTTTCTGTCCGTGAAGAAACGATCCTTGCCGGCGGCAGTGTATTCCAGAATATATTGGATCGCGTCGCGAACGTGGAGCAGGTAGATGCGGTCATCCTTCATAGCGGAACGGCTTCGTCAAGGATGCGCTGTTCAAGGTAAGGACTCAGGCCCTCGTCGGTAAGGATATCCACTTTACGGTGCAGGACGGACTCTAGTTCCTGGCTCAGTTCGATCAAGTCCAGCAAGCTCCGTCCACGGTCCATCCGGACCAATAAATCGATGTCGCTGGCCGGGCCTGCCTCTCCGCGCGCCGCCGATCCGAACACACGCACATGGCGGGCGCCGTGTTGTGCCGCAAGCCGGAGAATATCGTTGCGCTTGGATTTCAGGACATCATCGGTCGTCATCGCGTCTCTCTGCTTTCCTTGTGGGGAGAATACTCATTTCGCGTAAATATGACAAGCAATCCAGCCTTCTGGCGAGGTGGAGGGTCGTCGAGTAGGTTTTGGGGGAGGGAGGAGGGTGGCGGTGGCGTGAGTGTCTCTCGTGAAACGCGAAGCGAATTTTGCAAGCAGGGATGAACCCTCGTTCTATTCGCCAAGAGACGAGCGACGTTTCACAAATTCAAGACGGTCATGTGCTGGGAAATGTTGAGTTGGAAAACCCTTATTTCTTTTGCGTGACCGAGGGCTGGTGGGACGAGATGCTGGTGCAATGGTTTGATATGCCGGAGAGGAGGAGCCATCCGAAGAGGAAGGCTGCTGCCCTGCCGCTGGGAAGAGCGACTTGCTGTCGGTGCTGATGCACGAGCTGGGGCATGGGATGGGTCTCGAGCATGTGAGCTCGGCGGTCGATGGATCCCGCTTATAAGTCAATAGTAATGCCTGACCCCATTTCCTGAAGTTGAATCAGGATCTTAGTGGAAAGGTTTTCTCCTCTCCGATGCACTTCATTGCTCATAGCCGTGGGACAGTCGTGAATAGTGAAATCGTGCAGAGATTGGGCACCGAAGTTCCATCCACGCTAGTACGGATGACGACCCTTGATCCGCATGACTTCAATCAGCCATCGCTCAAGGTTGATCGCGGGACCTTTACCAAAGATTTTATTCTTCTTGCAGGTGGGGCGATTGTAAATGGTCTAAAGAACCCAACTTTTGTCCAGCCTGCGGCTATCTTTGATGCAATCTTCAAAGGCATACCCAGTAACATCTTCTACGATGAATTCTATGATCCCGATGTCACGCGATGGAGCAATGTCATTTTTGCGGATAATTACTTTCAGGAAGCAGCAAAGGAAAGAGATGCACTAACCTTTACTCCAAACGGACGGGCACTATCTGGTTTTGAGATCAATGCTGCGCTGAGCGGGATTAAAAATGGGACACCAGGGAGAGCTCTATTTACTCAAGATGACTTTTCGAGCATACCGCTGCTGAGTCTGGAGGGTATCGGAGGTCCCCACAGCCGGGTGTGGAGATGGTATGCAGGAACGGTCGATCTCAGCCTTCCTACATTTGAATTCACATCCGCAAAAGGAGAGCCGATTTTCAGAAATCTCTACAATAATGTTTCAAGTTTTGTTGTTGCGCCAGGGGGAGCTCTGGGCACGAACGTTTCGGATCCATTTAAAGGATCAAAGATCCCCTGGTATGTCGCGCATGAGTATCCCCACAATGGCTTATTAACATTCCCGTTTGACCGTCCAGATTCGGTATGGGAGGGGATCGGTGAAGGATGGGCGTTTTCTCCTGGCGGTGGTGTGCAGTTCCTTGATTCTTCGTTAGTTGGGCGGGGGGTACAGTTTGACAACACTGATGGACCTATGAAGGCGATTGTTCATCCAAATGGTGAGGCCATTGAGACAATCTTTAACGGGAACTTTGAACACGGAAACTTACATCGTGCAGAGCGGTTCCCATCATATGAGACTAGCACTCCAGGATGGTCGCTACATCAGAGTCTCAGCGCTCAACTGACCACTAGCTTGAGACCCGTTGTCGTTGTTCCGAAAGTGAATGCATCTGGACAGGCGATAATTGAATCCAATGGATTGCAAGGCCATGCGGCATTCCTTGATGACTTGTTCGATTCTCAAATTGTGCATAACCGGTTATTCATTTCGCCCACAGCTCAGGCACTGCAGTTTGATTTTATGCTGTCGGCTGAATTGGGCGGGGATGGTCAAGGTGGGCAATCGACCCGTACGCCTGATGTGCGAATTTTTGCTCGTATCGACGGACAAGATTATGAACTTGGGCCGAAGGTAACGCCAACGCCTATAGCCGGTCAGTCAGGCTGGTTCCATACGGAGGTGTCGCTCATAGCCAGGCAGGATTTAGGAAATCCACAGAGCCCAAGTGTGGATTTGCACGGCAAGGTCACATCTCTTAGCTTCCGCTTGTCGATGACAGGCACCCTGCCTATCGTACGAGAACGTCCCGCGAGTCTGCTGCTTGATAACATCGCATTGCGATTACCAGGCTCACCAATCATGGCGGAGGCTGCCGCGCAGCCTAACATCAGCTCTGAAGTCCAGATTGCTCAGTCAGTGATAAATCCGTTTCTGGCAGTGGCCGCTGCTCAGTGGTCGGGGCTGTCAACGGGAACAAGTAACCTAATAGAGTTTCCAGATGGGATCGCTGGAAGTACGGCGGGGCTCTTCATGGTCTCGGCACCCGACTTCTCGTTCGATCATGTAGCGGCTAGTGGGAAAGTGAATGGCTCTCAGCAGGGTGGGCACACAGGAAGCTGTCAGGGTAGCCTCGACAATCAGCGTATCTTTGCGGACATCCGCCCCTCCATAGCCGGGGATGCTCTTGACGAGCGGTCCAGTGTCAACCAATCTGGGCTGAATGGTAATGCGTCGCTTGCCTCCAACAGCCATGCCGTTTATTCCCAGCCAGATACCGACTTGACTACTGTTCAAAGCTCCACTCTTTTGGGTTGCGTTATACATGAAGACGCTTCCCTCAAAGCCGACATCGTCGAATATAGATCCTTCATAGATAACGGTGTCGTCAGTATAATGGACTTCAATGTTGGCCTTGATTCTTCGGCCCCAAGCGGCAAGGGGGCCATCGCCAATTCTGAGATCTTCGATGTTCAGAAATTCTCGCTTGAGCCCTTCCAATTGGTCCCGGTTATCGTTGGTCATGGGTGTAGGTCTGTAAGGTCCAACCCCCTCTTCAACGCTGCACCCCACTTGAGCAACAGCGACAGCGAGAATCAAGGCCAACTTCAGCATAGTCCCTCCTTCGGTAGCCAAACTGTACCGACTGATCGGAATTTGGTCAACAATTCCGAAGCTATCAGCTCTCAGCCATCAGCTCTCAGCTTCGATCAACTCGCGCTGCTCAGTAAGGCCACCATTACAATAGCCGATCTGGCTGATGGGTACCTCGCGCTCACGACCGGCACCACGATCACGTTGGATACCGACGCCGCCGGCTATGGGTTGTTCGTGGATCCGACGCCATTCCTTAATGAGGAATGGCGTCCTCGTGAAACGTCAAACGTGAAAGGTGAAACGTCCGAAACGAATGGCGGGGCGTGGGAGTTCACAGCGCTGGATGTCAGTGCTGCCGTGTTGCTAGGCGGAGTGCACAATACAAGATCCGACCCTAATGGGCTCATTCAAGATATGCGAAGAACATGTGCCGGGCGTTTGCGAGGGGACGATTCAGAACAGGCTGGTCTGTTCCGGAGTCGGCGAGTCGATTTGTAGGGTCGGGCCTGTTGCTGGCTTGCCGGGTGCTGGTTCAGCCGGTTTCGTGTGTTTGTCGAGAAACTCCTTCAACTTCTTGAAATCTTCTTTCAAGGTCGGCAGCAGATTCCCTTGGTGCAGCGCCGCCGCCGGGTGCAGCAGCGGGAAGAGCACGAAGTCTTTCAGATAAAAGGCCTGGGCCTTCACCTTGGTAATCCCCACTTTTCGTTCCAGCAAGGTCTGCGTGGCCCAATTGCCGAGCGTGCAGACCAACTTGGGCCGGATCAACTGAATCTGCTGGAGCAAAAACGGCTTGCAGGTCTCGACTTCATCCGGCTCCGGATCGCGGTTATTCGGCGGACGGCACTTGATGACGTTGGCGATGTAGATCTGATCGCGCGACAAGTTCGCAGATTGCAGGAGATCGTTTAAGAGCTTTCCCGCCGCGCCGACGAAGGGCTCGCCCTTCTGATCCTCGTTGAATCCCGGCGCTTCCCCCACGAACATAATGTCGGCGTGTGGATTGCCGACGCCGAATACCACCTGGCTGCGCCCCAGTTTGGCCAGTTTGCAGCGCTGGCAATCGTGAAGGGAGGCGGCAAGATCTTGTAGTGGAGTGGTGGCCATGGGCGGTTTCCGTAAATGAGCTCGGGCATAGTAGGGAGGTGGAAAGGCGAAGTCAATTGATCGGTTCAGATAAAGGAATGCAGATAAAGAGGGGGAAGAGTGAGGGCCGGGGGTAGGAGTGCCCTTTTTTTTGAAATTTGTCGGTTTGGATCTTGACGTTTTTAATCGCCTGTTATGATGCAGGATTGCGTCACTTTTTCTCAGAAAACCATTGCCCCTGTGGATATTTCTTTTTTTGAGGCTCTCGAACTCGCACTAGGAGCGGAAAAATAATGTTGTCAAGCCAGTATTTCTTGGGAATGTATAAAAAACTATGGAATAAGAGGTCTGTCCACTACATATTGTGGTGCGGGTGACATGGCATCAATGCCTAATTCTTAGGCAATGTGGTCTCAACGCATCACAGTTCATGCATTCCTGTATGTAAAAAGGAACTTACACACAGGATTATCCACAGAAGGTGGGGACCGAGCGGTTCCATGCCAAAATAGGGGCGAATCGAAAAAAGTTGAGAGTTTTTCTTTTCTGCCAACTGGTATCGGCCAGCCATTCTAAGCTGCCGTTTAGAACATGATGAAAAAATAGAGTGGAGCCGTTTGATCTCTCAACGGATCACTCGCATATCGTCTTGGTGTGGAGTTTGCTAAAATACGCCGCCGGTTCACTCGGCGCGATCGATTCACCAGTTTGTGAGCATGTCATGGCATCATCACGGTCGTTGCAGTCTGTCACCGCGCTGGGGTGTCTCTTGGCCGGGCTGTCCGTGGCCGCAGGCGCCTTTGGCGCGCATATGCTGAAGAATATGCTGGAGCCGCCGATGCTGGCGGTCTTTGAAACCGCGGCGCGCTATCAGATGTACCATTCGCTTGGGATGGTGGCCGCGGGTGTGGCCGGACGGGCGTTCGATTGCCCAGGCGTGGCGCGGGCGGGTTGGTGTTTTGCCGCAGGGATGCTCCTGTTTTGCGGGAGCCTCTACGGCGTCTCGTTGTTGGGCATTCGCTGGCTTGGTGCGATCACGCCGATCGGGGGCCTGGCCTTTATCACCGGCTGGAGTCTTTTGGGCTGGTCTGTCTGGCGTGGGACGGTGGTCTCGCAAGAGTGAGGGCGCGCTCGGTCGTCGCGTTACGGTTTGCAGTCGCTGGTCCGTTTTCCGCTAATTGATCCCCATCCCCCTTGCGAGTTCACGAAGGTGCCTTCGAGGCCTCTTCCTTCCTTGGTGAACTGGAGGCTGTCTTCCTGAACTAGGCCGTTGCTTTCCCATCGGAGATAGACGTTCTCTCCCAGTACGATGACTTCGGTCAGCCCGGACGCGAGGGGATAGTCTGGCCCCGGAGGAGGGAAGAGCAGGGGGAATTTTTGTTCCTGATGATGCTGCTGGTGATTGTGAATGATCCATTGCCAGGTTCCGCAGAGCCGGCTGCGTCCGCGCACCGTCCGAACCCGGTCTTTCCAGGTCTTGAGCTGCCACCATTCCGCCATGGCGCGCTGTTGCGCGTCGAGCGCCAGCCGTCCTGCTGCCAGGGCTAGAGGCGTGCGGTCGGCCGCGGTTGCCTCCGGCTTTTCCCCGGCCAGCTGCGACAATTCCTTGGTCATCTGCGTGAGAACGGGCAGGGGCGAAGAGGTTTGGATCCAGTCCATCAGCGCCGGTGGAGGTGTAAAGACGGGGGTGGCCCGTTCGCTCAGGGATTGCGACAGGCGGTCGGCAATCTGCCACGCGGCAAGGTTGGCGATGAGCCGTTGGGCGGAACCCGTCAGCTCTTGGACTCCCAGCTCTTTGGCGACTTTAGCCGGAATCGTTTTGGCGGCCAGCGTCGTGGCGACGTCGTGCAGACCCAGCGCCGGGCCGACCTGCGTGACGAAGAGCCCCACAGCCTGTGCCTCTCCGGTGACGGCGCCGAGCTGCTCGCCGTATTTCTGCATGACGGGCAAGAGATCGGCTGGTCCTGCGGGAGATTCCGCTGCCTGTGCCGGCGGCAGAGCGCTCAGCGCACCGGGCAGCAATGTCAGAGTCAGTAGCAGCGTGGCGGCGGCAATCGAGTGTATTGAAAGGCGCATAGTGTGGCGTCTCAGCGGATTGGGTAAGAATCGGCGGATGGCGATCCGAATCACGTTCCTTGGAAACAGGTTTTGAGAAAGAGGGCGGTCCGTTCCCATGCGGCCGCGGTCGGCTCAGGCCGGTAGCTGTCGCGCTTCATCTCGTTGCAGAAGGCATGGGGCGCATCCGGATAGGTCTGGATCTCGACTTTCTTGCCGTATTCCGCGGCGGCGGCGCGCAGTTGCTCGGCATCGTCGGCGGTGGCCCAGGTGTCTTGTCCCGCTTGATGGTAGAGGATCGGGGATTGGACGTCCTTCATCAGCTCGCGCGGCTGGGGCGCTTTTCCGTAATAGGCGACGGTGGCGCGCAGGCGCTTCCGCTGCGCGGCAAAGCGCAGGGCGAGGGAGCCGCCCATGCCGTAGCCGACGACTCCGTGAATGTTCCGTTTGGCAAAGTCGCGTGTATTGAGATATTCGCAGCAGGAGTTGATGTCCTGCAGCACCAGGGTATCGTTGATTTTGGCCCTCAAGGCTTCAGCCACTTCGTCGTTGGCCGTGACCATGCCGCCCAGGCGGCCGTAGAGGTTGGGGATCACGACGACATAGCCTTCGCAGGCCAGGCGTGCGCCCAAATCCTTCATCTGTCCGGTCAGCCCCCATTGGTCATGGAGGAGCACGAGTCCGGGATAGATGTTTTTGTCTTGCGGCCAGAACAGAAGACTGTCGATTTGGTGCTCTTTGGGCATCCGCGTTTTGAAATAGGGATCGACCATCTGATCCGAATGGGTTGGGATCGGCACGCCACTTGGGAAGCGGGCGGCCCCGGTTCCGATTTGTTCCAGCGTAAAGGGGGCCGAATGTGTGGTCGTCATGGCGCTCGAACCTTTCTCAGCGGTCTCTGGTGCGAAGAATATGAAGCTGCGTCTCGTGAGTGGCCGACTATAGGCAACCGTTTGCGGGAATGTCAACGGAGCGGTGTCATGGTGGCGTGCGGGGAAGATTGTACGGAGACATTGACCCGTTTTCACATCCTGTCTAGAGTGTGCGGAGCTGGGAGGAGACATGTCGTCAACGCATTCGATCGGTCTTGGGCTCATCGGCGCCGGCCGCCATGGCATTCGCTATGCCCGCCACATCCTCCAGGATATTCCAGATGCCAGGCTGCACGCAGTCTGCCGGCAGCATCCTGCTCAGGGACTGGATCTTTCCGGCAGCGAGTCTGTCAGGATGTATGGATCGGTCAAGGAATTGATCGCCGACCCGCAGGTTCAGGCGGTCATCGTCGTGACGCCGCCGATTCTGCACAAGGAAATCTGTCTGGCGGCGGTGGCGGCGGGCAAGCCGGTGCTGATCGAGAAACCGCTGGCGACGACCTATCAAGACGCCTGCACGATGGTCGAGGCGGCGGTGAAGGCCGGCGTTCCGCTCATGACGGCGCAGACGCTGCGGTTTGATCAGACGATTCAATGGCTGCGGGCGGCCAAGCCCACGATCGGCCGTTCCCATCATCTTGTGCTGACGAGCCGGATTGAAACAAAGGGGCGCGATGCCACGCATGCCGATGGGTATGGCAAGCGGGGGGCGTTGCTGGAGTTCGGCGTGCATCTGCTGGATTTGGTCCGCTATGTGACGGGGGAGGAGATCCGTGCCGTGCGCTGTCTGATGGACCGGCTTCCGCCGGCCGCTCCGGAGACCTTGGCCATGGTGCATCTTCTCACGGACGGTGGCACGCAATGCGCCATCGAGGTGGCTCGTGTGGCCGCCGGACGTGTGGGACGCGTGGAATGGATTGGGTCAGAGGGGCAGCTGACGGCTGATTGGAGCAACCGCCAGCTGCGCTCGATTGTGCCGGCCGCCGCCGGTGAGGAGCAGACGGTCCCCCCGAGCCAGACCGTACTGGTCACGATCAGGGAGTTTCTGCGGGCGTTGGAACAGCACAGGCCTATGCCGATTACCGGCGAAGACGGGTGCCGTGCCGTGGAACTGGCAGAAGCCTGCTACCGGTCCGCAGAGGCCGGAGGAAGTCCGGTGACCTTGCCGCTGGCCAGCTAGCCTTCCGCGACGATATGGGTATCGGTCTCTTCGACCCCGTCAATGGAATGGACCTTGGTAATAACCACGTCCGACAGTGACCGCTCGTCTTGGACACTGATGAACACAAAGATGTCCGGCCGGCCGAAGCAGGAATGGGCCTGTTCAACGCCGGGGATCTTTTTCAACGCCTGCACGACGTCTTTCGTTTTTCCCGCCTTCACCTTGATCAGAATGTACGCCCTGGTTGCCATAGAAACCTCCTTGTGTCACATCGGACATGCGATGTCGTTGAACGGTGCACTTCCTTTAATAATTTGAACCGGCTCCCGGCATCTCCTTTCTGCGTGTGGCGAACACGGTCTTGAACTCCAGCCCGCGCCGGGTGAATGACTCCCGTGCCTCGCGCACCAGTTGCGTAAAACGGTGAAAGTCTTCCACGGAGAGATTGAATTGGCCGAACCCGGGAGCGAGGAGTTGTCGGGCCTCTTCCGCCGTACGGGCTTCCTCTTCGGCGAGCGCCTCAAGGATCTCCGCCGTCCATCCGGTCGCGCGAAGCGACGCCAGCCTCTCAGGCGCCTGTTCTCCATCGGAGGGCGCCAGGGCTTGGAGGGCAAAGGTTCGGACCGCCGCATCGTCGCTTTTCATAAAGACCGATTGAAATTGAATCGTCCACTTAATGATGTGTGTCGCTTCGCGTGAGTCTTCCGGGGGCAGCACGCCGGCATCCTGCAAGGTGGCCAGCGCAGCCATCACGGCGCCGATCTGGGGCGAAGACGCTTTTCCCGATCGCGGGGCTTGGACAAGGTGTGGCGTGGCCTGGCTTGGCGCGGGGGAGATGCCAATGAAGAATAGGCCGGCCAGCGCGATCAGCATTACCCTCGCAGCAGGGGACGGCTGTCTGGCCCTGGCGGCTTGCTGATCGAGACGAGAATCCCCTGGGGGAGTGGGCCAGAGGTGCATGCGGCTCATTATACAGAGTTGCCGGGAGCGGAGCTACCGCACGAGCAGGGTGCGCCGGTTCTCTTGAAACCGATGCCAGGACTTTCTATAATTCCGCGTCTCCCGGGCACAGAAAGGCTGTGAATGCATGCTGGCCAAGGTCGCGAGCGCTGCGCTCGTTGGTCTCGATGCCCATTTGGTTGACGTCGAAGTCGATATCTCCGGAGGGCTCCCGCAATTTTCCGTGGTGGGCCTGCCGGACGCGACGGTCCGGGAGAGCCGGGATCGTGTCCGCGCCGCGCTGAAGAATACCGGGTTTCATTTTCCCGCCAAACGCATCACCGTCAATCTCGCTCCTGCCGGAATCAAAAAAGAAGGCTCCGGCCTGGATCTGGCCATCGCCATCGGCATCTTGGTGGCGGAGGACATCATTCCGCAAGCTGCGCTCGACCGGCGGGTCCTGCTGGGGGAGCTCTCGCTCGATGGCCGGATCAAGCCGATTGTGGGGGCCTTGTCGTTTGGGTTGGCGTGCCGCAAGGGCTATGAGCTTCTGCTGCCGGCGGAGAATGGGCCTGAGGCGGCGCTCGTCGAGGGGGTGACGGCCTATCCCATCCATACCCTTCCTGAGGCGGTCGAGTTTCTGAAAGGGGCGCACGCGTTGTTGCCGTCCGTCTCGAATCGGATGCATCTGGAGTCGCTTCGCCCGGCGGAGGATGAAGACTATGCCGATGTGCGGGGGCAGGATCATGCCAAGCGGGCGTTGGAAGTGGCGGCGGCCGGCGGCCACAATCTGCTGATGATCGGCCCGCCGGGATCCGGCAAGACGATGCTGGCGAGGCGGCTGCCATCCATCTTGCCCATCATGGAATTGGATGAAGCGATTGAAACGACGCGAGTGCACAGTGTGGCGGGGCAACTGGCGCCGGAGCGGCCCCTGCTCATGGTGCGGCCCTTTCGGGCGCCGCACCACAGTATTTCCGATGCGGGCCTGGTCGGCGGGGGAGCCGTTCCCAAACCGGGTGAAGTGTCGTTGGCCCACAATGGGGTGCTGTTCCTCGATGAATCGCCTGAGTTCAAGCGGCCGGTGCTGGAGGGCTTGCGGCAGCCCCTCGAAGACGGGCATGTGACTCTGACGAGAGCCAGCGGGTCCTTGCGCTATCCCGCCCGGTTTATGCTGATCGCCGCGATGAATCCCTGTCCCTGCGGGTATTACGGCGACCGGTCGCGCCCCTGCGTCTGCACCGTGCCGCAGATCCGCCGCTACCGGGCGAAACTCTCCGGTCCCTTGTTAGACCGGCTGGATCTTCATTTAGAGGTGCCGCCGGTGCCGGTGCGGGAGCTGCGGACTGAACAGCCGCCCAGCGAAAGCTCCGCCGCCATTCGCGCGCGCGTACTGGCCGCCCGCGAGCGCCAGCGGGCCCGCTACACGTCCGATGGCATCTATACAAATGCCCAGTTGAAGCCCAGACTCGTGAAGCGGTATTGTGGACTGTCCACCGCGCCCCAGGAACTCCTGGAACAGGCCATGGCGAGGCTGCATTTGTCCGCGCGCGCGCACGGACGGATTTTGCGGGTGGCCAGGACGATTGCCGATCTCGCGGCCGCGGAGAAGATCGAGGTCGCGCATATCGCCGAAGCGATTCAATATCGGGCGCTCGATCGGACCATTGAGGGATAAGACCAGCCGTGTTTCCCACAATTAAAGTATTTCTCTGGTGGTTCGTGGTGGGGGCGACGATGGCGTTGTCGGTGCTCATGCTCCAGGGCGGGATTCGCGATGTCATGCAGGCGCAGGGGTCGGTGTGGACGCTCAAGCTCGCGGAGCTCTTGACGACGGTGATCGGCGGCGGGCTCTTGGGCGGCTGTATCGCCTTGATCCTCGATCGGATTAAGAAATCATAGCGCAGGGTTCGGTGCACCCCGAACCCGCATCAGGTAAAGGGGAATCATGGATCTTCAAATCGGGTCGAATCTCTATCGCAATACGGACGGGACGATCGAAGTCGAAGGCGTGCCGCTCATGCAAGTGGCGCAGCATCCCTCCACCGGCGCGTTGCTGGTGAGCTTCGCCTTGTTCGATCAGACGGGGAAAATGCTGGTGAAGATGGTCGATAGCAATATTACGTTCAATGAACGGCGGGCGTACGATGTCACGAAGACTCCCAAGACGGTCCTGCTGAAGGAAACGGCGACGGGGAAAGTGCTGCTTCAGGTCGAGGCCAAGGCGCCCAACGTCGTGATTTTCTCCAAAGGCGAATTTCTCACGATGAAAGGGCACACCCTCGAAGTGTCGGCGAAGGAGTGGCGGCTCGACAAGCTCAAGACCAGCGGTGTGACGCAGGATCAAAAAGGCGGGTCGATTGTGATCGGCTAGGGGAGGGCGATCAGCCCTCCGCCGTCACCGTCGGGATAATGACCAGCCCCTGTTCTTTCATATCCACGGACGCCGTATCGCCGTCGCGCAATTCCCCCTTGACCAAGAGCCGGGCCAGGGGTGTTTCGAGTTCCTGCTGAATGAGCCGCTTCAGCGGCCGCGCGCCGTACACCGGATCGTAGCCTCGTTCTCCCAAATGGGCCAGCGCCGCCGCCGAGATCGCCAGCGTAATGCGGCGTTCGGCAAGCCGGGCTTTCAACCGTTCCAACTGAATCCCGACAATCTTCACCAGCTGGGCGGATGCCAGCGGATGGAAGACGACCGCCTCATCGACCCGGTTCAGAAACTCCGGCCGGAAATGCTGCCGGAGCTCGCCCATGACGACCTCCCGCATCTGCTCATAGGTGGCGCCGGTTTGTTGCGATTCCAAGATCTGCGGGCTGCCGATATTCGAGGTCATGATGAGGACCGTATTCTTGAAATCGACGGTCCGGCCTTGGGAATCGGTCAAGCGCCCGTCATCGAGCACCTGGAGGAGGACGTTGAAGACATCGTGGTGCGCTTTTTCGATTTCATCGAAGAGCACGACGCAGAAGGGCCGGCGCCGCACCGCTTCGGTCAGCTGGCCGCCTTCCTCGAAGCCCACATAGCCGGGAGGGGCCCCGATCAAGCGGGCGACGGTATGCTTCTCCATATATTCGGACATATCGATCCGAATGAGGTTGTTTTCATCATCGAAGAGGACCGAGGCCAGCGCGCGGGCGAGTTCGGTTTTGCCCACGCCGGTCGGGCCCAGAAACAGAAAGGAGCCGATCGGCCGGTTGGGATCCTTGATGCCGGATCTGGCGCGCAGCACGGCATCGGCCACCGCCCGGACGCCTTCATCCTGCCCCACCACCCGTTGATGCAGCAGGTCTTCGAGCTTGAGCAGTTTGTCCGATTCGCCTTCCATCAGTCGTGACACGGGGATGCCGGTCCACCGGCTGACGACGGCGGCAATCTCATCCTCATCGACTTCTTCCTTCAGCAAGCGGTTCTCATGCTGCTTCTTGCCCAGCGAGGTTTGTTCGACCGCCAGTTCCCGCTCCAAACGGGGGAGTTCGCCATAGCGGAGTTCCGCCACGCGATTCAGATCATAGGCGCGCTCCGCCTGCTCGATCTTCAGTTTCACCGCTTCAATCGCCTCACGGATTTTCCGCAGGTGTCCCACGGAAGCCTTCTCCGATTCCCACTGCGTTTTGAGCGCCTGTCCGGTCCGTTGTTTGTCGGCGAGCTCGCTTTCCAGTGCCGTCAAACGGGCCGCGCTGGCCTGATCCTTTTCTTTTTTGAGCGCTTCGCGTTCGATTTCCAGCTGGAGTACTTTGCGCGAGACTTCGTCCAATTCAGCCGGCAGGCTGTCGATTTCCGTCCGGAGCCTGGCCGCCGCTTCATCGACCAGGTCGATGGCTTTGTCCGGGAGGAACCGGTCCGCGATATAGCGATGCGACAGCTTCGCGGCGGCGACGAGGGCGCCGTCCTTGATGCGCACGCCGTGGTGGATTTCGTAACGTTCTTTGAGGCCGCGGAGAATGGACACCGTATCCTCAACGGACGGTTGATCGACCAAGACCGTTTGGAACCGCCGTTCGAGCGCCGCATCTTTTTCGATATGTTTGCGATATTCGTCGAGCGTGGTGGCCCCGATCAGGTGCAGCTCGCCGCGGGCGAGCATCGGCTTCAACAGATTGGCCGCATCCATGGACCCTTCGGCCGCGCCGGCGCCCACGACGGTATGCAGCTCGTCGATGAACAGGAGGATTTGTCCCTGTGACGATTGGATTTCCTTCAAGACGGCTTTGAGCCGTTCTTCAAACTCGCCCCGGAATTTTGCGCCCGCGACCAACGCGCCCATGTCGAGCGCGATGACCCGCTTGTGTTTCAAGCCTTCCGGCACATCGCCTTTAATAATGCGGATGGCCAGCCCTTCGACGATGGCGGTTTTGCCGACGCCCGGTTCGCCGATCAGGACCGGATTGTTTTTCGTTCGGCGGGAGAGAATTTGGATCACCCGGCGGATTTCGTCGTCCCGGCCGATCACGGGATCGAGTTTCCCTTGCCCCGCCAGCTTGGTCAGGTCGCGGCCGTATTTTTCGAGCGATTGGTAGGTGCTTTCCGGATCCTGGCTGGTCACGCGCTGATTGCCGCGCACCTGTTGCAGTCCGGCTAACAGACGGTCTCTGGTCACACCCAGCTTCTTGAAGATGCCGCCTTCCTGCACCATGGCGAGCAGGAGATGTTCCACGCTGAGATAGTCGTCTTTCAACGCGGTGCGCTCGTCTTCCGCCTTCGCGAGGACCTGGCTGAGCCGGCTGGTGACATGGATTTGCCCCGGGCTGCCGGTGGCGCCTTGTACCTGGGGCAGTTTATTCAGCGCCTGCTCGGCCGCTTGCCGCGCGGCAGATACGGCAACCCCTGCTTGTTCCAACAAGGCGGATGTCGTTCCCCCTTCCTGCTCCAGCAAGGCGAGTAACACATGTTCGACATCAATTCCTTGATGGTTGCGCCGCATGGCATGGGAAGACGCGGCCTGTAAGGCGTCCTGCAGCTTCACCGTCATCCGATTCATATCCATGGGGCTATTCTCCCGGTTCGTTTCAATAATTGTCTGGTACTTGTTCAATAAGCACGGGCTGGAACGAGTCAAGCCATGGGGGCAGGAGATTCTGGCTGTCCGCAATGGAATCTTGACCGTCAGGGCGATCCAGACTATGGTGCGCATTCGGATTTTGATCGAACCACGTGGGATGACGAGATATGACAAACCCGCTGACGTCGCTGATCGCGCTCTATCGAGACGCACTCCATTCGACCGGACAGTCTTTGCGCCGTGGGTGGATCGCCATGCTGGCGCTGGTCGGATTTGCCGCCTTGTTTGTGGGCATTTCCCGGATCGCCGGTCCCTTGGGAATGGCCGGCGGTTTTATGCTCGGCGCCGCCAATGCCCTGCTGGTCGGGGCCACCTTGCATTTGATCGAACAATCGCTCAGCCGGGCGCGGACGCTTCAATTTCAGGACATTCTCGACAGCTTCGGGCATTATTTCTGGGATGTCATTGGCGTGGGATTTGTGCTCTGGCTTCCTATCATGGCGCTCGATATGGGCACGCAGGCCAATCCCTACGGCCAGTTTCTCTCGTCCGCCTGCCTCGTGCTCCTCTTTATCCTGCTCAACCCGGCGCTCGAGGTTATTTACCAAGTCCGGCACGATTCCCCCCTCGATGTGTTCAAGACCTCCTATGAGTTTGTGCTGGAAAATTGGATTGAATGGTTTCTGCCTTTCGGCCTGTTGATGCTTCCCGTCGTGCTTTCGCCAACCGGGCTGCGGGAGTTTGTCTCGTTGTCGAGCCGGCTTGGCCGTGGGGCAGGGCTCGATTTCTTTCAATTGCTGATTTTGCCCTTTACGGTGCTCGGCGGATGGTTTTCCTACCTGGGGTTTTCCGCCGACGCCTATTGGATTCTCGCCATCCTCCTCACTCCTCCTGTCGCCATGAGCATTCTCCTCTTTCGTGGCCATCTCTTTGCATTACTACATGGATCATCTCGCCGTCAGCGCCTCTTTGCCCGTGGGTTCGACCCGGGGCGTTAGGGGATCGGCGAGAGCAGTGGCTCTCAGAATGTCCTTATCCATTGCGGCAATGCAGTAGTGGGCCTTTCACCCCAACGTCCCGTGACGATCACCCGCTCAGCGAGCTGAGGCAGGACGCGCGCTTGAGTCGAGAAGTGAAATAGTGTATGGGTTTTCCTACACCTGGATCAGGTTTTCCCTTTTCTCCGCGGACGGAAGGTTCCCGAGGCGTGCAGTTATCGATTTTCTGGCGGCTGGTTCTGACCTGCCTGGTCATCATTGTCGTGATGGCCGGCGTGAATTTGTATGCGCTGTTTCAGCTCCGGCAATTGACGGCGCTGAGCACCGATATGGTGCTGTCCCATTATCCGGCGGTCGATGCGGCAAAGCGCCTTCAAGCGGGGCTGTATGAACAGTTGAACAGCGAAAAGAAGTATCTGGCGACTAAAGACCAGACGTTTCTGAAGAATTTCAACGAAGAGGTGGAAGAGTTTCAACGAAGCCTCCAGCAGTTGCGGGCACAAGAAACCGTGTCGCCGGGGGTCTCGCGGTTGCAGGAAACCGGCCGTCTGTTTCAGGAGCGGCTGGTGCTGGCGCATGAGGAGTTTTCGCGTGTCATCGAACAGTCCGCCTCGGGGTCGCCGGCTTATGAAGCCCGCCGCGATCTCCTGATGGACCAGATGACGGCCTCCATTCAGGGCTACATGGATCTGCACGAAGCGCGCATCAGTGCGGGGGTGAGCGAGTCGCGTGCGCGCGCCGCGCAGGCCGAGGCGGCGACGGAGCAGCTGGTGCTGGTGGCCTTGGTGTTCGGTCTCGGATTGGCGGGGATTGCCAGTTACAGCATTCTCTTCCCGCTGCGCCAGCTGCAGGGCCATATCAAGCAGATCGGACAGGGCCATTTCGGCACGCCGCTTCAGATTTCCGCGCCGCCGGAATTGCGGGACCTCGTGGATACGGTGAACTGGATGGGCGAGAAGCTGCAAGAGCTGGATGATATGAAAGCGGAGTTTCTGGCGCACGTCTCGCACGAATTGCGCACGCCGATGGCGTCGATCCAGGAGGGGACGCATTTGTTGCTCGACGAAATCCCCGGCCCATTAAAGGCGGACCAGCGCACCACGCTGCTGATCATGGCGGACAGCAGCCGGCGTCTGATTCATCTGATCTCGACGATACTTGACCTCTCCAAGATGGAAGCCGGTATGATGGAGTACCGTATCGTGCCGACCGAATTGCGCCGGGTGGCCGATATTTCCGTCAAAAAGGTGCAGTTGCTGGCGGATTCCAAGCATGTGCAGGTGTTTGTCGAGCATCCGGAGGAACGGCTGTGGGTGAAGGCCGATACCGCGCGCATTGAGCAGGTGCTGGATAACCTCCTGTCCAATGCTTTGAAGTTCAGCCCGGAAGGCAGTGCCGTCAAGATTCAGATCACGCCGGACTTCAAGGGCGGCACGCTGGAGGTCGCGGTGTCGGATTCCGGTCCCGGTATTGCGACGGAAGATCTCCCGCATATTTTTGAACGGTTCTATCAGGGCAAGAATAAGCCGAAGCATGCCTTGGCCGGCAGTGGATTAGGATTGGCGCTGGCCAAAAAGGTGGTGGAGGCGCACGGGGGGCGAATTTGGATCGAGAGCGAGGCCGGGAAGGATACGACGGTGCGTTTTGTTCTGCGGCTGACCAAGCCTGGGGGAGCAAATTGAGCATGTCCAGGATGAGAGCCGCAGGATGGACGATTCCCCTGGCGATGGTCTTCAGCGGGTGCGCGCTGTGGACATCCCCCTTGCCGAGCCACCAGCCCTATTTCACTGTGGACCCGGTAGACGCCAAGGCCTATCAAGCCCTGATTAGGAAACAAGACGGTTTAGCGGCAAAATGCAATGAAACCAGCTCCTGCGATCATGTGTACTTTACCCGCGCGCTCTTGGGACTCTATGAAAGCCGCGACGTCGCGGAGAAATACTTTGGGCGGGTGCTGGCCGTAGCCCCCAAGAGCCGTCTGGCGGCCTCCAGTCAAGCCTGGCTGCAGTTGCTGCAGGAGCGGACCGTGCAAAAAGAGCAATCCTGGGCCCAAGCGGTCCTCATCGCGCCGGCGCTGGCTGAGGCGCATGCGTCGCTCAATCATGTTGCGAACCGGCTTGTGCGGGATTTGCTGGACCGGGAAATCGTCACGCAACAATTGCGCGTGCTGAAAGAAACCGATGCCCAAACGGTCGAGTCGTTACAGCGGGAGCTGGCCGACCTTGAGCGGAAAATCGAGTTGCTGACGTCGAGGAAGGACCGGGACAGTCAAAAGTCCGAGCCGGTTTCCGTGCACGCGCTGCAAAAGCAATTGCAGGAGCGGGACAAGAAGATCGAGGAATTGTCTGCCCAGCTGGAGGCGCTGAAGCGGATCGATCAAGAGATGCGGGAGAAGGTTCGTCCGATCCGTCCCTCTGTGGGCGGTCTCCCGGTGCCAAATCCTGACCTAACCCCATAAGGAACACCATGGAGCACGAACATATTTTAGTCGTTGACGATGACGAGGGCTTGCTGCACCTCCTGAAAATGCGCCTGTCGGCCATGGGGTTTGCCGTCACGCCCTGCACGACCGGGAAGGCGGCGCTGGCAGAGGCGAAAAAAATGATGTTTAACCTCGCCATTACCGATTTGCGCCTCAATGGAGAAAACGGGCTGGAAGTGACCGAAGAGTTGCTTCGCCTTCATCCGGAACTGCCCGTGATTATCCTGACCGCGCATGGGAGCATTCCCAATGCGGTCGAGGCCATGCAGCGGGGTGCCTTCGGGTATCTCACCAAGCCGTTCGATGACAAGGAATTGAAAGCGACGATCGAGAAAGCGCTGTCCCAACAGCGCATGAGCCTGGAAATCCAGCGGCTCAAATCCCTGGTCAAGGAGCTGTACGGACTTGAAAACGTGGTGGCCCGCAGCCCCGCCATGCAGCAGCTGTTTCAGCAGGTCGCGCAAGTGGCCGATTCGGATGCGACGATTCTGCTCTATGGCGAGACTGGCACCGGCAAGGAGGTGATGGCGCGGGTCATCCACACCAATAGCCGGCGCAGCAAGGGGCCCTTTGTCGCGTTGAACTGTGCGGCCATCCCGGAAATGCTGTTTGAAAGTGAGTTGTTTGGACATGTCCGCGGCGCCTTCACCAGCGCGCATGGCCCGAAGAAAGGGCTTTTTCAAAGCGCGAACGGCGGCACGCTGTTTCTTGACGAAATCGGGGAGATGCCGCTCTCGATGCAGGTGAAATTGCTGCGCGCCGTGCAGGAGCGGGAGGTGCGCGAGGTGGGGTCCGAACTTTCCACAAAGATCGACGTCCGCATCATTGCCGCCACCAATAAAGATCTTGGGGAAGCGGTCAAGAACGGCAGCTTCCGAAACGATTTGTACTACCGTCTTTCGGTGGTCCCGCTGTTCATTCCACCGCTTCGCGACCGGCGTGATGACATTCCGCTCTTGGCGCAGCATTTTCTGAAGATGAGCGTCAAGCGGGCCAATAAGGATGTGCGCGGGTTTACTCCTGCGGCGCTCCACCGGCTGATGATCAATCCCTGGGCCGGCAATGTTCGAGAGCTGGAGAATGCCATCGAAAAAGCCGTCGTGCTGTCCCGTCAGGACATGATTACGCCGGATCTGCTCCCGTCGGTGAGCGCGTCCGCTGACACGCCGTTGAAGCCGCTCACGGAGGCGAAAGAGGAATTTGAGCGCACCTACCTCAAGAACGTCTTGCAGCTGACGGGGGGGAATATCTCGCGGGCGGCTCAGTTTGCGGGCCGGTATCGGGCGGATTTCTATAAAATGCTGCGAAAATATGGCCTGCACCCATCGACGACCAAAGGGATGGCGGCCGAGGAAGAAATAGAGGAGCTAGAGGGGGATCCGAAGCTCATTGAGTCTTAAGGGATTAGTGAGATCTGTCGCGTAAGTGCCAGAATTTTCAGGAAATGTGCTGATTTTGCTGCTATGTCGTAAAGTGTGGAGCTGGCGAGAGGAATTGAACCTCCAACCAGCGGTTTACAAAACCGCTGCTCTGCCATTGAGCTACGCCAGCCCGTCTATATAGATGTGTCGAAGAGACCTGAGAACAGCGCACCCTAACAACTCCGTAAAGATGCTGTCAAGAAATTCCCCCCTCTTTCGTATCGCCTCTAGTGCGATCGTCTCCCTTGCATTGTAGGGCCTCGGCACATTAATCTAAGCCAAATTCAGCCTGATCTGCACCGGAACGAAACGCGATGTCTCAGACCCACATTCTCATTATCGACGATGATCAAGCGGTTCGCGAGGTTTTGGAAGAAACCCTCACGAATGAGGGCTATGCGGTGTCTGTCGCGGAGGACGCGACCAGCGGTGTCCAAATGGTCAAGGATCACCCTGTCCAGATCGTCATCACGGATTTTCAATTGCCGGACTTTGATGGTCTTGAAGTCATCGATCGCATCAGCCGAATCGATGCCAAAATCATTCCCATTGTGATGACGGGGTTTGGAACGGTGGAGTGCGCCGTGCGGGCGATGAAAGCGGGCGTTATCACCAAGCCCTTCGATCCGGATACGGCTATCGTCGTCGTCAAGAAAGCGGTAGAGTTTCAGCGCCTCCGCCAGGAAAATCATCTCCTTCGAAAAGCGGTCCGCGATCAATACCGGCTGGAACAGTTGATTGGCGTCAGCGAGCCGATTCGCCAGGTGCTCGATTTCGTGGAGAAGGTGGCGGATAGCGACAGTACCGTGCTGGTCCAGGGAGAAAGCGGAACCGGCAAGGAACTGGTCGCGCGGATGCTCCACTTCAACAGCTCGCGCAAAGATCGTCCGCTGGTTCCCGTGAATTGCGGCGCCATTCCTGAAAATCTGCTGGAGTCGGAACTGTTCGGCCATGAGAAGGGCGCCTTTACCGGCGCGGCCCATACCAGAATGGGCCGGTTCGAAATGGCCAACGGGGGGACGATTTTTCTCGACGAAATCGGTGAAATGAGCCTTCCGCTGCAGGTTAAGCTGCTGCGCGTGTTGCAGGAGCGCGCTTTCGAGCGGGTCGGCGGCAACCGGACGATTCAAGTCGATGTGCGCATCGTGGCGGCGACGAATCAGGATCTTGAGAAAATGGTGGAGGAAAAGCGGTTTCGGCAGGACCTCTATTATCGCCTCAATGTGATTCCGATTGTGACCCCGCCCTTGCGGGACCGGCGCAGCGATATCCCCTTGCTCGTCGAGCATTTTCTCACGCGTTTCAATCAGACGAAACGCACGCATGTGACGGGTTTTGCGCCAGAGGCGATGGGCTTTCTGGCAGCGTATGATTGGCCCGGTAATATTCGGGAGTTGGAGAATATGGTGGAGCGGCTGGTGGTCCTGAAAAAAGAGGGCCTCTTGACCGTGATTGATTTGCCGGAAAAAATTCGCCACAAACCCGCGCGTCCCGCGGAAATGAAAGAGCAGTTCATTCGCTTCACTGAAGACGGCATTCATCTCTCCAACGAAGTGGAGCAGTATGAAAATCAGCTGATCGTCGAAGCCTTGCGGAAGGCGAACGGCGTCACGGCGAGAGCCGCGCAGCTGCTCCACGTCAATCGGACAACCCTCGTCGAAAAACTCAAACGCAAAGGCTTTGACGCCAAAGCCCAAGTCGACGCGCTCTCGAACTAGCCATCCCCCCGTTGTCAATTCATTGACTGTCTCATCTTCTGTGCTGTCGAGAGTTTTGACGGCGCCAGGGGAATGGTCACGGCCGCAACCCGCCAGGCGGCCGTTTTTGCCCAGTAAATCAAATGCGATAGGGAGGGCATGGTCTTTGCTGAATAAGCCAATCCGTGAAGTCATCACGATTGGTTTGGACACAATTGATCCTCGCGCTGCTTGTGTGGTGTGTCGAGCGTTCCCTCGCGTTCGGTGAATCGCCAACCGCTCAACCTGCCGCCTCCTCGACGATACTGCCGTCTGCTGCGGGGCAGCCGGAGCAGATCGAGTTGCCGGGCCAGCCTCTGCCCGATGACGGGCCTCGGCTGGAAGGCCATTCACAGGGGATGGATAGTCTGGCCTTGCAGGAGGGCATCAGCGCGTATAAGAAAGAAGACTGGACGCAGGCGCGCCGCCACTTCGAAAAAGTGTTGGCGCAGCAGCCCTCCAGCTCCTTGGCTCCCTCGGCCCTCGCGTTTCTGGCGGAATCGTTTCTTCTCGAAGGCGCCTCTAACACGCATCGCCTGAATGCCATCAACCAGTATAAGACGTTGGTGCTGGAGTATCCGCAATCGGATAATGCGCTTCGCGCCGAGTGGCGCATCGCCGATCTCTATCTGCAGCAAGCCTGGTATCACGAGGCCCAATCGATGTATGAGCGGGCCATGGCTCATAGCCCCAACACGCCGGATGGCCACCGGGCGTTGCTGGGGCTCGGGTATACCTTTCTGGCATTGAAGAAATGGACCGAGGCCGGACAGGCCTTTGAGAATGTCCGGAAGCAGAGCCGGTATGAACAGGTGCTCATGCCGGCAACGGTTGGCTTGGCCCACAGCCTGTTTCGGCAGCGGCGCTTTCGTGACGCGCGTGTGCTGTATGACTTGAGCTATCGGCGATGGCCTGCGGCCGTTCGGATCGACCCGATGGTGCTGCAGCGATATGCCGCGATTGAAATGGACGCGCAGCATGGCGGGCTCGGGAGAGAGCTTCTCCTGCAGTTTTATAATGTGATCCCTCGCCATCCCGATGCGCCGGGCGCTCTGTTGCGTCTTGCCGATAGTTTGCTGGCATCGGATCATCGCCCTTCGGCCGAACTCTTTCTTGATTTTGTGGCGGGCCACTATCGCGGTTCGGAAGCCGGGGATTTGGCGCAGGTTCGGCTGGCGGCATTGGTCTCCGAGCGCCTGCATCAGGCCGGGGGGCAGCGGCTCGGCTTGAATGTATTCGAAACGATTCATCATGGATCTGAGGAAGGGTTTGCCGCGCTCGATTTTGAAACCCGCATGCGAGCGGTGGCCAAGCAATACGACCGCCATGCGATCGGGAGCGAAGCGCTGTTGTATTTGGCCCGGTATCATGAACGCCGCGACGAGATTCCGCAGGCGCTCTCCGTGTACAAGGAAATCGTAGAGCGCGGGGAGAGGGCTCCGGAAGATCCCTGGCCGATAACAGCGTCGAGGCGGCTGGCTACGCTGTTGCAGCCCTGGATGGAAGCGGCCGCCCGCTCGCAGGACGATGTCACCTTGATCAGCCTCTTTCAGCGTCATGGGCCCGCTGGCGAGCGGCACTATCTCGCCTCTCCGCTCCTGCTCACGATTGCCGATGCGCATCGGCGCCTGGGGTTTATCGGCGAAGCCGGGCGGCTCTATCAGGCGTTGGTGAAGGCGAACAAGCTGCCGGCGCTCACAGAGGAGGCCTTGGTCAGTCTCGGCAAAACCTATCTTGATCAGCACGATCCGGCCGCGGCGAGAGGCGTGCTGGAGCGGGCACGCCTCCAGTTTCCCGATGGCCGCTTTCAGTCCGAAGGGTTGCGGCTGCTCGTGACCGCGATGATGGAAGAGCAGGACACGGCCGGGTTGTTGCACTTCTGCCGCCAGTGGATTCTCCGCCATCCACGCCATCCGGAACGGCCCTGGATGTATCAGCAACTGGCGGCCGTCCTTCTCCAGATGAAGAAGCCCGACGAAGCGGTGCTGGCGGTTGAGGAAGCGTTTAAAGCGGGCGCGCCGAAATCCGTGGCCGCCCTGATGGCCTATGCCGATCTGTTGTCACAATTAAAACGCCATGAACAAGCGAACGAGGTGTACCACACGGTCATCGAGAAGAAACCGTCCCCCGCGCAGATCGACTGGGCCAGGCTCCAGATCGCGCGCGGGTGGCGGGCCTTGAAACAGTACGATCGCGCCACGGTCGCCTTGGCGGAATTGGGGCAGAGCGAGGATCAATTGCTCACGCGCTTTTCGGCTCACTATTACGACGTCATCCGGCAGGCGCGGCAGCAGCCGAAGGAGGAGGGACTATGACGCCACCGTCCGCGGCGCATCCGGCCGAACGCGATCTCTTGCAACAAGCCTTTCAGACCTTCGATCAAGCCGCCCATACGCTCCAGCAATCCTATTCGACGCTGACGCAGCGGATCGAGCAAATGGATGTGGAACTCGCGCAGAGCAACGACGCGTTGCGGGCCCAGTTGCGCGAGAATGAGGCCATGCGGCTGCATCTCAGCGGCATTCTCAACTCCCTGACAACCGGCGTGCTGGTGTTGGACGATGCGGGGAAGATTACCCGGGCGAATGCCGCGGCGGTGACGCTATTGGGTGTCACGCAGGAGGCTCTTCTGGAGCAGCCGGTCGCGCAGGTGTTGGAGCGCCTGCATGTCTGCGTCAGCGGGCATCCTCAACGTGTCGGGCAGAGACTGCTCACGCTGTCGCGGAGTGCGATGGAGGCCTCTTCAGGGAGTCCCTCCGGAAGCCTCTTGCTGGTGCATGACGTATCGCAGATGTGTGAATTGGAAGAGCGCCTTCAGCGGCAGCACCGTCTTGCCGCCATGGGGGAAATGGTCGGGCGCATTGCGCATGAGATTCGGAATCCCCTCGGCAGCGTGGAATTGTTCGCGTCGATGTTGCGCCGTGACCTGCACGAGATGCCGAGGAGTCTGGGGTACGCGGAACAGATCTCACAGGCCGTGCATGGGCTCGACCGGTTGTTGTCAAATTTGCTGCTGTATACGAGGCCGGAACGATCCTCCCGCGCCTGGCACCGGATTGAACCGCTGGTTCTCGATGCCTTGTCGCTGGCCTCACACGCCATGGCCAAGAGCGCGGTCGATATCCGGTTGAATCTGGATCCTCGGATTCCCTCACTCTGGTGCAACGAGGGCCAGCTCAAGCAGGTGCTGCTCAATCTGATTCTCAATGCCGTCCAGGCGATGCCGGCAGGAGGCCGGTTGACGCTGGCCCTTACCGGGATGGCCGATCAACCGCTCGGAGAGCCGTCGATTCGCATGACCGTCACGGATTCGGGCCAAGGGATCGATCCGGCCAACCGGCAGCGCATTTTCGACCCCTTCTTCACGACCAAGGATGAGGGAACCGGCCTGGGCCTGGCCATTGTGCATGCCATTATCGATGCCCATCACGGGCGCATCGATGTGGAGAGCCGGGTCGGTGAAGGCACCACGTTCACCATCCTGCTCCCGCAACCGGCGGGCGGCGATGATGTGACGACTGATCGTTGCGAGATGGCCGGCGTGACGGCTGTCTCACCCACCCCTGACGCCCGCAAGATGGAGGATCGCCGCCATGACTGACCGAGAGTTGCTGACAGATGCCCCTGAGACCATTGAGCGGGTGCTGATCGTTGATGATGAGCCGTCGATGCGCACGGCGCTCATGGAAACGGTTCGCCGTCTTGGCTATGAGGTGCAGGGCGCGGTCGACGGCGCCGATGCGCTGGACCGGCTTGTCCGGTTCAAGCCCTGGCTGGTTCTCACGGATCTGAAGATGCCCCGCATGACCGGCTTGGACCTGATCAAGGAGATCAAGGCGCGCGCGCCCCAGACGATGATCGTGCTCATGACCGCCTATGGCACGGTGGAGACGGCGGTTGAGGCCATGAAGTACGGAGCCAGCGATTATATCCTCAAACCGTTCTCGATGGATTTGCTGGAGCGTATCATTCTGAATTTGAAAGACGGCCGCGAAACCGAATCGCCCACCTCGCCCGTGGCGGTCGAAGGCCGGGCGATCCTTACGCAAGATCCCGGCATGGTCCGGCTCTTGAGCACGGTGGAAGGGGTGGCGGCCAGTCAAGCCACGGTCTTGATCAATGGCGAAAGCGGGACCGGAAAGGAGTTGCTGGCAAGATTTATCCACGCCCGCAGCCCTCGCGCCCATCGCCCCTTTATCGCGGTGAATTGCGCCGCCTTGCCGGACGGGTTGCTGGAGAGCGAGCTGTTCGGCCATGAGCGGGGCGCCTTTACGGGGGCGATGCTGAAGAAAATCGGAAAATTCGAAATGGCCCATACCGGCACCATCTTGCTGGACGAAATCAGCGAGATGAACCTGGGGTTGCAGGCCAAGCTCTTGCGCGTGTTGCAGGAGCGTGAAGTCGATCGCATTGGCGGACGGGATCCGATTCCCGTCAATATCCGGGTCATTGCCACCACGAACCGCACGCTGTATCGCGAAGTGGAGCAGGGGCGGTTTCGGGAGGATCTGTACTATCGGTTGAACGTATTTCCCATCACGGTGCCGCCCTTGCGCGAACGGCCTGCCGACATCGCCTTGCTGGCCCGGCATTTTTCCGGGACGGCAGCCACGCGCAACGGGCTTCCGCAGCCTAGTCTTTCCGACGCGGCGCTCGCGCATCTCCAGACGCTCCCCTGGAAAGGCAACGTGCGTGAACTGGAAAATGTGATGGAGCGGGCCGTGCTTTTGGCCGGGCAGGGGACGATCCTTCCGGCCCATCTCCCGTCAGGACAGCCGGATCAGATGGCGATGCCCGCACAGGCCCCGGCGTCAGCCGCGCCTCCGGTGCAGACGCTCATCAACGGATCTCTCTGGGAAATGGAGCGGGAGTTGATATTCAAAACTTTGGCGCGTGTCAAAGATAACCGCACGCATGCGGCCAAAGAATTGGGCATCAGCATTCGCACCTTACGCAATAAGTTGCGCGAATACCGGGAGACGGAGCGTCCGCTGTCGGTGTGACGGGGCTAAATAAAGGGAAATCCTTGCCGGGCGGAGTGATCGGGCCTGGGCAACTCTTGCCGGGTCAAGGCTGCCGGGTCCTCGATGCCGCGAGGAAAATCCGGGCACCAAGGTTGCAATCGTGAGTTGAGGGGAGGAGGTGCGCGATGAACATTATCGATAACACCATGCAATTGCTCCATCGGAATATGGATCTGCGGAGCGCCAGGCAGCGGGTGATCTCCTCCAACCTTGCCAACGAGGAAACGCCCGGCTATCGCGCGTCGGATCTGCAGTTTGTCGAACAATTACAGGCGGCCCACAAGGGACGCTTTCCGCTGACATTGGCGGTCACGCAGGGCCAGCATATCGGTCCGCATGGCGCGCAGGGGTATCAGACCGTGACGGGAAAATTGGCGGAAGTGCCTGCCGGGGATCTGCCCTTGGACGCCAACTCCGTCAATCTGGAACTGGAGATGGCCAAGCTGTCCGACAACGCCATGCAATACAACGCCGCCGCGAGCATTACGGCGATGCGGTTTCACCAATTGCTGAGTGCCATTCGGGATGCCCGGTAAGCCGGGAGTAGAGATGAGGAGGACCGACCATGGACATGACTGATTCGATGGCGATTTCGGTGTCGGGGCTTGACGCGCAGCGGCGCCGCTTGAATGTCATCGCGAGCAATCTGGCCAACGCGCAATCCACTAGAACTGCCAGCGGAGGGCCGTATAAACGCCGCGATGTGGTCTTTCGCTCGACCGCCGTGCCGAGTGCGTTTCAGAAGGCGTTCCGGCAGGTGGCGATCGGCCAGGCGGCGCATGCGCTGGAAGGCGTGTCCGTGTCGCGCGTGGTGGAGGACCCGAAGCCGGGACAGATGATCTACGATCCGCACCATCCGGACGCCGATCCCAAAGGGTTTGTGCGGCTGCCGAACGTCAATGTCATGGAGGAAATGGTGAACATGATCGGCGCGTCACGGGCCTATGAAGCCAACGTGCAAGCCATCAATGCCACCCGCGCCATGTGGAACAAGGCGCTAGAAATTGGACGATAACCAATGATGGTATTGTTCCGTGTCGTAATGAGCAATGTTCCATGTGGAACATTGCCTGAGAGTGTGGGAGGTAAGCCATGACGCCAATTCAGGGAATCTCTCCAGCCATTCAACCGATCTCTGACAAGATCGTCAGCCCGGGGCAGGGCGACTCCGGCGCGTCCGGCACCTTTGTGGATTCGCTGAAGTCGGCCATCGGCAAAGCCAACGACGTGCAGTTGCAGGCCAATCAGGCCGTCGATGCCCTCATGACCGGGCAAACCCAGGATCTCCATCGGACGATGGTGGCCTTGCAGCAAGCCGATGCCTCGTTTCAGCTGATGATGCAGATCCGCAATAAACTGGTGGGCGCCTACGAAGAAATTCAGCGGATGCAGATTTAACCGCCGATGGCGGCATGAACAAGGTAAACACCCAGCATGTTTTCGAAATTCTCGATCAATCAACGCCTGATCATTCTTGTCGCGCTGGCCGGATCCGTGGCCGGGCTGATCGCCCTGGCGCTCTGGACGCAGCAGCCGGATATGCAAGTGCTCTTCACGAACGTGAACAGTGAAGACGCGGCGGCCATCATCGACAAGTTGAAAGAAGCGAAAACGCCGTACGAAACAACCGGCGGCGGCGCGACGATTCTCGTGCCCTCGGCCCAGGTGCATGAGTTGCGGCTGCAGCTCGCCACGCAAGGCATTCCGCGGGGAGGCGGCGTCGGGTATGAGATTTTCGACCGCACCTCCATCGGCATGTCGGACTTCGTGCAAAAGCTGAATTACCGGCGCGCGTTGCAGGGGGAGCTGGCCCGGACGATCGCGCAGATGCCGGAAGTCGAGCGGGCGCGCGTGCACCTGGCCATTCCCGAGCGGCGGCTCTTTGCCAACGAGCAGGATCGTGCCCGGGCGTCGGTTGTCGTGTCGTTGCGCAATAGTCTGACCTTGTCCAAATCCCAAGTGCAGGGCGTCGTCCATCTGGTGGCCAGCAGTGTGGAGGGGCTTCAGGCGCGCGATGTCACTGTTGTGGACGGACACGGACTGTTGCTGTCCTCCACGGCTGCGGATGAAACGGTGGGCTTGAGCAGCACGCAGCTGGAATATCAGCACACGGTCGAAAAGGACATCGAGACCAGAGTGCAAAGCATGCTCGAGCGGATTGTCGGTGTGAACAAGGCCGTGGTCCGCGTCTCCGGCCTGATCGATTTTCGCAAAGTCGAAACGACGGAAGAGCGCTACGATCCGAACGGGCAGGTGGTGCGCAGCGAACAGCGCGGCCAGGAAAAGTCGAGCGGCGTGAACGGTGTGTCTGGCGGGGTGCCCGGTGTCCAGTCGAATGTGCCGCCGGGTTCCGATCTGGAAGCCGCTCAAACCAGTTCCAATGCCACGCAAACCAAGAATGAGACCGTCAATTATGAAATCAGCCGGACCGTGTCCCGCATCGTGGAACCGGTCGGCGCGATCAAGAAGCTCTCTGTCGCCGTGCTGGTCGATGGCACCTACGAGACACCGAAAGCGGCGGACGGAGAGGCGGCGGTGGATGCCGTGAAAAAATACATTCCGCGATCGGAAGAAGATTTGAAGCGCATCGAAGAGATTGTCAAAAAAGCCATGGGCTATTCCGCCGAGCGGCAGGATCAAGTGCAGGTCGTGAACGTCCAGTTCGGATTCGGCCCAGAAGAACCGGCTGTCTCGACGGTCGAAGCCATCGCCGACGGACCCAAGCCGTGGATTCCCTATCTCCGCTATGGCGTGGGCGGCCTGTTGTTCCTCCTGATTCTCTTCTTCGTGGTCCGTCCGCTGATTGCCATGCTGGGGCCCACCGCGGAGGAGAAAGGGCCGTCAAACGAGGCGGGAACACCGACCCTTCCGGCTCCGGTCAGCGCGGTCGAAGCCTCGCTCGAAGCGGGCGTGTCACGCGCGCAGGTGGTCGATATGGCCAAGCGGAGCCCTGAGAACACCGCGGTGGTCGTCAAGCAGTGGCTGAAGGGGAATGCGTAGCAATGGCGGCAGCACCCAAGCAAATGGCAGGTGAGCAGAAGGCCGCGATTCTGCTGCGCGCGATCGGAGAGGAAGCGGCGGCGCAAGTCCTCAAGCAGCTGGATCCCAAGGAGATCAAGAAGCTTGGGAACTACATGAATGGGACGGCTAAAATTACCAAGGAAGAAGAAGAATTGGTGATTTCCGAATTCCAAGCCGCCAGCGCGGTCGGTGAAGTGCAGTTCAAAGGCAATGAATACATCAAGAATATCCTGATCAAAGCCCTGGGTCCGGAGAAAGCCAAGGCCATCATCGAGTCGATGAGCCGCAAAACCTACCCCGGACTCGAAGCCCTCAAATGGGTCGATGTGAAAACCATCGTGCAAATGGTGAAGACCGAACATCCGCAGACGATCGCGGTGATTTTTGCCCATCTGGAAAGCGAACAGGCGAGCCAGGTGCTGGCGCAGTTGCCGGAATTTCTGCGCGGCGACGTCGCGCTGCGTTTGGCCACGATGGAAGATGTGCAGCCGGACGTGTTGGAGGAACTCAGTAATACACTTCAAGAAACGCTGCTGGCCAGCACCGGCATGCGGGCCCAGACGCTTGGTGGAGCTGAAGTGATGGCCGACATCATGACGCGGCTCGATAAAAACACGGAAGGCACCATCATGGCGAAGATCGCGGAACGGAGCCAGCCGCTGGCGGATGCCATCCGAGCGTTGATGTTCGTGTTCGACGACTTGATCAAGCTGGACGATCGCGGCATGCAGGAGCTGATGAAGGAAATCAGCAAGGACGATCTCCCGCTGGCTTTGCGCGGCGCCGATCTCACCATCCAGGATAAGTTTTTCAAGAATATGTCCTCCCGTGCGGCAGAAATGCTCAAGGAAGACATGGAGTCCAAAGGTCCGGTCAGGATTACCGATGTGGAGCGCGCCCAGCAAAACATTCTCAAGGTATGCCGCAAGCTGGAGGAGGAAGGCCGTATTATCGTGGCGGGAGCCGGGGAGGAAATGCTCTAGATGGAGACCGGCACGACGACGCCTGCCGCCCTTGCGGCGGCCGCATTCTCGAGCGGCAAGCGGATGCAGGGGTCCATCCTTGTGGTCGATGATGATGAGAGCATCCGGCATCTGTTTTTGGAGCTCTTTCAGTCTGAAGGCGTGGCGATTCGCGTCGCCGGGTCTGGGCAGGAAGCCCTTGCGCTGCTGAAGCAGGCCTCGCCTTCGCTGGTGATGGTGGATGTCACACTGCCCGACCAGGACGGGATCAGTCTGCTGGAGCAGGCGCAGCAGCACGACCGGCGGATTATCGGGGTCGTGATGACCGGGGCGCCGAGCATCGAATTGGCCGTGCGGGCGATGAAAGCCGGGGCCACCGATTTTCTCATGAAGCCGGTCCAGAACGATGTGGTCTTGCTCACGGCTCGCCGGCTGCTCGAACTCTATCGGTTGCGGCTGGAAAATACGGTGCTGAAACATGCCGTCGTTCGCGCCGGCGGGTTGCATGTGCAGAACATGGTACTGCAAACCTTCGGGGAGGATGGCGCGTCCCGCGGGCAAGACGGTCTCACAGAGTATGAGCGGGGCGTGGCTGAAGGGGAACGGCAGGCGCTGGCCCGGGATGAAGCGCGGCGCCAGCAGGACCGCGCCACGGTCGCTCAGGATCGCGCGCTGCTCGCGAACGCCGTTCAGGCATTCAATCAGGCGTTGAATGGGTTGCAGCAGACGGTGGAGCACGACGTGGTGAGCCTGGCCTTTCACGTGGCGACCAAAGTCTTGCGTGAGAACGCGGCCCAGAGCAAAGAGCAAATCGTCGGCCAGGCTAAAACGGCGCTGGCCACACTGCGGGAGTCCACCAAGGTTACGCTTCAAGCCCATCCCGCCGATGCGGCGCTGCTGGACTCCGTGCGGGCCGAACTCAGTCAGATGGGGGATGTGACGGTGACGCTCCATGTGGAGCCGGATCCTTCTCTGTCGCGCGGCAGTTGCATCCTGCACACGGAGAACCGGGTGGTCGATGCGTCGCTCGATACGCAGCTCATGCGGCTCGGAGAAGCGCTCAGAGCAAGAGGACAGCATGTCGCTCGGTGATCTGCTCGACCAGGTCGATCCGTTATCCGTGACCGGCCGGGTCGCGCAGGTTATTGGACTTGTCATCGAGGGCTGTAGTGCGGCTTTTCGAGCCAGAGGGCATTATGTCGTTTAGCGATTTGCTCGACCAGGTCGATCCCCTCGCTGTCACAGGGCGCGTCGCCCAGGCTGTTGGACTGGTCATCGAAGGCTATGGTGCCAGATCGACCGTGGGAGATATTTGCCATATTACGCGTGAGGATGGGCGAGGGGTGATTCCCGCCGAAGTCGTCGGGTTTCGGGCCGATCGTGTCCTGCTCATGCCGCTGGGAGAGATGCAGGGGATCGGGCCCTCCAGCCGCATCGCGCCGACAGGGCAGGCGGCGCGCCTTCCGGTCGGACCCGCTCTCCTGGGGCGGGTGCTCAATGGTCTCGGGGAACCGATCGATGGCAAAGGGCCGATCGTGGCCGAGGCGCAGTATCCGCTTCATGCCAGCCCTCCGAATCCCTTGTCGCGCAGCCGCATCGCGACCCCTCTCGATCTGGGTGTGCGGGCCATTAACGCCTGCCTGACCTGTGGACGGGGACAGAAGGTCGGCATCTTTGCCGGATCGGGAGTCGGCAAGAGCGTGTTGCTCGGCATGATCAGCCGCTATACCCAGGCGGATGTCAATGTCATTGCGTTGATCGGCGAACGGGGCCGTGAAGTGAACGAGTTTCTCGAGCGCGATCTCGGACCTGCGGCGCTGCAGCGTTCGGTTGTGATCGTTGCGACATCGGACCAGCCTCCGCTGGTTCGCCTGCGCGCCTCGCTGGTGGCGACCAGTATTGCGGAATACTTCCGCGATCAGGGCAAGCAGGTGCTGCTGCTGATGGATTCCTTGACCCGCCTGGCCTATAGCCAGCGGGAAGTGGGCTTGGCGATCGGCGAACCGCCGACCACCAAGGGCTATACGCCGTCGGTGTTCGCCATGCTGCCGAAGCTGCTGGAGCGGGTGGGGACTGGGCCTGGAACCGGCACGATTACGGGGCTGTATACCGTCCTGGTTGACGGCGACGATCTGTCCGATCCGATTGCGGATACCGTCCGGTCCATTCTCGACGGCCACATTGTTCTCTCGCGCACCCTTGCGGCGCAGAATCATTTTCCGGCGATCGATGTGCTCCAAAGCACGAGCCGCGTCATGCGGGACATCGTCAGCCGGGAGCAGGAATCCGCCGCCCGCCAGATGGTCGAACTCATTGCGCGATACCGGCAATCGGAAGACCTCATTCTCTTGGGGGCCTATAAGCAAGGGATGAATGCGATGCTCGATCGTGCCGTGCGCGCGCAGGAGGCGATCAACGCCTTTCTGCGGCAGCCGGTCGATCAGCCGGCCGACTTCGCGGCCTCACGCCAGGATTTGCTGGCATTGGCGAAACAGACCACATGAGCTTGACGTCGCTGCAACAGTATCGGACACAAGTGGAGGATCAGCTGAAGATGGAGCTGGCGCAGGTGGCGCAGGCTCTCATGCAGGCAGAGCAGTCCTGCGAGCGTCTGGCCCAGGAGCAGGGGGTGCAGGAAGAGCGCTACCGGCAAGAGATGCGGGAGGGCATGCAGATCGAGCAGCTGCTGCAATGGCAATCGCGGTTCGAAGCGCATGCCGCCGCATCGGAACAGGCCCGGCGAACCGTGGCGCACTGGCGCCAGCAATGGGAAGACGTGCAGGTGAGATTGGTGGCGGCCCGGCAGGACCGCCAGACGCTGGAGCGGCTGGCGGAACGTTACCGGGAGGCCGCTCAGACGGAGGAGCGCCGCCGTGAGCAGCATGCGACGGACGACGCCGCCCATTATCATGGGGCTTCCAAGGGAGAATTGTAGCCATGACTCGCCGGAGTCTCGATTGCAGTCCTGATCGCATCACCCTTCGTCATGCCACCCGTCAGGGCGCGGGAGTGGGCCGGTCCCACACCCGTTCCGATCGCCGCCGGCATCTGTGGACGCTGATGGGCGGTGTGGCAGGATCGCTGATCTTGTTCTGGGTCATGGTACAGCTTGGGCCAGCCTCCTCCGACGCGCAAACGACGGCCTCTACAAGTGCCACCTCGATGTCCATGTCTGCCACTGGGGCATCGCCGGATGGAGCGGGCGAGAAGAAGGAGAATGCCGCTGATCTGCCCTCTGCGGCCCCTGTTACGCAGGGCCCTGCCATCGACACGCCACGAGAGCTGATCGAGATGATGGACTTGCGGAAGAAAGATCTGGACCGCCGTGAGCAGGCGGTCCGGCAAGAAGAGGCGCGGCTGCTCGCGCTGAAAGCTGAAGTGGAGGCTGTGCTGGCGAGAAGCGAGGCCATGCAAAAGCGGTTGGAAGAGGCACAGGAAAAGTCCAAAAAACAGGCGGATGCACAAAAGGCCCAGCAGGAGCAAGTGCTGGCCGATCGCAAAGCGGCCGCGGCCAAACAGTCGCAAGAGCAAAAGGTTCAGAGTCAGGCGCAACTCGCCAAGATGTATGAATCGATGCCGGCCGAAGATGCCGCCGCCCGGCTGGAACAGATGCCGGAACGGAAGGCCATTGAAATGTTGCGCCTCGTGAAAGGCAAAACCGCCGGCGCCATTCTCGCGCAAATGAAAGCCGAGCGGGCCGCCAAATTGACCGAACAATTGTTAGCTCCTGCCCCGTAATTCTCGATTGTCTCACTAACAGGATGCTGAAAAAGTCCGCCAGCGGCGTTCTCGCGGCGCTCAGAGGCTCTCCGTACGTTCGTCAGTACGCGTCGCCTCTTCGCTGGCTGCGGCCTTGCTGGACGGCCTTTTTGATCATCCTGCGATTGCTCCGGGCTGCTCCCATGCTTGATTCATTCATCGATGCTGACGGCTCTGCGCGATTATTTTCGCAACCTGCTAGATCGTTCTTGCCTACTGCCCCAGCATTTCTTTCCGCTCTGGCTGTTCTCCCGCAACTGTTCTCGTGAAAATGCCGCATTTATTGGGGTTTTGCGATTGCCATGTTTTGGCACGAGGCTTGAAATCTCCCTTGGCGAGCCACCCGAGTGCTGATGGGGGGCTAAAGGAGATTATGGATTTTTCGGCGATCCCCACAATCACTGCTCCCGCTCCCGTGACCCCCGGTGCGGGAACGCCGGCCCGTCAGGGATCCGGGGAGAAGTTTGTGGCCTCGGGCCTACCAGAGAAACCCTTTTCATCCGTTCTCCGTTCTGTTTCAGGCCGTCAGCGTGAGATGCGGCACGAGCGATCAGAGGAGCCAGCGCGCAACCAGCCGAACCAGGATTCAGATTCTTCTCCAAGAACCACATCCTCGGATGACCGCCATGCGGAATCGAAGCCATCTGTGAAACCACGTCAGATGCGCGAGTCTGAGCCGTCCTCAAAGTCGGAAGAATCCGTCACGCAGGAGCAGACTGAGACGCAGGATCAGGCCAGCGCCTCTGACCAACCTGAGGCACCGGATCATTCAACGAAGCCGGATCAGGCGGTTGAGTCGAAACAGGCCGGCGACTCCGATCAGGCGGGAGAGCAAGAGGTTGCGGCCAAGACCGGCACGGAATCGTCCGGCATGCCAGATGCGACGATGCAAGCGGTGTTGCTGGCACTGGCCAGTGCGCCAGTTTCAGAGCCGGCTCCAACAGCGGTTCCAGACGTGATGGGGCAGGGGATGGGATCAGGCCAGGAGGATGCCCATTCGATACCGCTGGAGGGAACCCCCTCTTCACACGCTTCCGTTGTTGGCGCAGCCGTGTCACAAGCGGCTTCTGATGGAGCCAAACCGGCGGCATCACATGACGAATCTTCACCTGCCTCTTCGAGCATAGCCGGCATGGCCTCACTGGAAGAACCGGCGCCCGTTCCAGGTATGCAGACGATGTCTGTGATGGCGTCTGACGAGCCGGTTGCGGCACAAGCGAGCCCTGTCGCCAGGCAGACTCCTGCCAAGGATGCCAAGTCATCAGATGCACAGCCGCTTGTCTCGGCCGTGCCGGTTGCCGTGCCGCCGACGGGGTCTGTGGCCGTACCCACGGCTGTGCCGCAGGCAGAGGCGCAGCCAGCGAGTCTCGAATCGCTTCAGCTCCCAGTCCATGAACAGGACGAGGTTCGTCAAACAGGTCAGGCGCGCCCTGAGTCTTTGCCGGAACAGCCGCAACCGAAGAAACTCTCGGCTTCCGATGAGCCGACGGTGACAGCGGCCGCGTGGCAGTCATTTTCAGAAGAACACCGGACGCAGAATGGCTCTGATCTCTCGGAGCAGGAACGCCGTGATCGTCAGAGCGAGAATGTGTTCCCGGCAAGTGCCGGGGCGGCGCCTGGCCAGGCACCAGCCCAGGCGAGCTTTGCCGGAGTGGCGGCAGGTGTTGCGGACTCCAGAACGGTCCTGACCGGCCAGCCGGCTTCCCCTGCTCATCAGGCGTCCCAGCCGGCCATGTCCCAGTCGGTGCAGGCGACCGATTGGATGCCGGCAGAGGGCCCGAACCATACCCGATCGGTGGTCCTGGAAGTGGCCCAAGCCGATTTGGGCCGGGTGAATATTCGGGTGGCGATGAATCAAGACACGGTTCATGCCTACTTCACATCAGACCGTGCCGAGGTCGGCCAGTTTTTGGCCAACGGTCAGGAGAAGCTGCAAGCCGCGCTTCAGAATGCTGGATTGGACATGGGGCAATTTCGAGTCGATATCGACCGGCAGAGCGCGGGCCGTTCGTTCCAGCAACAGACCCCGCAGGGACAGAACCAGTGGGATGGGGCCTATCGACAGGGCGGCTCTCAAGGACAGGGTTCTGACGCCGCTCTTGCAAGCACACATCATCGGCCGGGGATCTTGAATCTCGTGGCGTAGCAGAAAGAGGACTATCACCATGGCAACCGTTACATCACCAACCGTCCAAACGACAGCCGCAGGTGCTACTCCGAAGCTCGCCGATATTACCGGCGCCAATCAAATGGGGAAAGATGATTTCCTCAAGTTGCTGGTGACGCAGTTGAAGAATCAGGATCCGCTGAAGCCGATGGACAATACTGAATTTGTCACGCAGCTGGCCCAATTCAGCCAATTGGATCAGAGCACGCAGCAGGTGAAGCTGCTCGAGCAGAGCATCACGAATCAAAATGATGCCATGCAGTATGCGTTGCTGCCGATGATCGGCCGTCAGGTGCAAGTTGAAGGCGCATTGATTCAGCTTGGGACCGGACCAGCGCCGATGACCTATGCGCTGGATCGCGATGCGGCCTCTGTCCGCGCGGCAATTCTGGATCAGAACAATAAGGTGATTCGGACCCTCGACCTCGGGACGCAAGGGGCCGGAAAGCAACAAGCGCAGTGGGACGGACGTAATCAAAGTGGGGCACTGATGCAACCGGGAGTCTATCAGTATCAGATTGTTGCAAAAGATACTAAAGGCGCGGCGGTACAGGTGGCCACCGCATCGACTCTCACAGTAACGGGGATTCGGAGCACCAATGGCCAGACGCAATTGGTGGCAGGCGACCAGGTGATCGATCGCAAGGCTATTGTGGAGCTTCAGTAACATACGAGCGAGTAAGCAGACACACACAGAAGGAGGGTTGTATCCATGGGTATCTTATCGTCTCTCTTTGCCGGCGTCAGCGGCTTGAATGCCAACGGGACGGCCTTGTCGGTCATCGGGAACAATATCGCGAACCTCAGTACGGTGGGGTTCAAGGGGAGCCGCGCCACTTTTGCAGACCTGATCAGCTCCTCGATCTCGGGCGGATCAGGAGCCGTCCAGACCGGTATCGGCGTGGCGCTGACCTCTGTGCAAGGCGATTTCACCCAAGGATCTTTGGCGACATCCTCAAATACGTTGGATCTGGCCATCGACGGCAACGGATTTTTCATCATGCACGACTCTCAAAACGCGACATTCTATGGTCGAAACGGACTCTTTCGGTTGAATAAAGACAGTGTCGTCGTGGATCCGACAGGATTCAAGCTGCAAGGGTACTTAGCAGATACGGCCGGCACGATTACCGGTAATATCGGGGATATCGCGTTGCCGACGACGACGGCGGCGCCGAATGCGACGGCGGCTGCGTTTGTCGCGGCTAACTTGAATTCCGGGACCGCGGTGACGGGGGTGGAAGCCAGTCTGGTGGGGAGCGCGGCCTCTGTGACAACGACGGCAGCGGGAAACAACTCGTTCACCATCAACTTGAATGGAGATGGTGCGCGAACTATTACCGTGGCGAACGGATTGACTGGGTCAGCCTTGGCCAGTGCGATTCAAAATGCCGTGCGGGGATTAACGGCCACAAATCCCTATCTCCAGGCCGCCTATGATGGATTTCAAGCCACGGTGAGTCCGAGCAATATCTTTACCTTCCGATCGGGTATTTCCGGCACGACCAACGATGTGACCACCAATACGAGTACGGTAGTCGCGGCAGCCAATGGGGCGGATACTTTGTTTGCCAATCTCAATATGGCGGCAGCCACGTCAACGACGGGTACGGATTTCAGTATTGCTGATCCAGTCGGCACCTCGAATTTTTCGACGTCCATGACCATCTATGACAGTTTAGGCAACGATCATTTGCTGACGACCTATTTTACGAAGGTGGGGTCCAATACGTGGAATTATAATGTTGTGGCAACGACGGCCGACGTGAATACGGCCAATTATAATTCAGCCAATATAGATTCGACGTTGGGCATTGTGCGAATCGGCGCCGGGACGCTGACTTTCGGGACGGACGGGACCTTGCAGAGAGAAAGCCCGATGATGCGATTCGATACGGGAACGGCGGCTGGGGCGCTTGGATCGACGCCAGGTCAGCTTCAAGTTGACTTTAACGGCGCGACACCGGATCAGCTCATTACCTACAATTTTGGGTCCAGCGTGATCACGGATGGCGGGAGCGGTCTGGATGGCACCACCCAGTTTGGTTCGACGTCCTCGCTGGTGCAGCAAACACAAGATGGCTATGCGGCGGGATCGCTCCAGGCCTTTAGTGTGGATGCAAATGGCGTCATCAGCGGGCGGTTTTCCAACGGACAGTTGCGGGCCCTCGCGCAAGTCGTCCTGGCCCGTTTCCCTGACCCGATCGGTTTGACCAGAACGGGCAAAAATACCTTTGCCGAATCGGGGAATTCCGGTCAGCCGGTCACCGGTGCGCCGGATAGTGCCGGATTGGGCCGGGTGCTCTCGAACTCCTTGGAATTGTCCAATGTGGACCTGGGCCAAAGTTTCATCGATATGATTGCCGCGCAGCGCGGATTCCAGGCCAATTCCCGTGTCATCACGACATCGGATGAGATTTTGCAAGAATTGGTGAATCTGAAGCGGTAACGATTTCGCGGTTATCCTGGGCGGTCACGTCTGACGTGACCGCCCAGGCCATGCCAGCCTGATTTCCAGGCCGGCCAGATTCTCCTCCTTATCCGACCACTGCTCCTATCCAGATCTCCGTCAGAATTCTGACGCTGTCAAGCACACGGCTGCCCATGGGCTCCTCTTAGTGGGGAGGGCGCCACAGTATCTAGAAAAGGCCTGTATCTGGCGTAGGAATTCGCATGCCTGCAGCGGCGTCCTTTCCCGTGTTCAATTGGCATATGCATTGCACAAGTCCCACTAACTGATCGTTCATGCGTGAGGAGGGTCCTATGGCAGAAGCAGCGATAGATGAAAAATCCCCTATTTCGGCAGCCCCTCCGGCTTTTCCGATCAAGCTCTTGATCATTATTGTGGCGGCCGCGCTGGTTGTTGGGGTCGGTGGGGCATTTGTCGTGATTAAGATGATGGGCGGACATAGCGGAGGCGGGGAGACGGCCAGTGCGCATGCGCCTGAGGCGCCGGCCAAGGCGGAAGGTCATGGCGACACCGCGAAAGGTACCGGTGCCGCATCGCCCGGGGTCATCTTCGAGACAGAACCCTTTATCGTCAATCTTGCCGATGCGCCGGATATCCGCTACCTGAAGCTAACGGTGAAGCTGGAGGTCGAAAACGAGTCGGTGTCGGCCAATCTGTCCGGCCGTATTCCACAATTGAGAGACACGATTCTTGTCCTGCTGTCCAGTAAGGATTCCGCCAGCATCCGCACGCCGCAAGGCAAGTTTCAGCTGCGGGATGAAATCACCCAGCGGGTCAATGCCTTGCTGCCGAAGCCCGGCGTGAAGACCGTCTACTTTACCGATTTCGTGGTGCAATAGCGGCGTTGTATGGAAAAGATCCTTTCCCAAGATGAAATCGATGCGCTGCTGAAAGGCGTCGTCTCCGGAGAAGTCGATACGGACCCGAAGGTTGAAGCGGGTTCAGATGGGGCCGGTGACGGGGTCAAGCAGTACGATCTGCAAAATCAAGAGCGGATCATTCGTGGGCGCATGCCGACGTTGGAGATGATCAACGACCGGTTTATCCGGCGTCAATCGGCTTCTTGGACCGGGGTGTTGCGGGAACCGATCGATTTTCTCGTCGTGGGCACACAGGTCATCAAATTCGGCGAGTTTCTCAAACGGGTTCCGATGCCCTCGTCGCTCAATGTGTTTCACATGGCGCCTTTGAGAGGGAACGGCCTCTTCGTCATGGATGCGTTCCTCGTCTATCTGCTGGTGGATTACTTCTTCGGCGGAAAGGGCCAGACCCACGTCAAGCCGGAAGGGCGAGATTTTACCGCCGTCCAAGTGCGGATGATCAAGAAGCTCATGCTCCTGGCGTTGAGCGATCTGGAAAAATCCTGGCAGGCGATCCTCCCCGTCAAAATCGATTACGTCCGTTCGGAGAGCAATCCGCAGTTTGCCATGGTCGTGACGGCGTCGGAAGTCGTGATTGTGGTGACCTTGCAAGTGATTATCGGTGAGACCACTCGTGATCTGTTTGTCGTCTACCCCTACGCGATGCTCGAGCCGATCAAGGAAAAACTGTATTCGGGGCTTGTTTCCGATCAGTTGGAGCAGGACGGCGCGTGGAACAACCGGTTCCGCGAGATGATCCATGAGTGTGAATTGCCCATCGCCGTGCGCTTGGGCACGACGACGGTGACCGTCCAGGATGTGCTGAACTTTTCGCCGGGGGACGTCGTGATGCTGGATCAGCGCCCCGGCGATCCGCTCGAATGCTTTATCGAAGACTATGTGAAGTTCGAGGGCAGCCCGGGTGTGTTTCGCGGCAATCATGCCTGCCGGGTGACCAAGGTGCTGAATTAATCTGATCTAGCAGGGGAGACGACACATGGCCGACACAGATGGAGCCCAGACGACCAATACGGCAGGTGCCGCCGGTGCCACGCCGGCATCGTTCCCGCCCGTCACCAACACGGCGACAGCGGAACCGCCGAAGAATATCGATTTCATCCTCGATATTCCGATGAAGGTGACCGTCTATGTCGGATCGACCAAGATGGCCATCCGGGATTTGCTCCAGCTCGCGCAGGGCTCGGTGATCGAGCTCGACAAGCTGGCGGGCGAGCCGATGGAAGTGATGGTGAACAATAAGCTGGTGGCCAAAGGCGAAGTCGTGGTCGTGAACGAGAAATTCGGCATCCGCCTGACCGACGTGGTGAGTGCCGCTGAACGTGTGAAACAGCTTGCCTAAGCCGAGACAAGGAGCGCGCACCGGTGATCGATCTATGGGACAGTCTGGCCAGAACCGTCTCCGCCCTCGCCGTCGTCCTGCTCCTGATGGGGCTGGTGGCCTGGGGGGCGCGCCGCATGGTGGGTGCCAGGGGCGGGGTGCCGGGCGCCACGCCGCTCGTGCAGGTCGTGGCCAATACCTATCTGGCGCCAAGGAAGTCGATCGCGCTGGTGTCGGTTGCCGGAGAATACCTGATTGTCGGCATGACGGCCACCGACCTCGTCCCGCTGGGGCGCATTGACGATCAGCAGAAGGTGCAGACCTTTCTGGACGAGTCCGCCCGAAGCGGTTCCGTGTCACTTGTGGCTCCTTCCGCAACGGGCCCCGCCGCCTGGTTGCAACAGCTTTCCGACAGCCTCCGGCAGACAAAGAAAGGCGGCCATGACGACTAACCGCATGCCGGACGCGTGGCGCCTTGACTGGCGGAGCTGTCTTCGCATGATCGGGCTCCTCCTTTCCCTCGGTCTATTGATTGCGGCGCTGGCTCCGGAGCCGGCTTTGGCGGCAGGGCCGTCGGTCAGCATCGATTTGGGAACCGACTCGCCCAAGCAGACGGCCGTCGTCATTCAAATCCTCATTCTCCTGACCGTCCTTTCCCTGGCGCCGGCCTTCTTCATCATGGTGACGTCCTTTACCCGCATCGTCATTGTGCTCTCTTTTCTGCGGCAAGCGCTGGGCACCCAGGCCGTTCCGCCGAACCAGGTGTTGCTGGCGCTCGCCCTCTTTCTCACGATGTTCATCATGGCGCCGGTCGGGGAGCGGGTGTATGCCGATGCCTTGCAGCCGCTCCTCGCGGAGCAAATCTCCTATGAAGACGCCTGGAAGAAGGGCATGGAGCCGGTGCGCGGATTTATGCTGCGGCAATTGCGCGACAAGGATTTGGAGCTGTTCATCAATTTAAGCAAGATCCCGAAGCCGGAGTCGGTGGAGCAGGTGCCCACGCATGTCGTCATTCCGGCGTTTATTCTGAGCGAGCTGCGCATCTCCTTTCAAATCGGCTTCCTGATCTACATTCCGTTCCTGATCGTGGACATGGTCGTCGCCAGCATTCTGATGTCGATGGGCATGATGCTGCTGCCGCCGGTGGTCATTTCTCTTCCGTTCAAATTGATTCTCTTTGTGCTGGCCGACGGCTGGTATTTAGTGGTGGGTTCGATGGTAAGGAGCTTCCAGTAATCCTATGACTCCAGAAATGGTGACCGAATTGGGACGGCAGGCCTTGGAGACGACGCTGCTTGTGTCCGCGCCGATCTTGGGCCTGAGTTTGATCGTCGGCTTGGCGGTCAGCGCCTTTCAAGCCATGACGCAATTGAATGAGGCGACGCTCAGTTTCGTGCCGAAAATCCTGACGCTTTTCGGCGCCATTCTGGTGTTCATGCCCTGGATGCTCGGCGTGCTGACCTCGTTCATGAGCGATTTGCTGATCAGCATTCCGAATTACGCCCATTAAGGCGGGACTATGGGACTCACTCAGACGATTCATATTCTGCTGCCGGAGTTCCAGTCCTTCCTGGTGCTGGTCTCCCGGATCGGCGGTCTGCTGGCGGCGCTCCCGGTGTTTGGCGGCCGGACGGTTCCGATGAAGGTCAAACTGGCCTTGATCCTCGTGCTGGGCGTGGTGCTGTCCCCGGTGATTCATGTGCCTCCGGCCATTTCGCCCGATCCGATGTTTCTGGCCGCCGGACTGGTGAGTGAGCTGCTGATCGGGCTGACGATCGGGTTGGCCGTGCGCCTGTTTTTCGGCTCGCTGGAATTGGTGGGGGAAATCGTGGGGACGCAAATGGGCTTTGGCGCGGTGCATCTCTTCGATCCGACCACCTCGCAGCAAGCCCCGATGGTGGGGCAGTTCTATACCATGCTGGCGTCGCTGGTCTTTCTGTCGCTCAATGCGCACATGCTGATCATTGCCACGATCATTCACAGCTACGAGGCCATTCCGGCGTTCGGCGCAAAGCTGTCCGCGACCGTGGGCGAGGAGATCCTGCTGCTTTCCCAGCAGATGTTTACCATCGGGTTGAAGCTGGCGGCGCCGGTGCTGATCACCATTCTTTTGATCAATGTGCTGCTGGCCCTGCTCGGGCGGGCGGTGCCCCAGGTCAATGTCTTTGTCTTGAGCTTTCCCATCACCATTGCGGGCGGGCTGGCGGTGCTGGCGATCGGGATGCCGTTTACCGTCGAGATGCTCGCGACACAGATCGAGCAGCTTCAGCTGACCATCGAAGCCTTGATGCGGAGCCTCGGCCATGGCTGATGACGACAGCAATAAAACAGAGCAGGCGACACCGAAACGCAAAGAGGAGGCGCGCCGCCAAGGCCAAATCGCGATCAGCCGCGATGTGGGGACGGCCGCCGTGCTGTTGGGCGGCGTGGGGTTTTTGGCGGCGATGACGCCCTTCGGTGTCCGGCAGCTCACGGAAGTGACGCGCCAAGGGCTGGCCATGTCGTTTGAACCCGCGGCCCTGCGCTCGCTGACGGTCGATCAGGTGCACACCATTCTGGTCCAGATGGGCACAACCCTGTTGTCGTTCGTGCTTCCGCTCCTGGGTGTCATTGTCCTGTTGGGTGTCGGGGCGTCTCTGGCGCAGACGGGATGGATGTGGCGGCCTAACGCCATCCAGCTCGACTTCTCACGGCTCAGTCCGCTCAAAGGGCTCTCGAAGCTCGCCTCGTTCCGATCGGTCATGGAACTGGTCAAGGGGCTGCTCAAGATTGCGATTATCACCGGTGTGGCGATGCTGACCGCCCGCCACGATCTGGTCGTGCTGCCGGCCCTGATTGATTACGATCTGGGGACCGCCATGCATATGGCCGGGAAACTGGTGTTCAAGGTCGCGATCGGTGTGACCGGCGCCCTGGCGGCTCTCGCGGGGCTGGATTACCTCTACCAGCGCTATGAATGGGAACGCAGCCTGCGGATGACGAAACAGGAAATCAAAGAAGAGCATAAGGCGTCGGAAGGCGATCCGCTCATTCGCGGGCGTGTGCGGGCGGCGCAGCGGGACTTGTCCAAGAAGCGGATGATGGCGGCGGTGAAGACCGCCGATGTGGTGGTCACCAACCCGACGCACTTGGCCGTGGCGATTAAGTATGACAGTACGAAGATGGCCGCGCCCTTCGTGGTGGCCAAGGGCGCCGGGTTTGTCGCCGAACGGATTCGTGAACTGGCGCGGCACCATGGCGTGCCCGTGATCGAAAACAAGCCGGTCGCCCGCACCCTGTACAAGCTCGTGGATATCGGCAAGGAAATTCCCGGGAACCTCTATCGCGCCGTGGCCGAAATTCTGGCCTTTGTCTATCGCGCGAAGGGTGTCTCGCCGGGCCAGCTCTAAGAAAAAGGAATATCGCGTATGGCCGCTGCCGTGGAACCCGTTCAACCCGCGCCGTTGCTCAAGCATCCGGACATTATCATGTCGGTCGGGGTGGTGGCCATCCTGATGGTCATGCTGCTGCCGCTGCCGCGGTTCCTGCTCGACCTGCTGCTGAGTTTCGATATCACCGTGTCGGTGATCGTGCTGCTCGTAGGCTTGCAAGTCCGGCGGCCGATCGAATTTTCCGTATTTCCGTCCGTGCTGCTGATGGTGACGCTCCTGCGCCTCTCGCTCAATATCGCGTCGACCCGGCTGATTCTGCTGCATGGCAACGAAGGGGCGGCGGCAGCCGGTGAAGTGATCCGGGCGTTCGGTAATTTCGTGGTGGGCGGGAACTATACGGTCGGCCTGGTGGTGTTCGCGATTCTGGTCATTATCAACTTCGTTGTCGTGACGAAGGGCGCCGGCCGTGTGGCGGAAGTTGCCGCGCGGTTTACCTTGGACGCCATGCCCGGCAAGCAAATGAGCATCGACGCCGATCTCAATGCGGGTGTGATCAACGAAGCGGAGGCCCGGCGCCGCCGGAAAGAAATCGCCGAAGAGGCCGACTTTTATGGTGCCATGGACGGTGCCAGCAAATTCGTGCGCGGCGATGCGGTGGCCGCGGTCATTATCGTGCTGGTGAACATCATCGGCGGATTGACGATCGGCATTCTTCAGCAAGGGATGAGTCCGGCCTTGGCGGCGCAAACCTATACGCTCCTGACGGTGGGTGAAGGCCTGGTGGCGCAGATTCCGGCCCTCATTGTCTCGACCGCGGCCGGCTTTGTGGTCACGCGCGCGGCGGCCGACACCGATTTGGGCGGTGAAATGACCCGCCAGGTGCTGATGTCGCCGAAAGCCGTCGGCAGCGCGGGCGGCATTCTGCTGGCCCTCGGTTTTGTGCCGGGGTTGCCGCATGTGGCCTTTCTGCTCCTGGGCGGCGGCGTCACCTGGCTGGCCTATCATCTGCATCAGCGCGCCCAGGCTCCGGCGGAAGCGGCTCCGGCGCCCGTGACCGCGAAAACCGAAGAGCCTGTGACGCAGGTGACGCCGCTGGATCTGATGGAAGTGCAGGTCGGCTACGGCTTGATCAGCCTGGTGGAAGGGACGCAGGGCAATGCGCTGCTGGATCGCATCAAGGGCTTGCGGCGGCAGTTTGCCGAATCGATGGGCTTCGTGGTGCCGCCCATTCATATTCGCGATAACCTGCAACTGCGTCCCAACGAATACGCGATTATGTTGAAGGGGGTCGAGGTGGCCAAGGCCGAGGTGTTGCCGGGCCATGTGCTGGCGATCGACCCAGGGACGGCGCAGCGGGGGATGGTGCAGGGGATTCCCACAAAGGAACCCGCATTCGGCTTGCCGGCCCTCTGGGTGACGGAAGAGGCGCGTGAGCAAGCGCAAATCGCTGGCTATACGGTCGTGGACCCCAGTTCGGCGATCACTACCCATCTCTCCGAAATCATTAAACGGCATGGTCATGAGCTGTTGGGGCGGCAGGAAGCGCAAGCCTTGCTGGACGAAGTCGGCAAGACCCACCCGAAACTCGTGGAGGAATTGATTCCGACCTTGGTCTCGCTGGGAACGGTGGTGAGGATTCTCGGGAATCTTCTGAAGGAAGGCATTCCGATACGGGACATGCGGTCGATTTTGGAAGCCGTCGCCGATCATGCGCATAGCACGAAGGATGCAGAGCTGCTGACGGAGATGGCGCGTCAATCGCTGGCTCGAACCATTACGAAGCAGTATCAATCCCCGGACGGGTCGCTGTCGGTGATTACGCTCGATCCGAGACTCGACCGCACGCTGGCCGAACAGGCCGCGGCCGTTCCGCAGGGCAGTCTGCTGAATCTGGACCCGGGTCTGTCGCACAAATTGTTGACCGCCTTGAAGCAATCGGCCGAGCGCGTGGCGTCGCGCGGGCAACAGCCGGTCGTGCTCTGTTCTCCGGCCGTGCGGAGGCATCTGCGGCGTCTGACCGACCGGCTGCTGCACTCGGTGCCGGTGCTTGGGATGAATGAAATCGATGCGCTGGTGCGCTTGCAGTCGGTCGATACGGTCCGGCTTGATTCGGAACTTCCTCAACCGTCGTGAGGTGATTTGTGAAGGTCAAAACATTTCATGCGCTCACCATGCAGGATGCCATCCGGTCGATTAAGGCCGAATTGGGACCGGATGCGGTGATTCTGTCGTCCAAGGAAGTGCGGCATGGCGGCCGGCTCATGAGCTATTTCAATAAGCCGGTGCTGGAAGTCATGGCGGCGGCCGAAGACGACCCCCTTCCCGCGCTGTCATCTTTTCAACCGCCTGAGTCCGCGCCCATTGCCAAGAAGCCGGAGCCCAAACCGGCGGAGCCGCCTGCGGTCAAAGTTCAGGCCCAGGCCCAGGCTCCCGCCCCAGTCCCGGAGCTCCAGCCTGTGGCCAAGGAAGCGTTTCGCGCCACCTTGCAGAGCTTGCTCGCTACGCCGCCGCCATCTCCTGCGCCTGTTCCGGCGTCCGTGTCCGTTGCGCGGCCGGTTCCTGAGTCCGTGCTCGGGGTCCGCCCTTCTTCCGAAGCAGAGCCGAGCGTCGGTCCTGTGGCGAGATCGAGCGCGGCGGTTGTGGCGCGTCCGGCCACGGCGGATCAACCGGTCCGGGCCTCGTCCTGGAAACAGGCGCGCGTTCAGGCCTTGCGCCGGGAACTGCGCGCGCTGAGCCAGCAGCTGTCCGCGTCATTGCCCGTGGAGGTGCAATCGCTGGGCGTCCACAAGAATCCCGAGATGGCCACGTTGTGCCGCAATCTGGTGATGCAGGGATTGCGGCCTTCGACGGCAGACCGCCTCGGCCATGAACTGGCCGCGGAAGGGAAGCCGGAGGCGCGGCAATCGCTGGAAGAGCAGCAGGCGGCGCTGGCGGCGCTGATTGCAAAGGATATCCGTGTCAGCGGGCCCTTGCTCGCCGGAGCGGGCGATCGGGCGATCGCGATCATGATGGGAACGAGCGGGGTTGGAAAGACAACCTCTCTCACGAAGCTGGCCGCCCATTATCGCTTGGAAGAAAAGAAGTCGGTCGCCATCATTACGTTCGATACCTATCGTCCGGCCTCCGTCGAGCATGTCCGGATGTATGCCAAGGTGCTGGGAATCCCCTTCGCGTCGGCGACGTCGGCCAAACAGGCGGCCGAGGGCGTGCGGCGACAGGCGCACACCGATGTCGTGCTGATCGACACGGCCGGATTCGGCGAGAGCGATGTGGCCCTCGTCCACGACTTGCACCGGGCGCTGCGGGATGAGCCGGAAGTGCAAACCCATCTCGTGCTGTCCGCCGCCACGCGGGAACAGGACCTGCAACGGCAATTGGCCAAGGTGAACGATTTGCCCTTGCTCCGGTTGTTGTTCACCAAACTCGATGAAACGGAGGCGTTCGGCGCGCTCTACGATCTGGCCTACCACGCGGGCATTCCCTTGTCCTACTGGAGCGCCGGACAGCGGGTGCCGGAGGATCTCGAAATGGCGTCGCCGCAACGGCTGGCGGAATTTCTGATCCGCCGGCGCTATCGTGTGGCGGAGCCGCCCTCGGTGGATGAAGACCAGGTCACGCTGCTCTCGTCCACCACCATGGATTCCGATATGACCAGGCTTGTCAAAGGGTAGGAGGATCTCGCATGCAGAGTCGATTTGTTTCACCGACAGCAGCTGAGGTAATGGACCACCCCCGCGCACTCACCCATGTCATCACAGTGGCGAGTGGAAAGGGCGGAGTCGGAAAAAGCAACGTGGTGGCCAATCTGGCCATCGCATTGAGCAAAGCCGGCAAGCGCGTGCTGGTTTTGGATGCCGATCTGGGCCTGGGGAACATGGATGTGCTGCTCGGGTTGGTGCCTGAATATACGCTGGAACACGTGCTGGCCGGGACCCATTCGCTCAACGATGTCATTCTTGACGGGCCGGGCGGCATTCGGGTGTTGCCCGCGAGCTCGGGGGTGCCTCAGCTTACGGCGCTGACGGAATCACAGCAGCTGCTGCTGCTGGATCAGCTGGAGCAGGTCTCTGAATCCGTGGATGTGCTCCTCATCGATACCGGAGCAGGAATTTCCTCGAACGTGACCTTTTTTGCCTCCTCGGCACAAGATTCCATCATCGTCGTCTCTCCGGAGCCGACCTCGTTGACCGACGCCTATGCCTTGATCAAAGTTTTGGCCCGCCAATACAGAGAACATCGCTTTAAAGTGCTGGTGAACATGGCGAAGAGTCCGCGGGAAGCGATGGAGGTGTTCCGCAAGTTGGACACAGCCGCGGATCGATTCCTGCATGTCGCCATCGAATATGTTGGCTATATTCCGAAGGATGACTATGTGCCGTTTGCGGTCAGGCAGCAGAAGGCCTTCATGGAGGTCTATCCGGACTCGCCGGCGGCCCAGGCCATTACCGGGCTTGCACGGCGGGTTATGCAGTGGCACGCCCCTGTCTTCCCGAAAAGTTCCGTGCAGCTTCTCTGGCAACGATTGATCCACACCACTTCCGCGGTCTGAGGGAGCGATAGGCGAATTGATTATGAGCAAAACGGCAGTCGGTCGAGAGCATCCGGCCATTCCCAGCGGACTGGCCCAGCGCGAAAAATTGATCAAGGAGTTTGCGCATGTGATTCGGGCCATGGCTCATCGGCTGGCCTTCAGGCTTCCGGCCTATTTGGATGCGGAAGACTTGATTTCAGTCGGGACGATCGGCCTGATGGATGCGATGGACAAGTACGATCCGTCCCGCGAAGCCAAATTCAAAACTTATGCGGAATTCCGCATTCGCGGCGCCATGCTGGATGAAATTCGTTCGATGGATTGGGTGCCGCGCTCGGTGCATGAGCGCATCGGCGTCTTGCAGAAGGCGCATGTCACGCTCCTCAACCGGCTGGGCCGTCCGCCGTCCGATGAAGAGGTAGCCGGGGAGCTCAAGATGCCGATGTCGGAGCTCGACGACTTTCTTTCCCGGGCGCGGGGTGCGGTCATGATCAGCATCGATGACCTGGGACTTCAGGAGCCGGATGGCCATAAGGTGGTCAAGATGCTGGCCGATACGCATCATCCTGACCCGCTCTCCAGTCTGGTGAATGAGCGTGAACGGGAATCGATTGCCGAAGCGATCCAGGATCTCCCGGAAAAGGAACGGCTCGTGTTGACGCTCTACTATTATGAAGAACTTACGATGAAAGAAATCGGTGAGCTGCTGAAGGTGACGGAGTCCCGTGTGTGCCAAATCCATACGAAAGCGATCGTGCGGTTGAAAGCGCATCTACAGGTAGAGCATTAAGGCGGGAGGCGCGGGGGCCGTAGGGCCCCGCCCGCCGTGTTCGCTGCAATCCCCGGCCTTCCGATTTTAGTTCTTCCGCAAATCAGCCGACAAAGATCTGTCATGGAAGCCGTGGTGGCAGGAACTGCATTGGCATGAAGCGACAATCTCTGATGGTCTCCACAGCAATCGGTCATTCTTTCAGCCATGGCTGGCGCGGGTTCTTTGCTCGCCGGATCCGCGACCTGGTCTCGTCCAGCATCGGCTGCGTGCGGCCCTCGCGGCCGCTCGCTCTGGGCTGGTTTCTACTTGCGTTGCTTGGGTGCCTTCTCACCGCACAGGGGGCGATTCTCGAGGCCACTGGTTCAGCGAGGCATGTCGGGCCAGTATCATCCGTGATTGCCGCCGCGAGTTTTAGAACAGGGGGGCTGGGGGGCCTGGTTGGTGTGTTGGTCAGTGTGGGATGCGGTCTTGCCGGATTCTGGTGCTGGCCGCGTACCCAGCGCACCCATGCCGTTCCGCAAGGACAGGGCCTGGCCGCCTATGACCAAGTCACCGGGCTGCCGACGATCCGCCTGTTTGGCGTTCTTTTGGAGCATGCGGCCGAGCAGGCGTCAGATCTTGGGCGGAGTGTCGGTGTGCTGGTCGTCGAATTGAGCCACTTCCGGCCGGATTCGAAAGCAGGAACGCCAGCGAGCGTGACGCTGGTCGCGCGTGTGGAAGCGGCTCGCATCAAGAGCGCGCTCCAATCCCGTGATACGGTGGCCTATCTGGGGGGGCAACGGTTTGCGGTCCTGATCGAGACGGTTGTGTCAGGAGAGCAGATCAGGGCTTGCGCGGACCGCATTCAGCGCACGCTCTCCCTCCCGTTATTGGTGTCGGGGCAAGAGGTCGTGTTGTCCTGCCGGATCGGCAGCGCGATGCTGGGTCCTGAGATCGTGTCCGGTGAAGCCTTGCTGGCTCAGGCGGTTCAGTCACTGACGCGTGCGAGTTCGGAGCATCCCATCCATTTCTCCGGCTCGGCCTGGCAAGAGAGACCAGGGGCCAATTCCGTTTCCCCGCACGCATCGCGAGCCGCATAACACCTGTCCAAACTAGGCACTTTCTGCCGCTCCGGTGGAACTTTCCGCCTCGTGCATCTGCCAATATTCTCGCAGTCTGTCAGTCTTCTGACGAGTTCACGGCGCAATCCCCAGTAAATTCTCATACTAGTGTTGAATTCGGACACCGCACTGCTCTGGCATGACGGTTGCTGTGTAGTTGTTCGACGGCATCCATCCAGGAGTGTACGCGATGAATCGAGGTATCTATCCGATCCTGTCCGGTGCGATCGCTCATGAACGGCGCATGCAGGTGTTTGCCAATAACATGGCTAATGTGAACACCCCGGGCTTCAAGCAGGATGAGCAAGCGTTCAAATCGATTTTGCCCAAAGTGCAGACGGGTGTGCCGATGGTGGCCAATGCCAACGCCTTTGCGAATCGGATGCTGGTGAAGCCCTTCGGCCCGGCTGAGCGTGTGTATGTCGCTCCCTATGCCTTGAAGACGACCTATGATGCCGGACGGATTCGTCTGACGGGCAATCCTCTCGACGTGGCGATCGATGGGCGAGGATTTTTTGAAGTGAAGACGCCTCAGGGCACGCGGTTTACTAGAAACGGGATGCTGTCGCTCGACAATCAGCGCCGGCTTGTGACGAACCTTGGGTATCCGGTGATGGGAACGGAGGGAGAACTGAAGATTCCGGCAGGGAAGCTGGAGATCTCGGCCCAGGGAGAGATCAAGGTCGATGGGAATCCCGTGGGCAAGATCAAGGTGGTGGAGTTCCCTGACGATCAGATGCCGGAGAAATACACGGAAGGCATGTTCGCGTCCGATAAGGGCGCGGTTGCGAAGAATCCATCGATTCAAGTGGGCCATGTCGAAGAGTCGAATGTGAATTCGGTGGGAGAGATGGTCAAGATGATTCAGGGGATGCGCGGATACGAATCGGCACAAAAGCTTATTCAAACGCTGGATCGCATGGCCGAAGAGGCGATTCAGGATGTCGGACGAGTGCTGTAACTGAACCTGGCGTGAGGCAAGGGGCTAGTGGCGAGGGATGGTAAACGGGAATCTCCCTCTCGCCTCGTGCCCCGGAACTCACGCCCGACTGACCGGAGGGAAGTATGATTCGAGCCATGTGGACCGCGGCAACGGGTATGACGGCGCAACAACTCAACGTCGATACCATTGCCCACAACCTTGCCAACGTCAATACGAACTCGTTCAAGCGCAGCCGGGCGGAATTCGCGGATTTGCTCTACCAAATCCAGCGCCTGCCCGGCACGAACGCGTCGAACGTGGGGGTCTATCCGGTCGGCATTCAAGTCGGCGGCGGCGTGCGACCCACGACTGTTTCAAAGGAATGGCTTCAGGGCAATATGCGGCAGACGAACAACGATCTGGACCTGGCCATTGATGGGCCGGGTTTTTTCCAGGTTTCCAGGCCGGACGGCACGATCATGTATACCCGCAACGGGTCCTTCAAGCGTGACAACGTCGGCAATCTGGTGACCGGCGACGGCGACTTGCTGAACCCCGTGATCACGATTCCGTCGGGCGCGTTGAAAGTGGATATCGGCCAGGATGGCACCGTGTCCGTCCTGCTGCCGGGCGTCACTCAGGCGTCTCAAGTCGGCCAAATCCAGCTGACCCGCTTCGATAATCCCTCCGGCCTCGTCGCCATGGGGAACAATTTAATGATCGACAGTTTTGCGTCCGGCCCGCCCACGCAAGGGACCGGCGGATTCTCGACGGGCTTCGGCCAGATTCAACAGGGATTTCTGGAAAGCTCGAACGTCAACTTGGCGGAAGAAATGGTCAATATGATCATCGCGCAACGGAGTTACGAAATTAACTCGAAGACCATTCAGGCATCGGACGAGATGATGTCGATTGCCAATAATCTCCGCAGATAAGGGGTGACCATGTATCGAATAGGACTGATCTTCGCCGCTGTTCTCGTCCAGGTAATCGTGGGGCAGGCATGGGGCGCGGGGTCCGAAAAGGTGGTGCACCTGGCGTCGGTGGCCGGCCAAGGAGGGCCGGCGCCGCACAAGTTCGATGCCGGGCGTCCCGCAAAGGGAGAGGTGTCCGTCGAGCAGATCCAGCTGGCGGTTCGGAAATATTTCGAGAATGAATGGGGGTCTCGCGTCAAAGCCGTGCAGGTGGCGGTGATTGAGCCGGCTGTATCCGTGAAGATTCCCGTCGGGGCCGCGGAATTGCTCGTTCTCCCTGTGGCGTCCGAAGGCGCCATGGGACGGCGGAATGTGAACGTGCAGATTGTGATCGATGGAAAGGCTTGGAAAACGATGGAGGTGCTGGTGGATCTGGCGGCCTCAATCGACGTCGTCGTCCCGAATCGCTCCGTCAAAGCGGATGAAATCCTTGAGGCCGAGGATCTGACGATGGCGCGGATCGTGACCTACGATCTCAAGTCTCAGTTTGTCACGGATCTCAATTTGGTACAGGGCAAGAGCGCCGCACGTCCGTTACAGCCCAACACTCCGCTGCGCCAGGCCTTTCTGAAAGCCCCCATTTTAATCAAGAAGGGCGATCGGGTGTTGATTGAAGCGAAACGGGGAGGATTGTCGATCCAGACAACCGGCGTCACGAAGGGAAGCGGCCAGGTTGGGCAGACCGTGATGGTGGCCAATCTCGATTCCGGACGGGAACTGCGGGCGAAGATTATTGCGCCGGGCTTGGTTCAGGTGGACTTTTAGGAGTGCCAATGCAGATCTCACGCATGACAGGCGGTGGCTGTTTGCTCCTTGCGCTGCTGGCGGGCGGCTGTACCAATACACCCTCGACATCGAGCAAGCTGACTATTCCGCCGCTTCCTCCGCCTAAAACGACCGGTTCGCTCTGGCAGGAGGAGAATGGCCGCGCGTATTTGTATGAAGACATGCGCGCGATGCGGGTGGGCGACATTCTGACCGTGAAAATTGTCGAGAAGCATAAGGGGTCGAAGTCAGCGGACACGGCGGCGCAACGGGAATCGACGATGGAGAACAGCCTGGCCGGAACCGGGGTGGGCTACATCGGCATTCCGGGGATCCGTCTCGGCGATGAAGCGCGGCGCGGACTGGGCATTGATGCGAGCGCGCACAATAAGTTCAACGGCAAAGGAGCCACCAATCGGGAAGGTACCTTGACGGGAACGATCTCGGTGATTGTGACGGAAGTGTCACCCAACGGCGATCTTCGAGTGGAGGGCCATCGGGAGGTGAGTGTCAATGCGGAGAAACAGTTGATGACGATTTCCGGCATCGTCCGCCGCGTGGACGTGGATACTAAAAACACGGTCCTGTCCTCCGCCATTGCCGACGCCAAAATCGAATATACCGGACTTGGTGTGCTGGACGATGTGCAGCGGCCTGGCTGGCTGGTCCGCATTCTCGACTGGATTTATCCGTTCTGATGAAAGGGGGGGAGATGGCAACGACGGTCAGGCGTAAGCCGGTACGGCGATGGCTCCCATGGCGCAAACCCCTCTCGCTGGATTCGCTCAAAATGATGGTGCTGAGCGGTGTCGTCCGGCGCGCGGATTTGGCGCCGCCGCTGCTTCCGACGCGCACGGTCTATTGGCATAATGGAGCTGTTCCGAGCGGAGCTGGGCAAGAGCCCGAGCCGGAGCAGGGCTGGTTGTCTCGCTGGCTTGGACGGAAAGCACCGGCCCAATCTCCTCATCGGGCCTCAGGGCAAAAGGACATCGTATTGCAATGATGACACGGTGGATTCAAGTTATCGTGAGCAGTGTATTAGCTGGGCTGGTACTCCTGCCGATTCCCGCCGATGCGGTCCGGATCAAGGACATCGGGACGATCGAAGGCGTGCGCGAGAACCAATTGATCGGCTACGGCTTGATCGTTGGGTTGGATCGCACCGGGGACCAGGTTATCGGCGGCCAGTTTACCATTCAGGCCATGATGTCGATGTTGAACAAGATGGGGATCAATTTGGTGATCGATCCCATTCAATTGCTCACGAGGAATATTGCGTCGGTGATGGTGACGACGAAATTGCCGCCCTTCGCCAAGCCGGGCATGACGCTCGATGTCGTGGTGTCCTCGATGGCCAATGCCAAGAGTCTTCAGGGTGGGACTTTGCTGCTCACGCCGTTGAAGGCGGCTAACCAGCAGGTCTTTGCCGTGGCCCAGGGTCCGGTGTCGATCGGAGGATTCTTGGGTGGGATGGGAGGCGCGGGCGGGGCGACGGTGACGAAGAACCATCAGGCCGCCGGTGTCGTGCCGGGCGGGGCCATTATTGAGAAGGAAGCGGTCGTCGATATCGATTCCTGGGAAACGGTTTCGATTTTGTTGCGCCAGGCGGACTTTACCACGGCGATTCGGACGGCCGAGGCGATCGAGGGGGTATTTGGCAAGGGGAGTGCCGCCGCAGTCAATGCGGGATCCGTAAAGGCCCTTATTCCAACCGCTTTTCACGGGCGGGTCGTCGAGTATATCGCTTCAATCGAAGGATTGGATGTCTCCGTCGATGCCGCGGCGAAGGTGGTGGTGAATGAACGGACGGGAACCGTCGTATTGGGGGAGCATGTCCGTATATCGACCTGCGCAATTTCTCACGGCAATTTGACGATCTCGGTGAAGAATACCTTGAATGTGTCCCAGCCGCCAGCTCCGTTAATCGGATCAACGGGTGGACAAACCGTTGTGACGCCGGATGTCCAGACCGAGGTGAAAGAGCAGGAGTCCAGATTGATGGTGGTGGATGAAACGGTCACGTTAGGCGATGTGGTGCGAGCTCTCAATGCAGTCGGGGTGACGCCTCGGGACTTGGTGGCCATCCTTTCTTCCTTACGGGCTTCAGGGGCACTTCAGGCAAGCCTTGAGATTATTTAGGCATATAATTGAATTTAAAGTATATTTTAGTGTTATCATGGTGATCGTGTGAGGATAAACGAGACGTCAGTGGTTCCCATGATGCAGACGCTGGATCAGGGGGGCTCATTATCTCTGACCGGCGCCTCTGCCCCGTCACAGACGCAGTCAATTCCACAAAATCCTGAAGAAATGCGCAAGGCGGCCAAGCAGTATGAGGCCTTCTTTATCTCGTATCTGCTGAAAGTCATGAGGGAAACGGTTCATGAAACAGGCATGACCGGGAAAGATGCCCAATATTTTTATTCCTTTTATGACCAGGAGATCAGTAATCGGGCTGCCGATGCCGGTGGGATCGGGATTGCCAAGATGGTCGAATCGTATATCGAAAAAAATTTTACGCCGCCCCCTCAAGTTCCACGCCCTGGAAGCCGATAAAGGATGCGAGAGGGATTGGAGCCTCCGGATGGTCACATCAGGGGAGCCAACCAGTCGTTAGCAAGAGGAGCGCATCATGGAGATTTCAGGTCACGGTCGGGCAGATCAATTAGCCAAGATTCTTTTGGGGGTTCAGCCCGCCAACGGGCCAGCCCCGGCACGGTCGACGGCCCAGAAGGAATCCGGCAAGGATCAAGTCCACATTTCAGAGCAGGCGAAGGAGTTGCAGCGTATTCGGGCGCTGGGCCAAGAGCCTGATCCTGAACGTGAGGCACGGGTCGATCGCATCAAGCAGGCGATCGATAGCGGCACGTATGATGTGAGTGGCCGCAAGGTCGGCGATGCGATTATGAAGCAAGTGTTGACCGACGCGGTCCTGTAGAAACAGCGTCGGTTGTCGTCAGAATCGAAGCCAGGATGGCTTCGCCGGTTCCGAAGCAGGGTCGCAAGGAGTGCGTTATGACTTCGGGGAGTTCTTCACAGGCACAGGCGCTGAGCCAGGTTCTTATCCAGGAATGCGAGTCCTGTCATGCGCTGCTCGAAACTGTCGAGGAAGAGCGGCGTGCGATTAAGGCTCTAGCCATTACAGAGTTTCACGATATCAATCTCCGCCGTCTTGCGATACTGGAGACGCTTCAGACGCTGACCCAGTCCAGGGAAGCCGCGATCCGTGGCCTTGCAGAGATGGCAAACCTGCCGGAGGCTGCAACGTCTGTTCAAGCCTTGCTGGATTGCTGGCAAAGCCCCCATGTTCCAGCCTTACGGCGCCATCACGACGCGCTGATGACCGTCGCGAAACGAGCGCGGGAGGAAATCAAGCAGAACGTCGTCTTAATCGAAGGCATTCGCCATGTGATTGAAGGCGCCCTGGCGGCAGGCACCGCAACCCTATCTGGCGCAGACGCCTACAATCGGAACGGGCAGCGGGCCACGCTTCAGTCTTCCGCAGCCATGCTCTATCAGCAGGGGTAGCTATGGTCGGCCTGACTTCCTTATTCGATATCGCCCGCTCGGCACTCAATACCTCGCAGCAGGCGATGGCGGTTACGGGACACAACGTCGCCAACGTCAATACCCCAGGCTACACTAGGCAGGAAGCTGTTCTTGCAGAGCGAAGCCCTATTAGTGGTCAGCCCGGTATGATGGGGACGGGGGTTCAGGCCACCTCCATTCGCCGGAACATTAATACGTTTGTCAATCAGCAGATCACGACCTCGCAACAGACGCTCGGCCGGTTGACTCTGTCGCGTGACGAACTGTTTCGCCTGCAAAGTATTTTTGGTGACAGCAACGATCAGGGGATCAGCGCGCGCTTGAACGACTTTTATCAAGGTTTGCAAGACGTCTCGACGTCGCCCAACGACTTGGCGGCTCGGTCCGTGTTGCTGGCTAAATCCTCACAATTAGCTGCCGCGTTGAATCAAACCGCGTCGGATTTGACCACGACACGACAATCGCTCAATCTCCAAGTCACGCAAACCGTGACGGAGATTAATAGCTATACTAAGCAAATTGCGGAATTGAACGGCCAAATTACTTCGGCTGAGTTGATGGGGCAAAATGCCAATGATTTGCGCGATCAACGCGATCTGGCGCTGAACGAGCTGGCCAAGCGGATCGATGTTACGACAGCAGAAACGTCCACGGGTGGACTTACCGTATTTGCCGCGCGCGGGCAAATACTGGTGGATAATACCACTCAGCGTGATCTGACGACGGTAACCTCTGCTGAGAACGGTGGGATGGTCGAGATCGGGTATGCGATGGGTGGCTCACGGACGATCAGGATTGACCAGTATATTTCCAATGGCAGTCTTCGCAGTCTCCTGGATCTGCGTGATACCACGATTCCGGATCTCCAGGCGAGGTTCGACCGGCTGGCGGCGACGTTGTCGAACGCCGTAAACCAGATCCACCGGCAAGGATTCGGTCTCGATGGATCGACCGGCCAGGATTTCTTTTCTCCCTTGAGCGTGACCACCGAAGCGTCTGCCGATAATCAGGGCACCGGCACCATCGGGAGCGGCGCGATCACCGCCAATAGTCTGCTGACTTTTCACGACTATGAAATTCAGTTTTCCTCTTCCAGCGCCTATTCCATCGTCGATACCACCACGGGTGCCACGATCAAGGGAAACTATACGGGGACGGCCATAACCGCGCCTTCGTCCGGGTCTCCATTGAACATTGTGACGGGCACGAACGATACGCTGACGGTGACGGTGGATGGGGGAGCGGCAGTCGGCGTTACTTTGACGGGGGGGGCCTACTCCTCCGGCGCCGCGCTCGCGCAGGAGATGCAGGCGAAAATCAATGCGGCGGGGCTCTCGGTATCGGTCACCTACGACACGACGACCAGCCGGTTTGTGATTACCTCCAACAATACGACAGCTTCTTCCGCCGTGAATGTGACCGGCGGGACTGCACGGGCCTCCTTGGGATTGACCGGCGGGACCAGTACGGCGGCGAGTGGCACTTACAGCAGTCCTATGACGGTCAACTTCGACGGCCTCAGCGTCACGGTCAGTGGCGCGCCCGCAGCCAATGATGTGTTTCGGGTGAATTCCTATGAGAACACGGCTCGTGACATTTCTGTTGCGTTGACGACGCCGGCTTCCGTCGCGGCATCGTCCACGCGCACCGGAGTGCCGGGGAATAACGACACGATGCTGCAATTGGTGGCCATTCAAGGGCAGAGCTTTTCGTCGTTAGGCAACATCACGCTTCAGGACAGTTATCGAAATGCGGCGGCGAATATTGGCGTGTTGGCCCAAACGGCCGATCGGGATTTAGGCGCACAGGAAATCTTGCGCGATCAACTGGATGGATTCCGGGCGCAGGTATCGGGTGTCTCGATCGATGAAGAATTGGTCAATATGATCAAGTTTCAGCGCGGATTTGAGGCGGCCTCCCGATTAATCAAAATCACGGATGAAATGTACGATACCCTGCTTTCCTTGAAGCGGTAAGAGGGGCGATTGCGATGCGAGTGACCGAACAACAAACCTTTGGCCTTCTGGTGAATAATCTCCAGCGTTCGCGCGCGCGCGCGCTGGAGTTTCAACAGCAGGTTTCGACGGGCAAGAAAGTGCGCCAGCCGTCGGACGACCCCAGTGCCTTTAACCTCATCGGGCTGGATAAAGCGTCGGTTGCGGCGATCGATCAACGCCTCCGGAACATCTCGCTGGGGCGCTCGCGACTCGATCTGAGCGGTTCATTACTGACCAGCACGACCAGCACGTTGAGCCGGATTCAGGAACTGGCGGTGCAGTTCAGGACCGACACGAACGGGCTTTCCGAACGTGTCAGCGGGTCACAGGAAGTGCGCCAATTATACGGCCTCGTTCAGCAATATGCCAATTCCGAGTTGAACGGGCAGGCCGTCTTTACCGGGACCAGCACCCACGGGCGGACCACAGGCCTCGCCATTACGGCACCCGTTACGCTCACCAATGGGACGAATGACACCTTAGTCGTGTCCGTCGATGGGACGACATCCGGCACCATCGACCTGACGACTGCGACCGGAAGTTTCACCGGCGCACAGTTGGCGGCGCAGGTCCAAACGCAAATCAACGCCGATTCCGCGCTGTCCGCCGCGGGCAAGCACGTGACCGTGATATTCGACACCGATCATCTCGTGATCGCATCGGATACGTCTGGCCCGACATCGACGGTTGCCATCACGGGGGGAACGGCCAGAGCGTCGCTGGGGTTGAATGGGGGAAGCCGGACGACCGGCGCCTCTCCGTTTGCGATCACGGCCACGAGCAGTCCCGCGTCAACCAATACCGGCGGCGCGATCGCGAGCCAGGGGACAGTGGCCGATGAGAACCAAGTCACTCTGGACGACTACATGATTCGCTTTTCTTCCGCGTCGACCTATGATGTGCTGGATGTGACCGCGCCGGTGGCGGTGACACGCGGCGCGTCGAATGCGGGAGGCGCCTTGACCGCCGACGCCGGCATTATCGCGCCCAATAATCTGACGCTGAATAGCTATGCGATTCAATTTACTTCCAGCACGCAGTTCAACATCGTGAACACCACGACGAGTACGACGGTCTCGTCAGGCAATACGTATGTTTCCGGGAATGCCATCGAGTTCGATGGCCTGCGCGTGGTCTTGACGAACGGACAGCAGGGCGGCCCGCAGACCGGCGATACGTATGCCGTGGGCCTCACACCCAGGACGGTGTTGGCCAATCAAGCCTACAGTGCCGGCACCGAGATCAGTTTTGAGGGGCTTCGGGTTACCTTGACGACCGGCAGCAGCTCGCCGGCGACCGGCGACCGGTTTGCCCTGGTTACCGGGCTGCAGTATCAAGGCGATGCCGGTGTGCATCATGTGGAAGTGGGGCCGAATCAAACGGTTTCGACCAATGTGCCGGGCAACCAGGCGTTTGTGGGGCCCGATGTCGATCTCTTTGCGTCGATCAAGAATCTCGTGACTTCCTTGCGGACGAATTACCGGGGCGGCATCAGTGAGACGATCGGAGATTTTAATCAGGGCCTGAGCCAGGCCGGGGCCGTGTTGGGTGAGGTGGGGGCGCTCTCGAATCGGCTGGATGCCACCGGGGCGCGCCTGGATGAAGCGAAGAGCTTCTTTACCCAAACGCTGTCGGAAACGGAAGACGTCGATTTGGCCAAGGCGATTTCGGATCTGACCTTGCAGCAATATTCGATCGAGGCGGCCAGCCGTACCTTGAATCAGCTCTTTAATACATCGTTGCTCAATTATCTCCAGTAAAAGGAGCGCGGCCGCTCAAGGTTTCTCGCATTCAACCGATAGTGTCGTAGGGTACAGAGCACATACGGCCATGGAAGGCATTCATGCTGGTCCTTACACGGAGACGTGGCGAAGGCGTCACGATCGGTCCCAACATTCGAGTCGTCGTCCTGGGAATGAAAGGCGGACAGGTCCGCCTGGGCATTGAAGCGCCTCAGGCGGTGGAAGTCCATCGCGATGAAGTGCATGCCAGGATTCAGGACGAGAACAAGCTGGCGGCCCGGACGCAAGTGGTCCCTTTGGAGGCCTTCAGGCGCCTGGCACCGCCTAATCGACGGATCGCGTCATAAGGACATCTCATGCATTGCCGTTCCACCCGCTTTGGGGAATTCGACATACAAGACGGGAACATCCTGACTTTTCCTGCCGGCCTCTTGGGGTTTCCGGAATCTCAACGGTTCGTCATTCTTGATCATGATACCGATGCGCCCTTCAAGTGGCTGCAATCGCTGGATGAGCCGGGCGTGGCCTTCGTGATCATCGATCCGGCGCTGTTTCATCCTGGCTACAACGTCGATATTTCCTCGGATGCCGTGACTGAAGTCAAAGCCACGGAGCAGGACGAATTGATCCTGTCCGTTCTCTTGACGATTCCGTCGGAGGACCCAACGGGCATTACGGCGAATCTTCGAGGTCCCTTGCTGATGAATTCCCGGACCAAGCTGTGCAAACAGCTTGTGCTCACCGACGAATATCCAACCCGCTATCCGTTGTTTCCATCCACGCCGCATGCTGCAGCCTCGGCCGGTCCGGCCGCGAGCGCAACGGTCGGTTCTGCCGCGTAACTATCTCTCGCAGAGCAAGTCTCCACTGTACGATCATCGATCAGGCTGCTTGATGATTCGGCGGGTCGATGGCCCGGCGGTAGGAGATGAGGGCATGAATTAATCGCTGCAGATCCGCCTGGAGTTGGGCGCAGAGGGGCGGGGCATCCTCTAACCTGCCCAGATGACCGATGGCCTCCAAGCGGCCGGCTGTAAAGGCGACTTCCGCCGCGCAGAGGTTGCGGGCGCTTCCTTTGAGGGTGTGGGCCAAGATCGCCACCGTATTCGCATCATTCCGTGAGAGCGCTGTCCGGATCTTGGCAAGGACCGCGGGGTGCCCGTCCAGAAAAAGATCGATCAATTGCATCACGAGATCGCGGTCGTCGCCGATATTGTACGTCATTTGGACCGGATCGAAGATCCCCTGATGGGGGAGCATAGGGGCTGGTTGTGTGGCCTCCGTGTCAGGCGCGGTATGTGGTGAGGGGAGTATGATCCATCGGGCAAGCGTGTCCCGCACCTCGATCAATTTGATCGGCTTGGCCATGTAGTCGTCCATGCCTGCGGCGAGACAGCGCTCCCGATCCCCCTGCATGGCATTGGCGGTCACGGCGATAATCGGCAGGTGACCGGCGCTCGAATACATTTTGCCGCTGGCTTCCAGTGCCCGGATGGCCTGGGTGGCCTCAAACCCGTCCATCACCGGCATCTGGCAATCCATGAAGATCGCCGCATAGCGGTTGCTTTCAATGGCGGCGAGCGCCTCCCGTCCATTCTCAACCACATCCGATTGATACCCGAGTTTCTCGACCATGCGGGCAGCCAGTTTTTGATTGATCGCATTGTCTTCCACGATCAGGATGGTCGGGCGGACGGTTTGGCTGGGCAAGTTGTGGCGTGTAATAAACTGAGGGGATGCGGAATCGCCGGGTGTGGTTAATGACTGTGTTATGAGTGCAACGTCCAGCACCCTGCGCAGGCAATCCCGCAATTCGTCATGCCTCACCGGTTTGCTCAGATAGGCGCGCGCGCCTGCTAGCCTGGCTCGTTCCGCATGGCCTTGCTGCAGGATGGACGTCATCATCACCACTCGAGTCATCCGGTTCGACGGTCGCTGTTGGAGCTCTCCGGCAAGCTGAAACCCGTCTTTTCCCGGCATGACGACATCGAGCAATGCGCAATGGTAGGGCTCACCGCGGGATTCCGCGGCGGCTATCCGCTCCAGCGCGGCCTGGGCGTTGTCTGCTTCTTCAGCGATCATGCCCCATCCGGATGTGAGGTGCCGCAAGATGAGCCGGTTGGATTCGTTATCGTCGACGATTAAGACACGCCGTCCTTGCAGATCTGCCAGCGGGCTGATCGCCGGTTCTGCGACAGGTTGTTTCAGAAATCTGGCAGTACACCAGAAGGTGCTTCCCTGGCCGGGTGCGCTGTGAACACCGATGTGTCCGTTCATCAGTTCAATGAGCTGTTTGGAAATGGAGAGGCCCAGGCCTGTCCCGCCATATCTCCTGGTCGTCGAACTGTCGGCTTGCACGAATGGCTTGAAGAGCTTCTCCACGGTATCCGGATGAATGCCGATTCCGCTGTCGGTGATCTCGAAGCGAATCACGGCCGCATCGGGCAGGTCTTCTGCCAGATAGGCCTGCAGCGACACTTCTCCGTGATCGGTGAATTTGATGGCATTGCCGACGAGATTGGTCAGGACCTGACGCAACCGGGCCGGGTCACCCCGCAATCCAGTCGGGACTTCGGCATGGACCAATCCGATCAGCTCCAGGCCTTTTGACTCGGCCCGTTCGGCAAACTGACGCAACACCTCGTCCAGGGTGACGCGCAGATTGAAGTCCAGGCATTCCAGCTCCAATTTGCCCGCCTCAATCTTGCTGCACTCCAGGACGTCGTTAATCAACAGCAAGAGGGATTCTCCGCACTGGCGAATCGTGTCCGCATAGGTGCGTTGTTCCGGCGTCATGGCAGTTTCCAGCAGTAAGCTGGTCATGCCGATCACGCCGTTCATCGGGGTCCGCAGTTCGTGGCTGACGGTAGCCAGAAAGGCCGCCTTGGTGCGGGTTGCGGCTTTGGCTTCCTGGAGGGCTCCGTCCAGGCGAAGGTTGTTGGCCTGCAATTCATCGGCTGTTCGCTGCAGCGCCTGCTGCACCCGGTGAACGGCGGTCAATTCGACCGCATAGCCGCGCACATGGGCGTTGGCAGGGACGGGGCACAAGATCCAGGAGAAGCTGGCTTCGGGAAGACGCACCTCCTCGCCGTGAATGGCCATGCCCAAGGACAGGCATTGCGTCACCAGTTCGGGAAGTGCGCGAGGGGCGATGCGAGGAAAGCCGTTGGGTGAATAGCCGTATTGTCCTAGCAGCTCCGTCATCATGGGATTGGCATAGACAAGATTGGCATGGCGGTCGAGTTCGATAATTGGATAGGGACTTTCATCGGCAATGGCGATGAGACGATTCCGATCCTGCTGCAAATCGCGCTCGCGAGACACATCCCGAAAGCTGATGGAGAGGCCCGGTTCTCCATCCTGATCGATCCGCAGGCATGTCCATTCCACCGGTGTAGAGCCTTCGGTCTGCCGGTGAATCTCAACCAGGGCAGGTTGCAGGGGCTGGCCATCCCGGTACACGGCGGAGAGCTGCTCCTGAACGGCCGCCGCATCGCTCCTGGTGACCTGGCTCCAGATGCGGGCAAAGAGTTGTCCGCGATAGTGTTGTGCGGTGCCCCCCAATAACCGGGCCCCCTCGGCATTGATCGCCTGAATCACGCCGGTGTGATCGAGCAGCGCCACTCCCAGCGGCAGCCCATCGAGCAGCGCCTCATGGCGGAGCAATGCATGAGTTCGAAGACCAGCCGAGGGCAGAGGCGGTTGCGGTGACGACGCGTCGTTCATGAAGCCAGCCGATTCGCGACATCGCTTAAATACAAGGAGACATTCACGCGTTCTTGCATCGGATCGAGCACACGCAGAATTGTTCGTGTCACACCGTACTGGCCGGGCATGGCTAGATCGATGCGTTCGGGATTGGTATAGGATTCTCCCTGCGGACCGCCAATGATCCTGACTTGCGGTTTCAGCCGTTGCGTCGGATTGGCGCCAACCACGATGGCCTGTTCGCCAGTATTGAGGCGGACCAGGCTGCCGACAGGGTAGACCCCGATACTGCGAATGACGGTCTCGACCAGCGATTTGGCGTAGAGCTGTTGTTCGCCGGCGAGGAAGAGTTGCCGGATGGCATCGTGCGGGTTCATGGCCGGGCGCCCGCCGCGCCGGCAGACGAGGCTGTCATAGAAATTGACGATGCCGACCAGTTGAGCCAGAGGAGACAGTGACGTCGCGGATATGCCGCTCGGGTAGCCGCTGCCGTTGGCATACTCATGGTGTTCCTGCACGATGCGCAGCACATCTTCGGGAAACGCCGTGTGTTCCCTCAGCAAGGACACGCCCAATTGGGGGTGTTTCTGCAAAAGCCGGCGCTCCGGTTCCGTGCAGTCGGAGCGTTTTCGTACGAGATTGCGGGGAAGCCTCACATACCCCACATCGTGCAAGAGGGCGCCGGCCCCCACATGATCGTAGAGCGCGGGATCGACTCCCTGTTCAACGGCCACCACGAGCGCGAGGATGCAGACATCGAGGGCGTGCGCGGCGAGAGAACGGTCGAAGTCGCGCATTTTCTGGATGATCCCTTGTGCGATCATCGTGTCAGGCCGGTCGAGCACATGTGCCAAGACCCGCTCGACGATCGCTTTCGTTTTGGCCGGAGTCGGAGGCAGACCGCGTTCCAGATCGGCAAAGATGCGGTCGACGGCCTCATGCGCCTCGCTATACACCGCTTCGGCCGAGGTCTGGGGTTGCAACTGCTGGGCGGAGGTGTCTGCCGCCGGTTCAGCGGGCGTCGAAGGTCGAACCGGGTCATTGGTCACATCGGCCACATCCCGGCCTTTGCTCGTATCGATCATGACAGTGGTGATGCCATGATCCTTCATCTGCTGGATCGCTTTGAGATCTTCAATGACACGGGAATGAAACAGGAAGGGGGTTCGGTACCACGGCAGGTTCACGTCGAGAATGAACATACCCGGGGTCACTTCATCGATGGAAATACGCTTGGTTGTACTCATGAATGCGGCGCTCCTTTACCCCTTCATGCACAGGTCATGTGGCTGCATGATGCAGGATCCCGCATATCCTATCGGCTAGTTTTAGACGGTTCTTTACTTGGCGGACAAGGGCAGGAATCATGCCCAAGGCTATGAAAATGCTTGCGAAATGCGGCCCAATGGCTCAAGCCTGGACTCCATCCTGCCGATAAAGAATCGGAGCGCCCTGGCAGGGGCAGGCCTTGTTGTTCTCAATTGCAGGTGATGAATGTCCACTCGTATTCATATTGATCAGTTACGGCCCGGCATGCGCATCGAAAAATTAGATCGTTCCTGGTTTGCGACCCCCTTTTTCCGGCATCGGATGACCGTCACTTCGGGAGAGCAAATCGAGCAGCTCAAGGCCTCGGGTGTGCAAACGGTCGAAATTGCCAATGATGCCGAGCTGGCCGGGCCAGGCGAGACCGTGAGTGGGCACCCTCAAGAGACGTCAGAGGACTTAGGACCTGTTGTTGCCGAATCGCCAAGTAAAGCGGATCCCCAAACGGAAGTCCTCCCATTCGAAGAGGAGTTGCCGGCGGCGCGGGTTGTCTACGCGGCGGCGAAGACCGTCATTCAGGACGCGATGAACGATGTGCGGATGGGCCGCGATATCAATATGGATGCGGTGAATCAAGTCGTAGCCGACATGGCCGACAGTGTGTTGCGCAATCCCGATGCATTGACCAGTCTCTCGCGTCTCAAGCATTTTGACGAATATACGTTCTTTCACTCGGTGAATACGTCGTTGCTGGCCATTTCGATGGGCCGTAATCTCGGCTTTGTTGGGGAGGAGATTCATCAGCTGGGCGTCGGCACCTTGCTGCACGATATCGGAAAAACGAAGATTCCCCTGGAGATTCTAAATAAGCCGGGAAAGTACGAGCCGCATGAATTCGAAATCATGAAGCAGCACGCGCTGCGCGGAGCCGAGGTGCTGTCGGGTACGACAGATTTGCCGGATTGCTTCTTGAAGCCGGCGCTCGAGCATCATGAGCGCGTCGATGGCAGCGGCTATCCCTACCAGCGGACGGGGGATCAGCTCAGTCAGTTTGGGCTGATTTCCGCGGTGGTCGATATCTATGATGCCATTACGAGCGAGCGGTGCTACCATAAAGCCAAACCAGCTCACGAAGCGTTGCAATTTTTGTATCTCATTTCCCAGAAGGGCCATCTGGATCCACGTTTGGTTCAGCGGTTTATCCAGGTTGTCGGGGTGTATCCCGTCGGATCGTTAGTGGTGCTGAATACGGGAGAGTTGGCGGTGGTGGGTCGTCTCAATCATGAGACTCCGCTGACTCCGGTGGTGATCGTCGTCAAGGGGCCTGGAAATGTGCTGTTATCGCAGCCGGAAACGATTGACTTGGCCGTCCAAGAAAAGAACACGGTGCGGCGCACCATTGTCAGCGTGACAGATCGTGCCACGACGGGGATTTCACCCGGAATCTATCTTGACTCGGAGCGCGCATGAACGACATCTCGACGATGCAGCCATCGCCGGGCGCCTTTATGACGGTCGGCCTTCCGCTGAAATTATCGTTGGTGCTCGGTGAGCAGCAGGGCATCTTTGGGTCAGCGCTCCTGGGGTGGAAAGAGCATGCCTGGCTCATCTGTGAATGGCCATCGCAGATCGCGCATGGGACAGAGATTCCTCGCGGAACCGCGTGCAGTGTGAGCTATGAACATGCGGGGCAATTGGTCGGGTATCGGAGCGAGATTCGCGATCTTGTTTCGGCGCCTGTGCCGCTCCTGTTTCTCGCCTATCCGCAGATCGTCGAAAGCATGCACCTTCGGAAGTATGTGCGCGTGTCGTCGAGAGAGCCGGTACTGTTGGAGCGCGCGGAAGGCGGGATGGGCCATGGTGGACATCGTCCTTCTGCTGACATGCTCGGAGGGATTCTCAGAGATTTGAGTCTTGGGGGCTGCAGTGTGGTCCTGTCACAGTCGCATCACTGGATCAAGCCTGGCCAAAAAGTACGCATGGCCTTTGAACTGGCTGGATTGGGGCATGTCACAAATTTGACGGGTATTGTGAAAAGTGCGGATTTTCATGACAGCACCTGTCTTGTGGGGATCGAGTTTCGTTTTCAGGAAATGGAGTACATCGAATATCGCGGGTGGGGAGGGTCCGTCCAACAGGCGATTCAAAAGTGGACCAGTCAGAAAGGGGCTGAGCATTTTTCCGCTTGGTAGGGCCATCCTGCAACAGAATCCTCGCTAGGCGAGTCTTTCCAGCTACCTCGGCAATTTATACCGGGTCAACGGAATCTTCTCTCTCATACGGCAAAATCTGACATCTAATGTGGGTCAGGCGGTCTGGCACATATTTTGTACTCCTCTCATGTGCCACACGGATCGTGGTGCCACCTTTGTCAGGAGTCTAGCCTATGAAGAGCTCTGCCGCGTCGCCCGCCACCCTCAATCCGCGATGGTGTCTAGCCTACGACACCATCGATCAACAGGACATCGACCGGCTCATCGCTTGGCTCCAAACCTATCCGCGCCTGACGAAAGGCCCGGTGACCGTCGAATTCGAGTCACAGTGGTCCAAGTGGCTTGGAGTACCCCATTCGATTCATTGCAATTCCGGATCGTCCGCCAATCTCTTGATGTACTACACGCTGCTGGCTTCGGGACGGCTCCGGAATAAGAAGGTGGATGAGCCCTATATATTCTGACGCGGTTCAGATGCAACAGCCGTGAGCAGGGCCTGGAGAATGATGGTGGTAAAGCTATGAAATCCCTCTTCGTTCCATGGACGCTCGCGCAGTATCTGAATGGCGCACACCCATTGATTGTTAGTGTATTGGATAGCTTGGCTGGCCAGGTCAGCATCGCGGGGCCTCAGGTCAACCCCATGTTCGACCGCTCAGAGTTTGCAGCATATTACCGACGTCTGGAAGATGAGATGCAGGCCTTAACGGGTGTAGAGCGTGATATTGTCCAGCGCTTCGTCGCGACCAGGTATCATTTATCCGATGCCGTAGCACCACCAAATAGTGTTGGGTTTCATCACACCATTCTTCCATCTCTGCGGTATAGCAGCATCGTGCATTTCGAAACCCCAATTCTGTTCTTTTGGCCTGAGGTATCTCATGGAAAATTCGCCAGGGGCACCTCACTGGTAGATCATCCGTTTTATCCCCTGATCAGAGCATCGCTCGCACATTTAAATATTAAAAAGATCGTCTCGCATTCGGCTACCGGACTTCAGTACTTGCGAGGCTTGTTTCCCGATCCTGTCATTCAGGACAAGACTGCGTATATCCCGCTTATGCCATTCGTACAGCGGAGTGTTGAGCGGGCTAGGCAACTGCCTGGCGGGCAGCCGATCCCACCCACAAAGGGCAGGCGCCGGATTCTGTTCACGAATTCTTTTCATGGCGAGTCTTCCAGCTTTTGGCTGCGAGGCGGTGTCACAACCCTGTTGGCCTTTCACAGGGTAGGGGCAATGATTCCGCTGGAGCTAGTCATTGTCGGATTGACTCCAGATGATCTGCCGGAAGAGGTTATGGCGATCGTGCGTTCCCCCTACGTGCGGCAGATTACAAGAGCGTCAGAATCTGAGTTGCAAGCGTACTACGACAGTGCGGATGTGATGCTCTTGCCATCGATGGGGCTTCATTCCATGTCAATCACACGAGCGATTTGCAGTGGATGCTATGTGCTGTGTTCTGATGCGCCAGGGGCGGAAGAATATGTGAATGATCCGGCCGCCGGTCTGATCCTGAACGGACTCGCAAGGAACCGCGTGTACTTTGATGATGCTAAGGCAAGCCTGTTGCTGGACGATTATGCCTCGGTGAAGCAGATCAATGTTGACAATGTGGATGCGGTGGCGGAAGCCCTGCATGCCAGGCTCACGGCCGTGCCGTGCCGAAATCAGGCGCTGTCTTCGTCTCAATATTCTGATCCGCACTTGATGCTGCGGATAGCGGAACTCTTTCGGGAGGTGTGCGCGGCATGAGCACTGTTGCCTGGTATGACGTCGCCTCGGCCTGCTGGATGGCAAGTTGGCCGCATTTATGGCGGTTGTGGTGCACGATGAGGCCTGCAGGGGGCGTTCAAACTGGATATGGGACTGGTGGAATACGACCGCTTAGTGATCTTGCTTCTTCCAAGGCTGGCGGTGTAGGGCGGTATTATGTCGACGGGGATGCAAGGAGATGATGGGGACACCGAGAATCCTGCTCCTGCAACTGGAGTTTCCGACGTGGGCACAGGCGAAAGCTTGGTCGTACGGAGGCAACTTCGCAGTGGAAGACGGGCTTCGTGCTAATGGCTGTGAGTGTGTCACGCTGCCGGTACTGAGCCACGTACCGGATACCTCGCCACTGTCCTGGCTCCATTATGCGAAAGATCTCGTCGCCGGCCAACGCTTTGATCAAGTCTGGGTGTGGCTTGTCCATAACCGCTATTCAGATGCTTTTCTGGAATGGGTTGCCGAATTGGCGCCAGTTAGGGTCGGCCTCATTATGGAATCGCTTCGGTATAGCGAACAGGATTGTCTGCGGTGGCCGCATTTACGGGAGCGGGCCGGTATCGTTGAACGACAGACTCGCCACATGACTCATGTGCTGGCTGTGGACGAAGAGGATGCCAGGCGATTCAATGAGCAGGGCACCGTGCGGGCTGCATTCTGGCCAGCCGCGGTGCCGAGGAGGTACATAGCCTCTGCTGTCGAGTCAGTATCCCGTCAAGAGGCGGCGTTTTACGGCGAACTGTATGGGGACCGGAGTGCGTGGCTGGAAATGCCTGGACTCAAAGAGCTGCTGGTTCGTCCCCAGTCCGCCGAATCCTCGACGGACTTTCCTCGATTGTTCGATGCCTTGCATCGAGGAGTAGCCGCCAGGTTTCAGTCGGGCTGGCGGCCGAATCCTGACGCACTGACCGACTATGTGAATGGGTGGCGGCAGTTGCGAGAAGCCATCTTTGCGAATTGGCTGGCTCACCTGAAGCCGTGGCGTGCGATCGTCAATTTGCCGAGCCTATTTCAGGGCTACGCAGGGCGTGTGATCGAAGCGATGGCAGCGGGCCGCCCGGTTGTGTCGTGGGAGGTTCCCGATCGCCCGAAAACAAAGGCACTGTTCGCCGACGGGCGAGAAATTCTCCTCTATTCCAAAGAGTGCCCTACGGTATTGAGGGAGCATTTAGCGCGACTCGCCCAGGATGCCGATTATGGGCGGGATATTGCCATTGCCGCGCGTGCGGCGGTGCTTGGGGCTCATACAACGGAGCAACGTGCGGCACAAATCTTGAGCTGGATTCAAACAGGACGGGAGCCTCGATTCCAAGAGGAGGGCACACCAGTGCATGCGCACACGAATAATGGGTGTAGCTCAGCGCTCGTTCATGCCGGCAAACCGGCAATGCCTGCGACGACGGTGTTCGTGCTGACTGTGGACGATCCGGCGTTCCCTTCCTGCAAGGCTGGGCTTGAGGCTCAGCAGGGGGCCTCATTCGTGCTGGAATTCATCCGGAATGTCAGTCCGTTCAGCGCGGCGGCGCAGAAAATGATCACGGACTGCGCGACCGAGTTCTTTATCCAGGTCGACGAGGACATGATCTTGCAGCCGGATGCGGTGGCCACAATGGAAGCCGCCATGCGTCGCGCGCCGGACGATGTTGGGATGATCTGTTTCCATCTGCATGACGATGATCGTGGGAGAACCATCCAGGGGGTGAAGATTTACCGCACCGCCCTCATGAAGGGGCTGGCCTTTCAGGATGTGAAAGCCAGCGAGATGGATCTGCTCGAACAAATGGGCCGGCATGGCATCAAGTGGATCTTGCACCCCGATGTGGTGGGCCGGCATGGCACGGCCTATACGCCCGAGACGATCTATCGTCGGTACAAGACTATGTACGAAAAGGATATCCGGCAGTGGAATACGCTGACCGCCGATATCCGCCGGAAAGCCGATCAATTTCGGGCATCGGGAGACCCGCTGGCGCTGTTCGCGCTCCTGGGAGCGGCGCATGGAATTGTGCTGGCTCCGCTGGCGCCAGACCGGGAAAAGGACGCGCGGCAGTACGCCTTGAAAGAACTGGAGGTCTTCACGCGGCTGTTCTTGTCGTCTCCACCGGCGTCGCAGCCGTACGACCCAGATAGGAAAGCCGTGGTGCCGTCGAATCCCCCTGTGCCGATTGACATGGTCGCATGGAAGCCGGACGTGGCTGCTTCGAGCCCGTCATCGTTGCCAGTCGGCCAGGGGGCGGCTGCGCGCTCCGTGCTGATCGTGACCCCGTATTTTTGGCCGTCGGTTGGCGGGGTCGAAACTGTGGTGGAAGAATTGGGGTGCGACCTTGCCGCGTCGGGTGTCCAGGTGCAGGTGGCCTGCTATCGGCAGCCGGATCGCACGGCAGCGGTTCATCGCGGCATTCAGATCATCGAAGTCGATGAGCCGGATCAAATGAGCGGAGGCATGCCGGCGGCGGCGCTCCAGGTCAGGGAATTGGTGGAGTCCGGCGGGCATGACGCGGTGATTCTGATTGGCTCTCCCGTGAACCCCTTGTTTTTTGCCGTTCTCATGATTCCCCGGTTGCGCGAGCGGCGCATCCTCTTTCAGCCGACGATCAATCAGGAGGGGTACGATTTTCTCCGGGGCCGTCCCCACGTGCAACGGTTGATGAAGCAATTGGCCGGTGAGTCCGCGGGGGTGATTGTGTTGGGCCAGGAAACGCTGGATGCCCGATATTGCCGCGAAGAGGGGATTCCCGTCACGGTGGTCCCGAATGGCACGCGGACGCTCACGCCAACAAACGATTTTCGTGCGCGGCATGGCATCGCCCGCGACGAATTTGTGATCCTGCACCTGGCCAATCTTTACCGGGTAAAGAATCACGTGGGGTTGCTGGATGCGCTGACTCCGCTTCCGCCGGGGTCGCGATTGGTGGTCATTGGCCACCGGACCCATGAAACCGAGTATGTCGAGGAGGTCATGCGCCGCCTGTCAGCCTGTCCGGAGGTGCTGTTTCTGCCGGGCTTGGACCGGCAGGGGGTGGCTTCGGCCATGCAGGCCGCGGATCTCGTGGTGTTGTCGTCCGATGCTGAAGTGTCCCCGCTGTGCCTCTTGGAGGCCATGAGCCTCCGGCGCCCCTGGCTGGCGGCGCCAGGTTGCGGGACGGCCGCCAGCCAGGCCGGCGGGCTTGTGCTTCCGCTCCCGGAGTTTCGGAGGGCCGTGCAGGTCTGCATGACGCATCCAGATTTCCGGTCTCGGCTGGCTCAGTCAGGGTATGAGCATTGGGCAGCCTGTTTTCAGTGGCGTGACATTCTGGCCGGCTGGATATCGCTGATTCGTACCGGGAGCCTGGCCAGGCCGTTTGCTATGCCGCCTGCTGTGGCTCGGTCGCGGGAGGAACTTCGTGCCGAGTATGACCGGCTCAGTGGTGCGAGCACGCCAATTCCGGCTGAAGTATCGCCGGCGGATTGGAAGACGACGGTTCCGAACGGCGGTCCAGGGCAAACGCCAAGGGTTCATCCACCACAGCCATCATCACACGAGGGGTCTATGGATCAGGAGCAATTCTACGTCAACATGTTCGTCAACAGCCCCCATTGGTCTACTCCTGAACCGAATCCGGATGAAGCGGCCCGCTGGGCCAAGATCGCCGGGTTTCTTGAACATGTGCTGCGGCGAGTCCAAAAGGAACGTCCGGAGGCCACTCTGCGGATATTAGAGGTTGGCTGCGGCCGCGGGTGGCTGGCGAATCTGGCCTCGGAATATGGAAGCGTCGAAGGGGTTGAACCGGTGGCCGGCGTCGTCGCCCACGCGCGCAAGATGTTTCCCCATCTTCGCTTTGAAACGGGAACGGCAGAAACCGTTTTGGCGCGGCCGGATTTCCGCCCCTACGATATCGTGCTGAGTTCCGAGGTGATTGAACATGTGCCGCATCCGCAGAAGCCCGCATTTCTGGATGGGCTTAAGCGGCTGCTGACACCGGACGGCTATCTTATTCTCACGACTCCACGAGGAGAAATGTGGGAACGCTGGCAAGCAATTGCCCCGCCCAGCCAGCCGGTGGAGGACTGGGTTACGGAACAGCAGTTGGCGAATTTTCTAACCGGCCAGGGCTTCACGCCGCTGGGCGTCGAGCGGATTTACGTGGAAATCCCGATGCTCCGGTATGTTCCCACGGTGACGGCGCACGACCTCAGGACCAGAAATCTTCTGCCGATTTACCAGGTGTGGATCGCCCAACGGGCCGCGATTACGCCCTCCCTGCCCAGGCCGTCGATCAATTGCGCGCCGATGGTCAGCGTGATCATCCCGACCTTTAATCGGCCGGAGCGGTTGCGCAAAGCGATTGCCAGTGTGCAGGCACAGGACTATCAGGATTTCCAGATCATTGTGGTGAACGACGGAACGGTGTCCGTTGAGGCGGTGGTGTCGGACTTGAATCGTGATGGACGGATCACCCTCATCACGCATGATCTCAATCGCGGCCTCGCGGCATCCCGCAACACGGGCCTGCGTCATGCAGCCGGGAAATATGTCTGTTATCTGGATGATGATGACCGGTTCTTGCCGGATCACCTGCGCGTCTTGGTGAGCCGGCTGGAAACGGGTGATTGCAAAGTGGCGTATACGGATGCCTGGCGGGTGCATGAACGTGTGGAGGGGGAGCGTATCATGGAGGTTGGCCGGGACCGGCCGTATTCGCACGAATTCAATCCCCATCAGTTGCTGATCAACAATTACATGCCGGTGCTCTGCGTGATGCATGAGCGGACGTGCCTGGATGAGGTTGGCGGGTTCGATGAGAGTCTGTTTGTGCATGAGGATTGGGATTTGTGGATCAGGCTGGCGACCCGCTATTCGTTCGCGCATATTGCGCAAACGACGGCAGAATTTACTTGGCGCACCGACGGGACGACCATGTCGAGCCAGCCGCGCGAGGCCTTCGCGCGAACGGCGGAGATCATCTATCGCAAGTATGCGCCCTATGCGGCGCCCTATCCCCAGATTGTGCAGCAGCAGCGCGAGCGTCTGGCGGGGCTCCGCCGGGAGGCGGCTGCGCATCGGGAGACCAAGGCCAAGCAGTATGATTGTTCCATCATTATCCCGGTCTGGAACAAAGTGGAGCTGACCCAGCAGTGCGTGATGGCGCTGGCGGAGGTCACGGAGGGGGCGTCGTACGAAGTCATCGTGGTAGACAACGGCTCGACCGATGGCACGCCGGACCTGTTGAACTCGCTGGGCGGGGATATTCAGGTCATCCGTAACCGGGAGAATCTGGGGTTTGCCAAGGCCTGCAATCAGGGCGCCGCGGCCGCCAAGGGCGACTATCTGGTGTTCCTCAACAACGACACCATTCCCCTGAAAGGATGGCTCAGCGCATTGGTGGAAGAGGTCAAGGGAGATCAGGGCATTGCGGTCGTGGGGAGCAAGCTGCTGTATCCTGACCGGACGGTCCAGCACGCGGGAGTGGCGGTGGACCGGCTTACGCACACGCCCTACCACATCTACCGGGGATTTGCCGAAACCCATCCGGCGGTCAACAAACGCCGCGAGCTGAATGCGGTGACCGGGGCGTGCGTGTTGATCCGCCGGACTCTGTTCGAGGAGCTGGGCGGGTTCGATGAGGGATATGTCAACGGATTTGAAGATGTGGATCTCTGCTTCAAGGCGCGTGAGCAGGGGCACCGCATCGTGTATCAGCCCAAGAGCGTCCTGTTCCATCTGGAAAGCCAGACGCCGGGCCGCAAGCAGCATGATGCGGAGAATGGCCGCCGTCTCATGCAGCGGTGGGGGCACGCGTGGTGGCTGGTGGATGATGACAGTCTCTATGTGGAGGATGGATACAAGGCGGTGTCGGTGTCACGGAATGGACGGGCGGAAAGCGAGTTGCAGGTCCTGGACAGATCCGAGGATCGGCAGGCGTGGGGGATCGTGGCCGAGACGCAACTGGCGGCAAAGCGCCGGGATGATGCGGCGGTCGTGCAGCAACTGGGCAAGTACGCTGACTGGCCGGCCGATCGCTCTGTATTGAAATGGGCCGCGTCGGTGGCCGAGGCCATCAAGCAGCCGGCGCTTACGGCGTCCTTTATGCGCCGGATCGCGGCGCTCGACGATCCGGCGGCGGAACAGATTTCGATCATTCGAGAGGCCTTGAGCAAGGGACAAGTCACGGCCGCGGCCTCGCGGCTGGAGGCGCTGCTGAAGCACTATCCGTCCCATGCCGAGGGGCTGCTGCTCAAAGCTATTCTCCACATGCAGCGGGAACAGTATCGTGACGCGGAAATTGCCTTTACGACCGCCTTGAATCAAGGGGCCGACCGCAGGAAGTGCCTGATGGGGATCGGCATGGCCTCGATGGGACGGGCCTATCCGCAGGGAGCGTGGCAAACATTTTTGCGAGTCTTGGGTGAAAATCCCGATGATGCCGAAGTCATTCATTGGCTGCTGCGAGCCGGCACGGCGCAGAACCGCTGGCCGGAACTCTGTGTGCAGCTGCGGAACTATGTCGCCCGCAATCCCAGCGACATCTCGGCGCGGTTTGCCTATGCCGGCGTGCTGCTGCGCGCCGATCACGTCGAGCAGGCGCGGCAGGAATATGCCCAGTTGGAGGCGCTGGCTCCCGATCACGAGGGGATGCGGGAGTTGCGGCAAGCGATTGCCGGGAAGGAAGCGGTGCTGGCCATGGATGTGTCGCCGGCGTAGACAACCATGAAGCGGATTCTGGTCGTACAGTTGGCCCGGCTCGGTGACCTGGTGCAATCGATGCCGGTACTGGCCGCCTTGCGCGCGCGCCACCCACAGGATCGGATCGATCTGCTGTGCCCGGCCCAGCTTCGCGATCTTGCTGGGATGATCCCCGGTATTGATCGGGTGATGGGATGGGATGGTACGGTCTGGCAACAGTGGGCTTCACAAGCGGCGACCGGCATCAGGCGCGATCAGCTCCGTCACATCGAAGCCGAACTGGCCGCCCTCTGTTCCGATTCCTATGACCGGGCCTATGTTCTGAACCAGCATCCGCGCGCCATCCTGGCCGGCGCGCTGCTGGCCCAGGAGACCGTTGGCCCATTGGCTGACGGGCCGCTGAGCGAGCGCCTGACTCCGTGGGCGGCGTATATCAGAGAGATCGCCACAACGCGCAAGACCAATCATGTGCATCTATCGGACGCCTTTTGCGGGCTGTGCGGAGTCGTCCCGCCGGGGCAGGCTGCGCATCTTCAGCTCCCGGCTACGGCGCTGCCGGCGGATCTGGAACGGATTGGGCAAGAGGGCACTCCGTGGATCGGCCTCATTGTCGGGGCAGGTGATCAGGCTCGGCAGATTCCCGCCGAGGTGTGGCGCACCTGGATCGTGCAATTTTTAAATCAGGCTTCGCGTGGCCGGGTCGTCTTGATCGGGCAGGGAGCCGAGCGGGAACGGGCGCGGCAGATACAGGATGCGTTGCCGGCATCTTTGCAGGGGCGAGTCTGGGATGTCACGGGGAGAACGACCGTGCCTGAATTGGCCGTCGTGCTCTCACGCTGCCAGCGGGTGATCGGGTCGGATACAGGCCCGCTGCATGTGGCTGCCGCGGTCGGCACGCCCGTGATCGGATGGTACATCGCCCGCGCGAGAGTGCATGAGACCGGTCCCTATGGGCCGGGACATATCGTGTGGCAAGCAGAAAGTCCGGACGGCGGTCTGGCGGTCCCCACGACGTGGCCGATCGAATCGTCGCTGGACGCGCTCCTCAATCGGCCCCCCGCCGCGCTCAATGGGTGGTCGATCTGGATGAGTCAGGCCGATGCCCGGGGAACCTATTATACGAAGGCGGGTGAAGCGGCGGCGCCGCCTCGCGCGCGAGAAGCAATCTGGCAGGAATTACACCGCGCGGTCGCGGCTTGAGGAATATATGAGTGTGTTTGAACGCAATCTTGAGCGCCTGAGCAAGCATGATCCCACGTTCGCTGCCGCGGTGCGGGACAGCCTGGGCGGGAGCCTGACCATCAGCCCTTCACGGGAGGGAAGTCCGACGGCCAAGGTCCAAGGCCAGTGGATTCACAGCGCCTATGATCCCCGAAAAGAGGCCGAGGCCTGGGCTCAGGCGCTGGTCAAAGAATGGCAACCGGGCGAAGTGGGTGTCGTCCTGGGGGCCGGGTTGCTCTATCACATCGAAGCCCTGGCCGCGCTGAAGCCGGCGGAGACGAAGCTGGCCGTTGTCGTGCCGGATCTCGCGGCGCTCCACGATGCCATCGGCTGCCGGCCATTGGAAGCCTGGTGCGGGACGATTGAATGGCTCTGGGGCAGTCCGGAAGACATGGCCGCGCGGCTGGCCGGGAAGTCCACGCCGTTGCGGTTCTTTACCTATGGTCCTGCGGCACGGATCCATGCCGAGCGTCATCAGCAGCTTGAGACCCATTTGCGGCGGTTGGTCGCGGCGCAGCAGAGCGGGCAGCTTCATGTCGCGGTGGTTGGGCCTATTTACGGCGGCTCCTTGCCGATTACCGGCTACGTCGTCCGGGCCTTGGAGGCTTTGGGACACCGCGTCAGCTGGATCGATCACAGCGTACACCATCGCAGCTATGAGGCGTTTGGCTCGTTTCGGGATGCCCGCCATCGCGCCGCCATGCAAAACCGCTTCGCCGACGTGCTGAGCATGAGCACCCTGACCGAGCTGGCCGAGGATCCGCCGGACCTCGTGCTCGCCATGGCGCAGGCGCCGATGAGCTTGGGCGCGCTCGAACACCTGCGCCGCAAGAAATTCTTGACGGCCATGTGGTTTGTGGAAAACTACCGGCACCTGACCTATTGGCAGCAACTTGCGCCGGGCTATGACTACTGGTTTGTGATTCAGCAGGCCGAGTGCCAGGCGGCGTTGAAACGGGCCGGCGCGCCGCATGTCAGCTACCTGCCGATGGCCGCCGATCCCGTCATCCATCGGCCACTGATTCTCACGGCTGAGGAACAGGCGGAATTCGGCGCCGATGTGTCGTTTGTTGGGGCGGGGTATCCCAACCGCCGCAGGCTGCTGCCCCGCTGGATCTCCAGGGAGTGGAGCTTCAAGCTGTGGGGGAATGAATGGGACGGCGCGGCCGATCTCGCTCCCGTGTTGCAGCGCCAGGGCGCCCGCATCGATACGGAAACCTGCTTGAGCGTGTTCAATGCCACGGCCATCAATCTGAACCTCCACTCCTGCACGGGTGAAGGCCTCGATCCGCAGGGCGACTTTGTGAATCCCCGGACCTTCGAACTGGCCGCCTGCGGGGCGTTTCAATTGACCGACCGCCGCGCCTTGCTGGGCGAGCTGTTCACCGGTGAAGAAGTCGTCCAATTCGATCGGGCCGACGAAGTCCGCGCGTTGATCCGGACCTGGCTGGGCGATCCGGCCGGCCGCCGGCGCATCGCCGACGCGGCACGCCAGCGGGTGTTGCGGGAACATACCTATCAGCATCGCATGACCGCCTTGCTGGCCGAGCTGGGCCTGCGCCAGCCCGATCGCATCGGCTCCATCTTGCGGGGAGAGCGGAACGCGGGCGCGCTGGCGGAGCAGGCCTCGGCGGCGCCTGAACTGGCGGCACGATTGCGGCAATTCCCCGGCACCCAGCGGGTTGAACTCAAAGACCTGGCGGCGCATATCAGAGCCAAGGGGCCCGGAGCAGAACTCGCGCGCGAGGATCTCTTGATCCTGATGCTCGACAGCTATCGCGAAGAAATGCGGGATGTCGCATGACGCGGCAGGTGCTGATCGTGAACGTGACCCGGATGGGCGATCTCGTCCAGATGGGGACGCTTCTGGCGCGGCTGCAGGAAGAATGGCCGGGGGCCGCGGTCGATTTGATTGTCGACCGGCGATTCGCCGCAGTCGCCTCGCTGTTGACCGGACTGCGAGAGATTCTTCCCTTCGACTTTCATGCTCTGATCGACGACAGCCGTGTCGCGGCGAAAAGCGCCGTGTCCCTTTATCGGGACATGGCCCTGTGGGCGGCTCCGATGGTGGCGCGCCGGTACGACCGGATTATCAACCTGACGTTCAATCGGCCCAGCGCGCTGCTCAGCACCTACATCGGCGCGCCGGATATCCGCGGCGCCCGCGCGGCTTGGGATGGGGCGAGCGTGATCGAGAACGGCTGGATGGGCTATTTCACCGACATGCACCGGTTCCGGTCATTGAACCGTTTCAATCTGGTCGATGTGTATGCGCTCGGCGGCAGCCGAGCTGGGGCGTTTGCCCCCTTGTCGGTGACCGTCACGCCGCAGGCCAAAGACTGGGCAAAGCGATTTCTTGCCGCGCCGCCCGATGCGCCGGCCGAGTGGATTGCGGTCCAGGCGGGGGCCAGCGATGTGATGAAGGCCTGGCGGCCTCATCATTTCGGACAGACGCTGGCGCAGTTCAGCCTCCGATGGGCCGGAGGCATCGTCTTGATCGGCACCCCTTCCGAGCAGGAGACCATCGCCCAGGTGGTGCAGGCCTATCGGGCTGCCAGCGGACGGCAGCCGCTGGTGAGCGCCGCGGGCCACACCACGTTGGAGCAGCTTGTCGGACTGCTGGCCGAATGCCGCCTCCTGCTCACCAACGATACAGGGCCCATGCACCTGGCCGTGGGCGTCAAGACGCCGGTCATCGATCTGTCCGTGGGGCACGTGGATTTCCGCGAGACCGGACCGCATGGACCGGGCCATTGGGTGATCCAGCCGGAGTTGGACTGCGCGCCCTGCGGGTTCGACCGAGTCTGCGGGCACCAGACCTGTAAAGACCGCATTCCGACCGGCATGGTCGCCGACCTCATGCGGCATGTGGTGGGGCAGGGGCCGGTGCCAGCTTCTGAACCGGGCTATGGTGTGTATGAATCAGGCATTGACGAAGATCAGTTGGGCACCTTCCGGCCTGTGGGAATCACCGGGACATCGGATCGGGACTGGTACAGCCGGTTTTGGCGCCGCTATTGGTACGAATGGCTCACGGGCACTGCCAGCCGGATTCCCGCAGATCCCGGTTTGCCGTCGGACGCCGAGCAGGCCGCCCAGCACATCGCCGGGATGTTGCCGGAGGTCGAACAGTTGTGCCGCCAGGCCGAGGGAATTGTCCGGGCGGTTTCGGCGGCGCCCTCGTCCTTGCTCTCCTTGCAACGGGCGCAAGCGGCGTTGCGAGACCGGGTGGTAGACATTGGCTTGGCGGCGGCAGCCAGTTCCCCTGTGACCGCCGTCTTCTGGCGGATGATTCACAATGACGATGTCCGGGGACTGGATCGGATGGCCCAGCACCATGCGCAAGCCTATCGGCAGTGGCAACGGCAGCTGACCGATGTGCATCGCCGTCTGACCCAGCGGACGCATCCGGCTGCTGTGCGGCCATTGCCAATGCTCAGAGGAACCGTCGCTGCCTATTGATCGCATCGAACATTTCACGCGGGCTGGGTGCCCGATTAGACAACAGAAAGAGAGGCGTTATGCATGTCACCCTCGATCAGGAACAGTGGGATGTCGTGAAACAGAGCACGCTTGGCGAAGTGCTGGCCGACATTACGGAAAAAGCCCATGCCCGCGCGCGTCTCATCACGTCGCTGATGGTCGATCAGCGGCCGATCACCGACCGCGATTTGGATCCCGCGTTTTTGGGGGAATCCAGCAGCCGATATTCGCGGATCCAGGCCTCGTCCCGGAGCATGGACGACGTTATGCAGGAAGCCCAGAACACGATTCGACGGTATGCGACGCTCTTGAGAAACGATGCCCGCGGCCTGGCCACCCGGTTCAGGCTCGGGGAAGAATCGACCGCCGGCCTCGATGCCTGGCTGGGGCAGCTCGCCGACTACATTGAATACGTCGAGTCGTCGCCGTCCGCCTCGGCTCAAAGCCACGAGTTGCCGGTGTGGGTGCGGGAGTTGTTGCAGGCGCGGGCCGACCGGGATCTGGTGCGCCTGGCGGATGTGCTGGAATATGAGCTGATGCCGCGGTTGGAGGCCTAGAATGGCGGTCTCCGTTCGTGTTCATTCCTGCCGGCTCGAACTGTTCACTGCTTCTTCCTGCGTGGCCTCAAGTCCCTGCTGGTTTAGCCGATAAGGAAGGCAACCGATCTACAGGTGTAGACGGGCCATACGCTTCAGCACGGACGCAGAAGCGAGATAGCGTCAGTCAGTGAGACAGTCAAGGAGGAAGCATCCATGGCACTTATCATTAACAACAACCCGGCGTCGATTGCAGCCCAGAGGAACCTGTCAGTCAACACCGGGGGCTTGCAGCGGTCGGTCGAACGGCTCTCATCCGGCTTGCGCATCACCCGCGCCGCGGATGATGCCGCCGGTCTCGGTTTGTCCGAGTCGTTGCGCGCTCAGGTTCGCAGTATCAATCAGGCGACCCGGAACGCCTCCGACGGCATCAGCTTGACGCAGATCGCCGACGGCGCGGCCGCCACGATCGGGTCCTTGCTGTCTCGTATGCGCGAACTGTCGTCACAGTCCGCCAGCGGCACGGTCGGCGCCACCGAACGTTCGTACATCGATCAGGAGTTCGTGGCGTTGCGGTCGGAAATCGATCGTATTGCGCAGACCACGGAATTCAACGGCCAGGCGCTGACGAGCGGCAGCTCGATCACGTTCTCCGTGCAGATCGGCTTCCGGAGCGGTTCCGGCAACACGTTGTCGCTGGACTTGAACGACATCTCGCTCTCGTCCTTGAGCATGAGCTCGGTGAACGTGTCCACCTCTGCGGCGGCGCAGAGCGCGTTGGGAAACATCGACAATGCGATCAGCGCCGTGGCGACGGCTCGCGCCGAATACGGGTCACTCCAGAACCGGTTCGAAGCGACCATTTCCAACCTGCAGATCACGAGTGAAAACCTCACGGCTGCAGAGTCGCGCATCCGCGATGCGGACGTGGCGTATGAAACCTCGCAATTCACCAAGAACCAGATCCTGGTGCAGACCGGTATCTCTGTGCTCGCACAGGCGAATACCTTGCCGCAACAGGCGCTGGCCTTGTTGAGAGGTTAGTAAACGGCATGGGCGGCCGCTCGTGATGAGCGGCCGCCCATCCGATTGGTTCACACGGAGGCTGCCATGATTACACCGGTCAACAAGACGGCGGATCTCCTGACCACGCCCCATCAGGGGGGTGAACCGGCAGATGCAGCGGCTCCCAAGCCGGCTGCCGCACGGATGCAACCTGGTTCCGAGCAGACGCCATCCGACCCGATCGAGCGAGCCACGCTCGATCAGGCGGTGGCCAAGGTCAGCGATCTCATCAAGACGACGGATGCGAAGTTGAGGCTGGAAGTCGATGACGATACGAAACGCGTCATCGTCAAGGTGTTCAACGAAGAATCTGGCGAAGTGATCCGCCAGTTTCCGGCGAAGGAAATTCTCGAGCTGGCGAAATATTTGTCCGGCTCGAAAGGCGTGCTCCTCGCGGAGCAGGCCTGACGCGCAGAGGGATGAGGGACCCCAATGGCGACCATCAGTTTCGGCGGGCTCGGCAACGGGCTCGATTTCGGGCAAGTCGTTGATCAGCTGGTCAAGGTCGCGCATTTGCCAGTTGATCGTCTGACCGAAAAGAAAGCCACCCTCAATTCGAAGTCCACGGACTATGCCACGCTCAGCACGAAGCTGATCATGCTGCAAAGCGCAGCCGACAAGCTGCGGCTGGCGACGTCATTCGATCGGTCCGCGACCAGCGTGTCGGATGACACGCTCGTCAGCGCGACAGGGTCTTCGACGGCCTCGCCGGGAACCTATACGCTGAAAATTACGCAACTGGCCCAAGCCCACCAGGTGGTCAGCAAAGCGGCCAAAACCGTCGCGGCGACGACGACGGATATTGTGTCAGGCGCCTCTGGGACCTTCACCTTTAAAGTAGGGACCGGGAGCAACCAAACGGTCAGTCTGAGCGCGACGGCGACGCTGGACGATCTCAAAACTGCGATCAATGACTTGGGAGCAGGGGTGACGGCCTCCATCATCAATACCGGCTCAGATACCACTCCGGCCTATCGTCTGGCTCTCACGTCGAATAGCACAGGGGCTTCGAACGGCATCACCGTCGTGGCCGATGACACGGATTTAGATATGGTGGCGACCGGTGTGGATACGCTGCAAGCGGCGCAGGACGCCACAGTCGTCGTTGGGAGCTCGGCAACGGTCACCCTGACCCGTAGCAGCAACACCATTACCGACGCCATTCCAGGCGTCACGCTGACGTTGACCGGCACGACGTCCGGCACCTCGACCGTCCAAGTCAATGTCACGCGGGATGTGAGCGCCGTGAAGGCCAACATTACGGCGGTGGCTACGGCCTATAACGATGTCGTCAAGTTCATCAACGAACGGAACACCTACGATGTGACGACCAAAAAAGGTGGCCTCTTTTTCAATGAGCCCACCGTCAAGACCGTTCTGTCGAAGATTCGAACGGCCCTGTCCTCGACTGTTTCCGGGGTGTCTACGCTTGGTTCCACCGGGGAGATCGGGTTTAAAACGGAGCGTGATGGTACCATTACCGTTGATGCCGCCAAGCTGGATAGTGTGTTGAGCAGCAGCTATACGGCGGTGAAGAATCTCTTTATCAAGCAAACCGGCATCACGGGCGTGGCTCAATTAATGAGCGATGCTGTCGATGTACTCGACGATGTCACGAATGGGCCGCTGACGCTCAGGAAATCAGGGCTGACCAAGCAAATCTCCAGCTTGACGGACGAGATCGCGAAAAAGGAAGACGCGATCTCTCAATACGAGACACGGTTGAAAGCGCAGTATGCGGCGCTCGATGGATTATTGAGCCAGCTGAAGAGCCAATCGAATTATCTCTCGTCCGTATCGTCGTCACGATAATAGCCACGATTCAAGGAAGAATCACATGCTCACACAATATGCCAATCAGTACCAGCAGACACAGATCCTGACCTCCTCACGGGTGCAACTGGTCGTCCTGCTCTATGACGCGGCGATTCAGTCCATTGAACTGTCCCGCCGAGCCATCGAGACCAACAGTCTGGCGGACAAGGCCCGATTTTTGGGGCGCGCCATCTCGATTGTTGGGGAGCTGGACAGCGTGCTGGATTATGAACAGGGCGGAGACATCGCCAAGTCGCTGCACCGGCTCTACGATTACATGCTGGCGGAACTGATCGAGGCCAATGCCCGGAACAACATGCGGAAGCTCGACGGGCCTCTCCGTTGCCTGAACACCTTGCGTGAGGCCTGGCGGGAAGTGGCGGCACAACACCAAGCGCCCCTGGCCATGGCCCGGTAGCGGCATGGAACGCCCATCTTCCGACCAGGCCGGGACGCTTGAAGAGATCACCGAAGCTGCGAGTGTGGCGGCGGCGAGAGGGGAATGGAATCTCGTGGCGGCCCATTACCAGCGGCGAGAAACGGTGCTGGCGCAATCGGCGCTTCAGCCTGAGGCCCTGGCGAGAGTACAGGCGCTCGATCGGGAAGTGGCGGAACGGGCTCGTTTGGCCCAAGCGGGCGTGATGTCATTGCTGGAGCATGCGCTGGTGATCCGGCAACGGTTACAAGGACTGCGCCAATGGAATGGCGGAGCGTCAGCAGGCTCAGGGACGATTGAGAAACATGTCTAACCAATCGTATCCGGGAGGCTGTTATGGCCATTGAAACGAATCAGATCCATAACATCGTGCGGACCTATCAGCGAACCTTGCATGAAGGGAAGCCGCCGGCTCAGCCGGCGGGCGACTCACCCCGACGCGAGGACCGCGTCTCCGTGTCCGCGGAAGCGCGTGAGCGGCACGCGCACAAGACAGGCGCGAAAGCCGATACCCATTCGGAGAAACCGAGGAAGCCGTAAGCATGGCGAGACATCAGCCCCCTTCAACGGTGCTGCTGGTCGGCACGGCGGCCTTGCACAGAGACCCGCGCTGGCGGCATGTGTCCGCTCAAGGGTTCACCCTCGTGCCGGTGGCCCGCGCCGCATTCCGACTCGATCAATCGCTCACGCCGGACGTCCATGCCATCGTGTATCAGACAGAGGCAGACATGGCTGATACCTTGGCGTTCCTGAACGAAGCGGCCGCACGGCAAAACGATCTCTGCATCATATTGCTGGGGAAACACATGAAGGCCGATAGTGTGGCGCTCAGCCTCAGGCGCGGGGCCTTCGACTATATCAGCTGGCCCTGTACGAGCGCCCGGTTGACCGATGCGATCACCAGTGGCTTGGCGAACCGGCGGACGTTTCTCGAAGTCAGGAATCTGTCCGGCGAACTCGCCTCCGCGAATGCCGCGCTGTCGCACGACCGGGATATGTTGAAAGATTACAATCAGCGCCTGGCGGGGTTGAACCAGCTGACGCAGGCGCTCGCCGGGTCGCTCAACGCCGAAGCCGTCGTGCAGGCCTTATTTGCCGGTCTGCCGGCATTGATCAGAGCCGATCTGATCGGGGTGGCGCGCAGCAGTCCCACGCAAGTCTGGACCTGGCTGAGCGAGCCGGCGCGGGACCGAGAAGCCGCGGTGCGCGCGCATCTGATCAGCCGGATCGAGCGCACGCACAGCCGGATCACGGCCGGTGCGACGACATTACGAATGGTGCATTCGCGGCCGCTGCCGATTGCCTCCACGGTCACCGGCGCCGCGGGGGACGGACCGACTCCGGACGGCTTGGCCTGCGACATTCCGCTTGTGTTCGGGCCGCATAGCCACGGCGTCCTCCATGTCGCGCGCACCGGCTCCACGCCGTTTACCGAACAAGAGCAGCAGCTCCTGGCGACCATCGGCACGTCCTTGTCGCTGAGCTTGCGCAATGCCGACACTTACCAGCACATTCAGGAATTGGCCTTGCGCGACCCGCTCACCGGCGTGCTCAATCGGCGCGCGCTCGATGCGCCGCTCGCGCGTGAGTTCAAGGCGGGGTTGCGCTACGGCACCTCCGCGTGTCTCATGCTGCTGGATCTGGACTATTTTAAAACAGTGAACGATCGGCTCGGCCACACCGCCGGCGATCAGGTGCTCAAAGACCTGGCGAAACTGATGACCGACACGGTGCGCGACATCGATATCGTCGGCCGATATGGCGGAGAAGAGTTTGCCGTCGTGTTGCCGCATACGTCGCTGGAGCAGGCCCACGCCCTGGCCGAACGGTTGCGCAGCCTCATTGAGCGGCAGGCCTTCAGGCTTGAGGATGGAATGGTGCGCACGACTGTCAGCATCGGGCTGGCGGATGCGCCGCATCCCGCGATCGCCTCCATTGCCGACTGGATCGAGGCGGCGGACAGCGCGCTGTACGAGGCCAAGGCGCAAGGGCGCAACCGCGTCGTCGTGCACAGCCCAGTGCATCTGGCGCCCGTGCAGGCGGCGGCGATTTGCGCGGCGGCCTGAGGTTGCCGGAAGGAGAGGGGATGGCGGTTCCAGCACACAACGATTCGGCGGTACGCAGCGCAGCGGATACGGACGAACGCCGCGAGTGGATCCGCATCGATGATCACCTATTGTTGGAATACCGCCTGGTGAGCGATCCTCCGGATGCGCCCCCGCCTGGCCTGTCTCCGGTGACGGAAGAAATGGTCTCCGCGGCGATCAACAAGCCGACCGCAGATCTGCTGGCGCGATCGGGAGAGTTGCTGGCCGAGTCCACGCTGCTGCCCTGGATGATGAAAATCGATTGGCTGATGGAAGTGCTGCTGAAAGCGATTGCGCACACCCAGCCGAACAGCATTGCCATCGCCAGGCTGACCGCCGTGAATATCAGCGGTGGCGGGATCAGTTTTGCATCCACACGGATGTTTCGGGAAGACGATCATCTTGCGTTGAAGATCATCCTTCCCCCCTTCACCCCGGTTCACACGGTCGCAAAAGTTATTCGCGCGGCGCCGCTGCCGCAGAACCAGGGGTGCGATCTCGCCACGGAATTTGTCGATCTCTCCGCCGATAATCAGGAACACATCATCCGGCACATCATTCATCTCCAAGCCGAACGGCTTCGTGCCCGCCGCCAGCAGCGCTAGCAGTTGCGTCAAACGTCAATCGTGAAAGATGAAACGTTTCACCTTTCACGTCTCACGTTTGACGATTCTTACGCGGCTTGCTTGGGTGCGGCTGCCAGGATGGGCAGGAGGGCATCCGCAATCCGATTCAAGGCTGCCGCCGACGGGGCGTTCGGTTCGCTGACGGTTACCGGCCGATAGCTGCGCACCGCGCGGTCCATGGCCGGATCGTCAGGGATTTCACCCAGCAGCGTCAAATCGCCGCCGACATATTCCTTGAGGAGCTTGCGGAGTTGCGGCACATTCACCCGTGCTCGGCCTGCCACGCGGTTCAGGATCAGGGCTGGCTGGAATGACCGGAGCGCCGATTCCGCGATCCCCCGGCCTGCTTCGTCCGTTTTGCCGGCCACATCCAGCACTTCCTCTACACTGGAGTAATCGCGATCCGCCAAGGCTTCCGCCACCACGTCGCGGGCAAGAAAGGAGGAGAGAACCAGGCGAATCGCCGCCAATTTGATGAAGCGGTACAAATCCAGCACCGAGGTCGGATCCGGCGTCGCCACGGCGAGATGATGGTCGGCCATCAAAAAGAAATCGAGGGCATGGTAGCTGGTCCCAGCGCCGATATCGGCCACGATCACATCGGTGTCCAGTTCTTGAAAATGGCGAATCAGGCGTTTCTTTTTCGAATAGGCAAGATTGGCCGTCGCCAGAGTATCACCGGTGCCGGGAATAATCCGCAAATTCTGGTGCACGGGAAGCGGCTGGGCCACATCCGCCAGTGCCGGGACGCGATGGTCTATAAAATCGGTGAGCGTCAGCGGGGGATTGCCTAGGCCGAAGAGAATGTGGCTGTCGGCCCCGCCAAGGTCCAGATCGGCCAGGACGACCCGCTGGCCGCGTTGAGCCAATAAGAGGGCCAGATTGGCCGCCACTACACTTTTTCCAACGCCGCCTTTTCCGGATGCGATAGAGACAATTTTTGTCATAGGTGTCCATTTTTGCCGGATTGTAATGGGAGCCGGCTCTTGTTTCGGCCTGAATTTTAGAAAAACGCAATCTCGTGATTATTGGGAGTAGCAGGTGCAAATTTCCCGCCGGACTCCCATCCGAATGGGATCTGCCATATTCGGCATCAGCAGGCTCTCAAGTTTTCCATCGGCGACACCGATAATCCACTCACTATGAATAATCCTATACCAGCATCAACCACAGACTCTGCACACACAACGGATGGCGAGATCATGACGGTGATGGAAGTCGCCCAATTTCTGCGGGTGCCCAAATCGACCGTCTACAAGCTCGCGCGGATCGGCGAATTGCCGGCGTCGAAGATCGGGAAGCATTGGCGCTTCCTGCGGCGCGACATCCATGACTGGATGCATAGCCGGTCCCTGGCGGCCTAGCGCATTCGCGTTGTCCGGTCACGGCGATAGACAGGCACAAGCGGCGGAGGTGTGCCTCGAACGGGAGCGGTCCCTCGGGGCCGCGGTGTGCGAAACGGAACCTGTATTTGGAAGGAAAGAGGAGGACCCATGCCTGCAGATCCAAACATGAAAATCCTGATTGTCGATGACATGGCGACCATGCGGCGAATTGTCAAAAATATCCTGAAGCAATTGGGATTCGGCAATACGGAAGAGGCCGAGAACGGCCAGGAAGGCTTGCAGAAATTGCAGGCCGATTCCTCCTACGGGTTCGTCGTGTCCGACTGGAATATGCCGGTCATGACCGGCATCGACATGCTGCGGGCGATCCGCGCCGACGAAAAACTCAAAGCGATTCCCGTGCTCATGGTGACGGCCGAAGCCCAGCAGGCCAACCTGGTCGAAGCGATTCAGGCGGGGGTGAGCAACTACATCGTGAAGCCGTTTACGGCCGAAACGATGCAGGAAAAGATGGGGAAGATCTTCAAATAGCGGTGCCTGATTCGAAGGCGGTGGGGCACACGCGCGACGCGAGAAGGGGAGGATACCGTGCAGAACGGCACCAATAAATTATACGAAGAACTGGGCGAATTGGCCCGCTTTGTGGAATCCGCCATGCGGAAGCTCAGCGAGGTCGGCAGGCCGATCATGTCCAGCAGCAACGAACTCCCGATGGCCGCCACCCATCTGACCGACCTGAATAAAATGACCGAGGATGGCACGCTGGAAGTGATGCGGCTGACGGAAATGATTCAGGACAACCGCAGCCGGGCCGTCAAAGAGCTGGCCGCCATCGTGGAAACGCTGGAAGCCGTCGATTGCTCCAGCCTTGCCCGGCGCGTCAAGAAAATCTCGCTCGACTTGGGGCAGGACGACAAGCACCTCACCGAAATCATGACGGCCCTGTCGTTTCAGGATTTGGTGGCCCAGCGGGTCAAAAAACTGGTGACGATCATCGACGACGTGCAAGGCAAGTTGATGGAACTCGTCGTGGTGTTTGGAATTCAGCAAAACGCCGGGGATCCGGTTGTGGCGGGGAAGGCCGGCGAGATGCTCAAGCAGCTGGAGGAAACGAAAATGACCTCCATGAAGCAGAACGTCGCCGACGATATTCTCGCCCAGTTCGGATTCAAGTAATCCGGCGTCCCGGCAGCAGGCGGTTCAGACAGGGGAGTCGGGGGGAAGAGAGGGCGGCGCTGAAAGCGGCGCCTGGTTGAGCACTTTCTCCAGCAGCGTGAGAGACTCCTGAAGAAGGTCGGACGCGCAGGTCAGCGTCTGCTGCAGCTGAGGCAGCGCGGCGTGCCAATTGCCATCGGCCTGCAGCTCCTGAAACCGGCGATGTTGCTCCTCCAGAATCGCTTGCTTCGCATCGAGAATGAGAATGTCCGACGAATTCATGCGGGCTCCCTTCGTGTTCCTGGACGGTATCAGAGGCGCGAGGGCTCGCGCAATAGTTCAAAAGTAGGAGCGGCAGATCCGGTGCCTTCGCGTGCGTAACCCGCAGGGGTAGAAAGACCGACTCGACGTGGATATCGCAACCATCCTCGGCATTGTGCTCGCGCTGGGGTCGATCATCGGCGGCCAGGCGCTTGAAGGGGGCCATCTCGGCTCCATCATGCAGCTCACCGCCTTCATTATCGTCATGGGCGGCACCATCGGCGCCTGCTGCGTGCAAAACCCCTTGTCGGTCGTGATCAAAGCCATCGGATCGCTCGGTCTGGTGATCGGAAATCCGCACAATGACCTCAAAGGCACGATCAAGCTCATCCTGGATTTGGCGAATGTCTCGAGAAAGCAGGGCCTGCTGGCGCTTGAAGCGAAGCTCAAGGATATCAAGGATCCCTTTTTTAGAAAGGGGGTCCAGCTGATCGTGGACGGCACCGATCCCAAGGCCGTGCATGAAATCCTCGAAATCGAAATGGAGCACCATGAAGAAGAAGGGATTCTGGCGGCCAAAGTGTGGGAAGCGGCCGGCGGATATGCTCCGACCGTCGGCATTCTTGGCGCCGTGCTGGGCTTGATTCACGTAATGGAAAACCTCGCCGATCCCTCGAAGCTCGGCGGCGGCATCGCCGTGGCGTTCGTCGCCACCGTCTACGGCGTCGGCGCGGCCAACCTCTTTTTCTTGCCGTTTGCCAACAAGATCAAATTCAAGCTGAAAGAGGAAGCCGGCGCGCGGAACATGATCATCCTCGGCCTGGTGGGCCTGGCCCAGGGCGAAAATCCTCGGCTGCTGCAGGAAAAACTCGAAAGCTTCCTGCCGCACGGCGAACGGACGAAGGAAGCGAAGAAGTGAATTGTCGTGTGTCGTTCGTGAAGCGTATCTCGCCTCAGAATGCCTGCGTTTCACGTTTCGCGGTTCATGTGTAACGGCCAGACATGGCAAAGAAAAAACACGAAGAACACGAGAATCATGAGCGGTGGCTGGTGTCCTATGCGGACTTCATCACCTTGCTGTTTGCCTTCTTCGTCGTCATGTATTCCGTGTCCGCGGTCAACGAGGGAAAGTTTCGCACCGTTAGCGAATCCATCAAGGCGGCCCTGAACCCCTTTCCCGCTCCGCCGACCTCGATGCAGCCATTTGTCATGGGCGACAATAAGCCCGCTTCTATCAATCCGCCGCTGCTCGACGCCAAAGAGCCGGTCATCCGGCGGATTCGGGACATTGTCAAAACCATGCTGCAAACGTCGCAGGCCGACCGGGCGCCGATCGTCGAGGAGCGCAACGGCGAATTGGTCCTGACCATTCCGGATGCCGTCTTGTTCAAGAGCGGAGAAGCCACGCTGCTTCCGGAGGCCCTCCCGTTTCTCCGGGCTCTGGCCGATGTGCTGGTGGAATTGAACAAACAGGTGCGTGTCGAAGGGCATGCCGACAACGTACCAATCCGTACCGTGCAATTCCCCTCCAATTGGGAGCTGTCCGCGACCAGGGCGGTGATGATCGTGCGGGTGCTGAGCGAGTTATATGGGGTTCCATCCAATGCCTTGTCGGCGGTCGGCTATGCCGATGCGAGGCCGGTGACCGACAATTTGACCCCCGAGCATCGCGCCAAGAACCGGCGGGTGGAAATTGCCATTATGAAACAGAAGGATGCGCGAAGACCGTCCGGAGATCCTGCCGGGCCATCCGCGATAGAACCGGCAGAAGATCCAGCGGCGGCCGCCGCCACGGCTCCGGAGGTGGCGCCAGGCGCGACGAAAGAAAATAGTGCGGGCACATTCAAGTAAGAACGGGAACTGCCGATAAAGAACGTACTCGGTCCAGGCAAAACCCAGCCGGACGGAACCGTGCAACCGGGAGAGAGCGAGGGAATCATGGATGCCAATTCACGACAATATGCGCCGGCCGGAGACCTTAGCATTTTCGAAGCGGCGGCGTTCAAAGAGTCGCTGATCACCCTGCTGAAGAATGACGGACTGGTCTGCCTGGATCTGAGCCAGGTCAAGCGGGTCGATACGGCGGCGATCCAGCTCATGTGGGCCGCCAAACAATCGGGCCGGTTGCTGGTGCCCGTCATCCCGGAAAATCTCCAGGCAAAATTGACCCAACTGGGGTTCACCGAGCCATTAAGCGAATAGCGGGATTTATGACAGATTCCTCAAAACCCTGGAAAGCCTTTGCAAGTTGCGCGTTGCCGCTCATTCCGGTGCTCATCCGGCAGATGAACGCCGTGACGGAACAAACCGAGACGGCGGCGCTCAATCTGATGACGAATCTGCAGGCGATCTCGCAGCGGGCCAGCCGACAGGCGGAAGAAGCGATCCACCTCGGCCAGGCTGACCGGAACCTCGATGCCGCACAGCGGGAGCAGCTGCTGGCCTCGGTGCGGGAGTCGAAACAGCGGGCGACCGAACTGTCCAGCGATGTGGGCCGCATCGTGATGGCGCTGCAATTTCAAGACATTACCAGGCAAAAGCTCGAACACGTCGAGCACGCGCTCACGCATTTGCGCGACCATTTGCAGCATTTGGTCGATGGGAAGCCGGATCAGGATCTGGCGGATAGCCTCTCGCTGCTCAAGGATTTGGAGCACAGCTACACGATGGAAGCCGAGCGCCGCATTCACGCGGCCGCGCGGGGGGAACAGACACCGCCGGCGCCGGTCGGTCAAGCCGGGGGGCAGGATGAGTCCGTGACGTTATTCTAACGGGGCAATGGATTTATTACTAAAGCGGGGAGTTGGACATGGCCAAGACAGCGTTGATCGTCGATGATTCACCTACCATGCGGCAGATGGTCGCCTTTACCCTCACTAATGCCGGCTTCAAGGTCATCGAAGCCGAACACGGAATCGATGCCGTGAATAAAGTCGCCGGGGGGGCCAAAATGGATTTGGTCGTCACGGATCTGAACATGCCGGAGATGGACGGCATCACGCTCATCAAGGAATTGCGAAAAATAGCGACCTTCAAGTTCACGCCTATTCTGATGCTGACCACGGAGTCGGCTGAGGATAAAAAGAAAGCCGGCAAAGAAGCCGGCGCCACGGGGTGGATCGTGAAGCCGTTCAACCCAGAGCTGATGCTGAAAATCATTGCGAAGGTGATGCCGGCATAACGGGCACGGGGACAGCGGCACGAGGCGAGAGGCGCCCCTGACAGACCTCAAGCCCCGGGCCTCATACCGCTCGCCAGACGAGGATACCGAGGATATTATGAGCAACGATTTCGCACAATTCCAAGACGCATTTTTCGAGGAAGCCGCGGAACATCTGGCCATTGTCGAGGAGGGCCTGCTGGCGCTCGAACAGCACCCCGAGGACCTCGATCTGCTGGCCAAGATCTTCCGCTCGGCCCATTCCATCAAGGGCACAGCCGGGATGTTCGGGTTCAACGCGGTGGCCCAATTCACGCACAAGATGGAGACCCTGCTGGATCTGCTGCGCAATGGCCAGAAAGTGGTGACCCCGCAGATTGCCGACCTGCTCTTGAAATCCACCGATTGTCTGAAGACCCTCATCGAGGCGGCCAAGAGCAATGAGCCGGTCGATAATGAAGTAGTGCAGCGGCTCACCGGCGAACTGGCGGCGGCCAGTGAGTCGGGCGGCCAGGCGGCGCCTCAGGCCGGAGTGGCTGCGAAGGCGGCGTCCGCGCCGGCTGCCAATCAAGGCCACACCTATATCATCAGTTGGACTCCGCCGGCTTGGCTCTTCCAGCGGGGTCTTGACCCCTTGCAAATTTTCAAGGAATTGGGCGCCCTGGGCACCTTGTCCGAGGTCACCGTCGATACAACCAAGCTGCCGGAATTGGCCGCCATGGATCCGGAGACCTGCTATCTGGCCTGGACGATGAAGCTGAATACCGTCAAAGACCGGAAAGTGGTGGAAGGGGTGTTTGAATTTGTTCGTGAAGACAGCATTCTCAAAATTGAAGAAGGGCACGAGGCGCGAGAGGAAAACCGGCTTCAACCCGCCAGCCCATCGCCTCTGGCCTCGAACCCCTTGCCCATTGCCTCTGGCCTCGCGCCTGCTGAAGGCGAAGAGCCCAAGCCTTTGGGCGAACTGCTGGTCGAAAGCGGCGCCGTCTCGCGGGAGACGCTGGATAAGGCCTTGTCGCAGCAGAAGCGCGTCGGCGAAATTCTCGTCGAGCAGCAGGCCGTCACGCCGCAGCAGGTCGAGCAGGCGTTGCTGAAGCAGCGGCAGCAAGAATCCGCCGCCCACGCCAAGAAGACCGATACGGCCTCCATCCGGGTGGATACCGCCAAGATCGACAAGCTCATCAACCTCGTCGGCGAACTGGTCATCACTCAGTCGATGCTGAGCGACCTGGGCGCCCGGTTCGAGATGCGCCAGATGCCGATCCTCTTGGAGCGCATGGCGCAGCTGGAACGCAACACGCGCGAAATCCAGGAACGCGTCATGGGCATCCGCATGCTGCCGATCGGCACCGCCTTCAGCCGCTTCCCGCGGCTGGTCCGCGACCTGTCGGCCAAAGCGGGCAAGAAGATTCAGCTGGTCCTGTCGGGCGAAGAAACCGAACTGGACAAGACCGTCATCGAATCCATCGGCGATCCCCTGACGCACCTGGTGCGCAATTCCGCCGATCACGGCCTGGAGCCGCCGGAGGAACGCCTCGATAATAACAAACCCGAGCTGGGCACTATCCGGCTCAACGCCTTCCATGAAGGCGGCAGCATCTGCATCACCGTCGAAGACGACGGCCGCGGTTTGAACCGCGACAAGATTCTCGCCAAGGGCATCAAGCAGGGCTTGATCACCGAAAACGACAAACTGTCCGACGATCAGATCTGGGCGCTCATTTTCAAGCCCGGGTTCTCGACAGCGGAAAAAGTGACCGACGTGTCCGGCCGCGGCGTGGGCATGGACGTCGTCAAGCGGAATATCGAAGCCCTGGGCGGCACCGTCAGCATCAAGACGGCGCTGGGCAAAGGCACCACCTTTACCCTCAAGCTGCCGCTGACCCTGGCCATCATCGACGGCATGACCGTCCGGGTCGGCCAAGAAACCTACATCGTGCCGCTGCTCTCTATCCTGGAATCCATCCAGCCCAAGCCTGAGGTCATCAAGACCGTGGTGGGCAAAGGCGAGCTCATCAACGTGCGGGGCACCTACCTGCCGATGATGCGCATGTACGAGGTCTTCTCGTTGCAGCCGGAATACACCGATCCCACCAAGGCGATTCTCCTGATTCTGGAAACGGAAGGGGAACGGGTCGCGGTCATGGTGGACGAGATTCTCGGCCAGCAGCAGGTGGTCATCAAGAGCATGGAGCAGAATTTCCGCAAAGTCGAAGGCGTGGCCGGCGCCACGATCCTCGGCGACGGCACCGTGGGCTTCATTCTGGATGTCCGGGGCCTCTTGGAAATGGCCCGTCGAGGGACTCCGGTGGCGGCCTAGACGGTTTTTCAGGATCCCCCTCCCGCATCCGCACAGTAGCACGACATCTCTGCCGCTATCCGGCTGTGGCGCCGCCACGGCCGGACGGCGGCGCTCCTATTCAAGAAACACCCGCATATATTTTACTAACGCTAAAGAATCGCCATTGGGATGCCGATAGGCTCCCTAGTGGATGAGAGACAGATGTCGAGCCGCTATGGCTGTAGGGCGGTTGTGACCCATCACTTCATGAAGGAGGATCCCATGGCGGCAGCGGTAGAGACGATCACGAAAGACAGCAGCCAGCAAACTGGGCTGACCACCGACGACAGCCAGTTTCTGACGTTCAGCCTGGGGGAGGAGCTGTATGGAGTGGACATTCTCCGGGTGCAGGAAATCAAGGGCTACACGGCCGTCACGAAGATTCCCAACACGCCGCCGCACATCAAGGGCGTGCTGAATCTCAGAGGGACGATTGTGCCGATCGTCGAACTGCGGACCAAGTTCGGCCTGCCGACCATCGATTATACGATGTTCACGGTGATCGTCGTGGTGGTCGTGCAAGACAAAGTCATGGGGCTGGTCGTGGATGCTGTGTCCGACGTGTTGAACATCGATAAGAAAGATATTCAAGCGGCGCCGGAGTTCGGGGCCAAGGTGAATGTGACCTTCCTCAACGGCATCGGGAAGTCCGGCGACAAGCTGATCTCACTGTTGGATATCGACCGCTTGCTCATCGATCAGGAGATCAAAGAGGCCCTGGCCACCGCGGCTTAAGGACACGGGGCGTGAGGGCCAATCGGATATCAGTAAAAAAAGGAGACTGCCATGTTGACCTGGTTTGGCAATAGACAAACGGCGACGAAGTTGATCCTGGGCTATGCCCTGATGGGGCTCATCATGTGCGCCCTGGGCGCGGCTGTGGCGCAGGGATTGATGGATGTGCGGGAAAAGTTGCGCATCGTCTATGAAGATTACACCGTGGCCGCCACGGATCTGGCCAAAGTGTCGGTCAATTTGATGCGGTACCGGAACCGGGTGGCCTTGCTGCTTTCGACCGCGGATCCGGCGGCTGCGGAGAAGACGCGCGCGGAGCTGCCTCCGATCAAGGAAGCCATGCTCAAATCGCTGGGCGATTACGCGGCCACCGTGCTGCGCGTATCCAAATCCGGGCGGGACGAAGCCAAGGATCTCAAGACATTACGGGAGAAGTTAGACAGTTATCTCGAATCGGCTAGTGAGGTGTTGGTCATGGACGCACAGGCGCGGCAGGCCAAGACACCGGCCGAAGCCGCCCAGTTGACCGAGAAGGCGAAAGTCTTCAACACGCAGCAGGTCTTGCTCAAGCTGATGGCGACCAATGCGGCGCTGGATGAGTTGCTGAAGACGGTGCAAGACGTGGCGAAGGACATGAACGACGACGGACGGGCGGCGGCGGCCAATGCCCTCGTGACGCTGGCGGCCGGCACGGCGCTGGCGATCGCGGTGGGGATGCTGCTGGGCTGGCTGATCGCGCGGTTCCTATCCCGGAATCTGACCGACGTGCTGACGGCGGCGCAGGCGTTGGGGGATGGGAATCTTGCGGCGCGGTCAAGCGTGGCCACGACCGACGAAGTGGGCGCGCTGGCGACAGCCTTCAACGACATGGGTACGTCGTTGGAACAGGCGAGCGCCAAGCAACAGGAGATGATGCAGCAGGCGCAAGTGGCGGCGGCGGAGATCAAGGGTGTGACCAACGCCATCGGCAAGGCGCAGGCCGTCATCGAGTTCAACCTGGATGGGACGGTGATCACGGCGAACGACAACTTCCTGAATTGCCTGGGTTATACGCTGCCGGAGATCCAGGGGCATCATCATCGCCTGTTCTGCGATCCGGCCTATACGGCCAGCGGGAACTATCAAGCCTTCTGGCAGAAACTGAACCGGGGCGAGTTCGATGCGGGGGTCTATCGCCGAATCGGCAAGGGCGGCAAGGAGATCTGGATTCAGGCCTCCTACAACCCGATCCTCGATGTGAACGGCAAGCCCTACAAGGTCATGAAGTTCGCGACCGACATCACCGCGCAGAAGAACCAGGCGGCGGAGGCTGAGGGCAAGATCAGCGCCATCGGCAAGGCCCAGGCCGCCATCGAGTTCAAGCTGGATGGCACGGTGATGACGGCGAACGACAATTTCCTGAACTGCCTGGGCTATACGCTGCCGGAGATCCAGGGGCAGCATCATCGGATGTTCTGTGATCCGGCCTATACGAGCACCGGCGAGTACGCGGCCTTCTGGCAGAAGCTGAACCGGGGCGAGTTCGATGCGGGCGTGTACCGCCGGATCGGCAAAGGGGGCAAGGAAATTTGGATTCAAGCCTCCTACAACCCGATCGTGGACGCCAATGGCAAGGTCTACAAGGTCGTGAAGTTTGCGACGGATATCACGCCGCAGAAGAAGGCGCAGGCCGAAATGGAGCAACTGGTGGCTGAAGCGCAGGGCGTGCTGGGGCGGCTGGCCAGCAACGATCTGACCGAGCAGATGCGCGGCCAATATCAAGGTGAGCTGGCCAAGATCAAGGACAGCATCAATGCCGTGGTCCACAACCTGACCCAGACCATGACGACCGTGCGTGAGGCGGTGGAAGCCGTCACGGCGGGGTCGGAGCAGATCAGCAAGGGGAGTGAAGACCTCTCGCAGCGGACGAGCGAACAGGCCAGTTCGCTGGAAGAGACCAGCGCGTCCATGGAAGAAATGACGAGCACGGTCAAACAAAACGCGGACAACGCGAAGCAGGCCAATCAACTGGCGAGCGCGGCGCGCGACACCGCCGACAAGGGCGGGGCGGTGACCACGAAAGCCATTGAGGCCATGGGGGCGATTAATCAGAGCAGCAAGAAGATCGCCGACATCATCACGGTCATCGACGAGATCGCCTTCCAGACTAACTTGCTGGCCCTGAATGCCGCCGTGGAAGCGGCGCGGGCGGGAGAACATGGCCGCGGGTTTGCCGTGGTGGCGGCGGAAGTGCGCAACCTGGCGCAGCGGTCGGCGACGGCGGCGAAGGAGATCAAGGGGCTCATCAACGAGTCGATCCAGCGGGTGAATGACGGGAGCGAACTGGTGGATCAGTCCGGCAAGACGCTGGAAGAGATCGTGAGCTCGGTGAAACGGGTGAGCGACATCATCGCGGAGATCACGGCGGCCTCGCAGGAGCAGGCCAGCGGGATCGACCAGGTGAACAAGGCGATCATGCAGATGGACGAAGCGACGCAGCAGAACGCGGCCTTGGTGGAAGAAACGACGAGCGCCAGCCAGTCCATGAAGGCGCAGGCTCAGGAGCTGATGCGCCAGGTGGAGGCGTTTAAGGTGAATATGAGTGGGCCAGGGGCCAGAGGCGAAGGGCACGGGGCACGGGTGAAGGCAGCGGCCAAGCCCGTGGCTCAGAAGTCGGCTCCTCGGGAGACGCCGAAGCCCGTCGGAGTGGCCTCGGGGAACGGCCATGCGGCCAAGAAGGATGAGTTTGAGGAGTTCTAAATAGGCGAGAGGCACGGGGCGAGGGGCGAGAGGTGGAACGAGGAGCGGAGTGCTCTTCTCCTCCCCCTCGCCTCGCGCCTCGTGCCACGCGCCCGTTTGTGAGCATGCCCGTCACCCATCCATGAAATCGCGAAAGGATTACGAACAATGAATATACGCTATCTGCGATTGGCCGGGGTCTGTGCCGTTATGGGATTGATCGGGGCCTATCCGGCATGGGCGGAAGCGCCTGCCGCCGCACCGAGCGCGGCGCCGACTGTGCAGGACCGGTTGGCAGTGTTGGAGAAGAAAGTCGAGGCGGAATCCATCTGGAAAACGCTGGGCTTCAAGGCCTCCGGATTTCTCGATGTGGCCTATACGCACAATTTCAACAACCCCGGCACCAATCTGAACCAGCTCCGTATTTTCGATACCAATGCGAATGCCTTCATGCCGCACATGCTGCAAGTCATGCTTGAACGGCCCGCCGATGCCAATGGCAGCGGGCTGGAGCGGGCGGGCTTTCGCGCGCGGCTGAATTTCGGCCCGGATGCGCGCGTGACCCGCGCGAGGACGAATTACCAGCCGGGGACCGCGAGCAATGAGCTGGATTTCCAAGAACTCTATGCGGAATACATTCTCCCGGTCGGCAACGGCCTCAAGATTCAAGTGGGGAAGATGAACACGCTGATCGGATATGAGGTGATCAATAGCTGGGAAAATCCCAACTTCTCCCGCACCTTCATGTTCGGCCTGGCCCAGGCCTTCACGACGACCGGCATTCGCGCCACGTATCAATTCAATCCTGTCGTGACGGCGGTGGTTGGCCTGGTCAACGGCTGGGACAATATCGACGACAACAACAAGGGCAAAACCGTCGAGTGGCTGCTGGCCCTGACGCCGCACGACCGGTTTGGCCTGAGCTTCTATGGGTCTTACGGCGCGGAACAGTCTAATTGCCAAGGCGGGCTGACGACTGGAGGCGCCAGTGGTTGCATCACCGGCGCAACCGGGAGCGATCCTAAAGCCATGCGGTTTGTGTCGGGCTCGATCGTCACGATCAAGGCGACGGCACAGGATACGATCATCCTGGAGCCGTACTATGGCAATGAAGGAAATGCCAATCTGGCGAAGACTGGCGGGAAAACGGCGCATTGGAAAGGCCTCGGCGCCTATCTGCTCCACGATTTCGACGAGCGCTGGAGCCTGCGGCTGCGCGGCGAGATCTTTGAAGATTCGGGCGGAGCCCGCACTTGTACCGGCAGCACCGTTGGTACGAATGGCACCACAAGTAATCCATTTAGCGGCGTGCCGGGCGGCTGGAATACCTGCGCCAATGCCAGCACTGGCGGCGTTGAGCAGACCTTGTGGGAATATACCTCGACTCTCCAGTACAGGCCGGTCCCGTCGCTCATCACGCGTCTGGAGTTCCGGTACGATAAGTCCGATAAAAATGTCTTTTTGTATGGCAACCGGCCGGTGAACAATCAGGAAACCCTGTCGTTCCAAGTGATCTATCTTTTCTGAAAGATGATGACAGGCGAGAGGCACGGGGTTAGGGGCGAGAGGACGATCTTTCCGACCCCTTGCCCCGTGCCTCTTGCCTATTCTTGACCGTCCTATCGCCTCGCGCCCCGGACCCCTTGCCCGTCTGTGACTTCCCCTTGCCTCGCGCCCCGAACCTCTCACCTGTTTTTGCCTTCCCCCTCGCCCCTGGCCCCGTGCCTCGCACCCGTCTGTGACTTCCCCCCGTCCGGTGTACCCCAATATAGGCAAATGACCCTGTTTCTCTGGTGCAAAACGTCATTTGTTCCTATTGCCCTCTAAAGTATCCCAGTAAATTTCCGATACAGTCCCTAGTGTAAGGCAAATGTCCCTAGTTGGTAAGGACAAAGGAAAGCAGTGACGAGTGAATACCCATCACTCATCACTTCATGGGGAGGGTGTTATGGCGGCTGTAGCAGTTGAAAGTGTTGCAAAAGAGGGGCATCAGCAAGTGGGGCCCACGACTGATGGGAGCCAGTTTTTGACGTTCAGCCTGGGTGAGGAGTTGTATGGGGTGGATATTCTTCGAGTGCAGGAAATCAAGGGCTACACAGCCGTCACAAAGATTCCGAACACGCCGCCGCACATCAAGGGGGTTCTCAATCTGAGGGGCACCATCGTCCCGATTGTGGAATTGCGGACCAAGTTCGGCCTGCCGACGATCGAGTACACGATGTTCACGGTGATTGTGGTCGTCGTGGTACAGGACAAAGTGATGGGCCTCATCGTCGATGCCGTGTCCGACGTGCTGGACATCGCGAGGAAAGATATTCAGGCGGCGCCCGAGTTCGGCGCCAAGGTGAACGTGACGTTTTTAAACGGGATCGGCAAGTCCGGCGACAAGCTGGTGGCGCTGCTTGATATCGACCGGCTGCTCACCGATGCGGATATGCGGGAGGCCGCGGCAGCCTAAGTGTCTATCACTACAACAGATTGTGCTGGGAAGCGTCCGCGATTCGGCTCCGTCTCCGGCGCCAATACTAAGGAGGAGTGATCATGTCGCTGCGAAATTTGTTTGCAAAAGAATCCACGGACAATGACTTGAAGGCGAGAGTCGAAGCGATCGACCGGGTGCAGGCCGTCATCGAATTCAATCTGAATGGCACGATCATTACGGCCAACGACAACTTCTTGAAAACTCTCGGCTATACGCTTCAGGAAGTGGAGGGGCAGCACCATCGGATGTTCTGTGATCCGGCCTATACGAGCACGGGCGAGTACGCGGCCTTTTGGCAGAAGCTGAACCGGGGCGAGTTCGATGCGGGCGTGTACCGCCGGATCGGCAAGGGGGGCAAAGAGGTCTGGATTCAGGCCTCCTACAATCCGATTCTGGACGCCAACCACAAGCCCTACAAGGTCGTGAAGTTCGCGACCGACATCACGGCCGACAAGAACCGCAACGCCGAGTTCGAGGGCAAGCTCAACGCCATCAACAAGACGCAGGCGGCGATCGAGTTCAGCCTGGACGGCACGGTCATCACGGCGAATGACAATTTTCTGAATTGCCTGGGCTACACACTCAATGAAATCCAGGGGCAGCACCATCGGATGTTCTGTGATCCGGCCTATACGAGCACGGGCGAGTACGCGGCCTTTTGGCAGAAGCTGAACCGGGGCGAGTTCGATGCGGGCGTGTATCGCCGGATCGGCAAGGGGGGCAAAGAGGTCTGGATTCAGGCCTCCTACAATCCGATCGTGGACGCCAAGGGGAAAGTCTACAAGGTCGTGAAGTTTGCGACCGACATTACGGCCGACAAGAACCGCAACGCCGAGTTCGAGGGCAAGCTCAACGCCATCAACAAGGCGCAGGCGGCGATCGAGTTCAGCCTGGACGGCACGGTCATCACGGCGAATGACAATTTTCTGAATTGCCTGGGGTACACACTTAATGAAGTCAAAGGGCAGCACCACCGGATGTTCTGTGATCCGGCCTATACGAGCACGGGCGAGTACGCGGCCTTTTGGCAGAAGCTGAACCGGGGCGAGTTCGATGCGGGCGTGTACCGCCGGATCGGCAAGGGGGGCAAAGAGATCTGGATTCAGGCCTCCTACAATCCGATCGTGGACGCCAAGGGGAAAGTCTATAAGGTCGTGAAGTTTGCGACCGACATTACGGCGCAAAAAAAAGCCCAGGCTGAATTGGAAGCCTGCATGGCCGAAGCGCAGCAATCGCTCGGCGCCTTGGCGCAAGGCGATCTCACGCAGCAAATGAGCGGGACCTATCAGGGCGAACTGGAGCGGATCAAGACCAGTATCAATACGGCGCTCAATAATTTGACGCACACGATGATCACCGTGCGTGAGGCGGTGGAAGCCGTGACGGCGGGGTCGGAGCAGATCAGCAAGGGGAGCGAAGACCTCTCGCAGCGGACGAGCGAACAGGCCAGTTCGCTGGAAGAGACCAGCGCGTCCATGGAAGAGATGACGAGCACCGTGAAGCAGAATGCGGATAACGCGAAGCAGGCCAATCAATTGGCCATCGCGGCGCGGGACACCGCCGACAAGGGCGGGGCGGTGACCACGAAAGCCATTGAGGCCATGGGGGCGATCAACCAGAGCAGCAAGAAGATCGCCGACATCATCACGGTCATCGACGAGATCGCCTTCCAGACCAATCTCTTGGCCTTGAATGCCGCGGTCGAAGCGGCGCGGGCCGGGGAGCACGGCCGCGGCTTTGCCGTGGTGGCGGCGGAAGTGCGCAACCTGGCGCAGCGGTCGGCGACGGCGGCGAAGGAGATCAAGGGGCTCATCAACGAGTCGATCCAGCGGGTGACCGACGGGAGCGAGCTGGTGGATCAGTCCGGGAAGACGCTGGAGGAAATCGTGAGCTCGGTGAAACGGGTGACCGACATCATCGCGGAGATCACGGCGGCCTCGCAGGAGCAGGCGAGCGGGATCGATCAGGTGAACAAGGCGATCATGCAGATGGACGAGACGACGCAGCAGAACGCGGCGCTGGTGGAAGAGACGACGAGCGCCAGCCAGTCCATGAAGGCGCAGGCCCAGGAGCTGATGCGCCAGGTGGAAGCGTTCAAGGTGAATATGAGTGGGCCAGGGGCCAGAGGCGAGGGGCGAGGGGTCGGAGGAGGGGCGAGGGGCGAGGGGGCAGGGGCACGGGTGAAGACGGTGGCCAAGAGCCCGGCCGCCCGGCCGGCGCCGAAACCCGCCGGAGTGGCCTCAGGGAACGGCCATGCAACCAAGAAGGATGAGTTTGAGGAGTTCTAAATAGGCGAGAGGCACGGGATGAGGGGCGAGGGGTTGGAAGGGCGGGATTCCCACTTCTCGCCCCTTGCCTCACGCCCCGAACCCCTCGCCCGTCTGTATTATTTCCCTTAGTAGGCTGCTAATTATTGTAATATCAACCAGATAGGAGATTCTGTCTAAGCGCCTTCTTGTCATCCACATCGCGCGAGCCTTCCTGAGCCATCCTTTTCAAGACATGTCCGGCCACGAATTGTGCGGCCGAGGACTGGTGTCCTCTATTTAAATTTCTATTGGGGGATTCAAGATTCCCCTGCTATTCGCCGATAGGCACTCCAGTAGAGGGATTTGTCCCTAGCGTGTGAGGACCACGGGACGTGTGATTAGTGATGAGTGATCAGTGAGGGGGGGCGAATGTACCTTCCCGACGCTCATCACGGATCACTACATGAGGGAGGATGTTATGGCAGCGGTAGCAGCCGACACGACGGTAAAAGTGAGCAATCAGCAGAGCGGCCTGACCACTGACGGCAGCCAGTTTTTGACGTTTAGCCTGGGTGAGGAGCTGTACGGGGTGGATATCCTCCGGGTGCAGGAAATCAAGGGCTATACGGCCGTCACGAAGATTCCGAACACGCCGCCTCATATCAAGGGGGTGCTGAACCTCCGGGGCACCATCGTCCCGATCGTGGAATTGCGGACCAAGTTCGGCCTGCCGACGATCGAGTACACCATGTTCACGGTCATCGTCGTGGTCGTGGTGCGAGACAAGGTGATGGGGCTGATCGTGGATGCCGTGTCCGATGTGCTCGATATCGAGAAGAAAGATATTCAGTCGGCGCCCGAGTTTGGGGCTAAAGCCGATGTGACGTTCCTGAATGGCATCGGCAAATCCGGCGACAAGCTGATCGCGCTGCTCGACATCGACCGGCTGCTGACCGACGCCGATATGGCGGAGGCTGCGTAACCGCGAGATGCGTGCGGTGTGACGTGTGATAGGTGATGGGTGGTGGGGGCAGGCCGGAGTGGAATGAAACAATCGCAGAGGAGCATGGAGCAGTCATGGGATTGAACGTCGAGTTACTGGAGCAGAGTTTCAAGTTGGTCGCCCCCAAAGGGGAGGCGCTGGTCAGCCGGTTCTATGAGCGGCTATTTCAGAAATATCCCTCCGTCAAGCCTTTGTTCAAAGAGACCTCCTTGCCTGAGCAGAAGAAGAAGCTGCTGGCCTCGCTGGTCTTGGTCATGCAAAATCTCCGGCATCCGGACAAGCTGACGAACGCCTTGCAGACGCTGGGCGCCCGCCATGTCGGATATGGCGCGCAGCCGGGGCATTATGACGCGGTGGGAGAGAATCTGCTGGCGGTGCTGGGCGAATTCGCCGGCCCGGCTTGGACGCCGCAAGTCAAACAAGCCTGGACCGAAGCCTATGGCGCCATCAAGACCATCATGCTGCAAGGAGCTGCCCGCCAGGCCGGCTCTGGCCGGTCGCACAATCTGGCAGGACCGTCATCTTCCACACCGCGATATCCATCGGACAAGGGGGCGTCTATGTCGAGCTGGTTTGGCAATCTGAAAACCGTGACGAAGCTGATGCTGGGGTTTGCACTCACCGGGGTGATCATGGCCGGGGTCGGCGTGATCGCGCTCATGAATATGAACCAGCTCAATCTGGGCGCCCAGTCGATCTATGAAACGAATCTTCAGCCGATCAAGCTGCTGGCGGAAATGCGCGGGCGCACGCACCAAGTGCGCGCCAACGTGATTCAGCACATCGCGGCGCCGACCTCAGAGGAAAAGGCGGAGATCGAAGCGACGCTCAAGAAGCTCGAAGGCGAAATCGCCGAGCGCTGGCCGAAGTATGAGCCTTTGATGACCTCCTCAGTGGAGCGGGAGGTGTATCCGAAGTACCGGGAGGCCTGGGCCGACTATCTCAAGGCGCGCGATGCGCAGACCTTGCCGCTCAGCCGCGAGGGGAAGGACAAGCAGGCCTATCAGGTCATGAAGACGGAGGTCGCGCCCAAATACAAGCGGGTCGTGGAGCATTTGAGCACCCTCATCGATGACAATGAGAAACAGGCGAAGGAGAACTTTGACGCCGGTCAGCAGGCGTATCAAGGCTCACGGAATCTGCTCATCGGCCTCATCGCCACTGGCATTGTCGTGGGCCTTGTTTTGGGCTGGTGGATCGCGAGATTTCTGTCCCGGAATCTGGCCGACGTGCTGACGGCGGCGCAGGCCTTGGGGAGCGGGGACCTGGCGGCGCGGTCTTCCGTCGCGACGACCGACGAAGTGGGGGCGCTGGCGACGGCCTTCAACGACATGGGCACCTCGCTGGAGCAGGCCTCGGCCAAACAGCAGGAAATGATGCAGCAGGCGCAGGCGCAGGCGGCGGAGATCAAAGGCGTGACCAATGCCATCGGCAAAGCGCAAGCCGTCATCGAGTTCAACCTCGACGGGACGGTGATTACCGCCAACGACAACTTCCTCAATTGCCTGGGCTATAGCCTCCAGGAGATCCAGGGGCAGCATCACCGGATGTTCTGTGATCCGGCCTATACGAGCACAGGCGAGTACGCCGCCTTCTGGCAGAAGCTGAACCGGGGCGAGTTCGATGCGGGCGTGTATCGCCGGATCGGCAAAGGGGGCAAGGAGATCTGGATTCAGGCCTCCTACAATCCCATTATGGATGCGAATGGCAAGCCCTATAAGGTTATGAAGTTTGCGACCGACATCACGGCGGACAAGAATCGCAATGCCGAATTCGAGGGGAAGATCAATGCCATTAATAAGGCGCAAGCGGCCATCGAGTTCAAGCTGGACGGCACGGTGATGACGGCGAACGACAACTTCCTGAATTGTCTGGGCTATACACTGCCGGAGATCCAGGGGCAGCACCACCGGATGTTCTGTGATCCGGCCTATACGAGCACAGGCGAGTACGCCGCCTTCTGGCAGAAGCTGAACCGGGGCGAGTTCGATGCGGGCGTGTATCGCCGGATCGGCAAGGGGGGCAAGGAAATTTGGATTCAGGCCTCCTACAATCCGATCGTGGATGCCAACGGCAAGGTCTACAAGGTCGTGAAGTTTGCGACGGATATCACGCCGCAGAAGAAGGCGCAGGCCGAAATGGAGCAATTGGTGGCTGAAGCCCAGGCGGTGTTGGGGCGGCTGGCCAGCAACGATCTGACGGAGGAGATGAATGGGAAGTACCAGGGGGAATTGGAAAAGGTGAAGAGCAGTATCAACGCCGTGGTCCATAACCTGACCCAGACCATCATGACCGTGCGCGAGGCGGTGGAAGCCGTGACGGCGGGGTCGGAGCAGATCAGCAAGGGCAGCGAAGACCTCTCGCAACGGACGAGCGAACAGGCTAGTTCGCTGGAAGAGACCAGCGCGTCCATGGAAGAAATGACGAGCACGGTCAAACAAAATGCGGATAATGCAAAGCAGGCCAATCAACTGGCAAGTGCCGCCCGCGACACCGCCGACAAGGGCGGGGCGGTGACCACGAAAGCCATTGAGGCCATGGGGGCGATCAACCAGAGCAGCAAGAAGATCGCCGACATCATCACGGTGATCGATGAAATTGCCTTCCAGACCAATCTCTTGGCCCTGAATGCCGCGGTGGAAGCGGCGCGGGCGGGGGAACATGGGCGCGGGTTTGCCGTGGTGGCGGCCGAAGTGCGCAACTTGGCGCAACGGTCGGCGACGGCGGCGAAGGAGATCAAGGGGCTCATCAACGAGTCGATCCAGCGGGTGACCGACGGGAGCGAGCTGGTGGATCAGTCCGGGAAGACGCTGGACGAGATCGTGAGCTCGGTGAAACGGGTGAGCGACATCATCGCGGAGATCACGGCGGCTTCGCAAGAACAGGCGAGCGGGATCGACCAGGTGAACAAGGCGATCATGCAGATGGACGAGACCACGCAGCAGAACGCGGCCTTGGTGGAAGAGACGACGAGCGCCAGCCAGTCCATGAAGGCGCAGGCCCAGGAGCTGATGCGCCAGGTGGCCGCCTTTAAGGTGAATATGAGTGGGCCAGGGGCCAGAGGCGAGGGGCGAGGGGTCGGAGGAGGGGCGAGGGGCGAGGGGCCAGGGGCTCGGGTGAAGACGGTGGCCAAGAGCCCGGCCGCCCGGCCGGCGCCGAAACCCGCCGGAGTGGCCTCAGGGAACGGCCATGCAACCAAAAAGGATGAGTTTGAGGAGTTCTAGAAGAATGTGATGAGTGATCGGTGATGGGTGATGAGTGTCGGAAGGGATTGTGTTCTTCCCTTCACCGATCATTCATCACCCTTCATCCATCACGTCCCCTGTTCCCCTTCGCCTCGCGCCCCGCACCTGTCTGCAACCGTCCCACGAGCCCGGCTCTAACCTGATCGCATCTCTGCGCCCCACATTTATGTGTGGTATTTCTCAATTCCTATTCCTATCCATCAGCATTCGTGGTAGTAAAGAATGGTATTCTGTCGCGCTGGGGAATATCGATGCGCAGGTGTAGGGATGATCGATGAAACTCTACAAGCCGGATCCCAATCCAGAGGCTGAGGCGAGCAGACGCCGTGATCTCATTGGTTTCCTCGAGCAACCCTCCTATCGGGACGTGCGCGTGTGTCCGTCGTGCACGGTGCCGTGCCCCTGTTCTCATTCACCGGTCTGTACCTGTGCCTGTGGGCCTGATTGTATCTCTGCCTCGGTGGAGATGTCCTCAGACGGTATGCGGTATCCCATCGAACCGAAGATTGCCCCGCTCGTCTTCTCGTTCATGTCGCTGCGAGTCTGTCCGCCCGTCTGGTCCTGTGAGGGCCACATGTCTCCTGATGGGACGTTGCGGCGGCTGCCGCAAGTCTGGTTCTATACTCGTTCGCTGGTGTTTGCACGGTTGATCGGCGATTTGCTGGCGTACTGGCATTTCAAGAAACAGATTGCGAACCCCTGGCATATCTGTGTGTCCTATTCCGAGAGCGAATCGGACACCGGGTTTAGTCTGGAGCCGGATGTGAAGATGATCGATCGTCTCGTGCTCGAATCGTTGCAGCAGGACGTGGCGGTGCTGTCGGCCCTGCTCGTGTCGGACGCGCGTGCCTTTGCCCAAGACTATCTTGACCGGTATTCCTCGACGGGATGAACAGCGTGAGTTGTGAAGTGTGACCGGTGCAGGGAAGACCGGCGTCCCTTCCGGCCCTCATCAGGCTTCGCCCATCACCATTCCCTTCCCCCTCGCCCCTTGCCTCGTGCCAAACTTCTGGCCCATGCCCGATCACTTCCCCATGCGTCAGAGTATTGACGGGCTCGTCTAGGTTCTGTCTCTGAGACCGCCGTTAGACCGGCAAATTTTGCCGATGGTGCCTCAAAAGCCACAAAATCCTCTGCTCAGGCCGCTATTCCCAGACTCTCCCTCGGCAGGCCATTTGCAAGATTGAGGGGCATGGCTAACTTTGCCCTCGGGTCCTTGTGGCAAACTATCAGGAGACCGGTTCATCAACCTGCCGTGATGGCCTGGCTCTGTCTTGTCGGCGGCATCTTCTCAGCCGACCTGCTGCTGCCCCTCGGCTATGCCGTGCCAATGCTCTATGTGCTGCCGCTCCTCCTCACCTGGTTCCTGCCCGCGCGTGGGGTCCGTTATTGGGCGGCAGGCGGTCTGATCGGCTTGACGATACTGGGCGTTCTGTGTTCCTCCGGACCTCTGTTCCCGGCGGTCCTGTTCAACCGGGCAGTGGCGTCGATCCTGCTCTTGAGCATTGCCGCCGGTTTGGAACAGGCTCGGCGGCTCGCAGCGAAGACCGCGGCGGCGGTGCAGCAGTCGGAGCAGGCCATCGCCCGCATCGCCCGGTTGAAGCACTTGTCGGCCTGGAGCCTGACGCTTTCTGGAGATCCCAACCATATCTTTGACGAAGCCTCGCGCGTGCTGGGCCAGATGTTCGACGTGCGCATCGTCTGTCTCTCTGAGATCGTGGGAGAGGAGCTGTTGTTCAAGTCCCTCTATATGAACGGCCAGGTGACGCGGAATGCCGGCCGCTGTCCGCTCGCCATCACCCCCTGCGCAACCGTGAAAACGGCCAAGGATCTGCGCGTGTTCGACCGGGTCATGGAGCGGTTTCCGGAGGCCGCGTTTCTCCGGGCCCACCAGGCCATGGCCTACTGCGGCGTGCCGTCGCTGGACAGCCGGGGGGAGGTGGTGGCGGTGACCTGCCTGCTGGACGACAAACCGCGCGACTTCACCGAGGAAGAGCAGGAATTGTTGCGGATCTTTGCCCAGCGGATCGCCACGGAAATCGAACGGGCGCGGCAGGCCGCCGCCCAATCGGCGGCGGAGGCCGCGTTGAGGGAATCGGAAGAACGCTGGCAGTACGCTTTCGAGGGCAGCGGCGACGGGGTGTGGGATTGGAATGCCCAGACCAACCAGGTGTATTTTTCCACACGCTGGAAGACCATGCTTGGGTATGAGCCACACGAGATCGGGGATACCTTTGGCGAGTGGGATTGCCGTGTTCATCCGGAGGACAAAGCGGCTGCCTACGAGGAGATCCGGAAACATTTCGATGGAGAGCCGGATCTGTATGTGAGCGAACACCGCCTCTTGTGCAAGGATGGCTCGTATAAATGGATTCTCGCTCGTGGGAAGGTGGTGACTCGGGATGCTCATGGCAAGCCTCTGCGCGTAGTCGGCACCCATACCGATCTGACGGAGCGCAAGCGGGCGGAGGAGCGGCTGCGAGAGTCGGAGGCGTTCTTGGCCTCGGTCTTGGATAATCTGCCGAACATGGTCTTTGTGAAAGAGGCCGAGGGGCTGCGGTTCGTGCGGTTGAACAAGGCCGGTGAAGCGCTGCTCGGCTATTCGCACGACGAACTGCTGGGCAAGAATGATTATGACTTTTTCCCGGCCAAGGATGCCGAGACATTTACGGCGGCGGATCGGCGGGTGCTGGCCGGAGGACGCTTGCTGGATATTCCGGAAGAGGGTATCCAGACGAAGCACAACGGGATACGGTATCTGCACACCAAAAAGATTCCATTAACCGATTCCAACGGCACGCCTCGGTATCTGCTGGGGATCTCGGAAGACATCACTGAGCGCAAGCAGAGTGAGGAACGGCTGCGGCAATCGGAAGCCTTTATCGCGTCGGTGTTGAATCATTTGCCCAGCGTGGTGTTCGTAAAGGAGGCGCGGGAGCTGCGGCATGTGCGGTTCAACCGGGCCTGCGAAGAGCTGCTGGGCGTCTCGGCGCAGGACATCCTGGGTAAAAACAATTTCGACCTTTTTCCCAAAGAGCAGGCCGACCTGTTCACGGCGAAAGACCGCGAGGTGCTGGCGAGCGGCCACCTGGTCGATATTCCCGAAGAGCGGATCGATACGCCCCATGGTGTCCGGTATTTGCATACAAGAAAAATTCCCATGTTCGGCGCCACTGGCGAGCCGGCCTATCTGGTGGGCATCTCGGAAGACATTACCGAGCGCAAGCGGATGGAACAGGCCTTGCGGGAATCGCATGCGGAATTGGAACGGCGGGTGTTCGAGCGGACCATGGATCTGGCCGAATCCAACCATGCGCTGCGCGTTGAAATCGACGAGCGCCAGCGGATGGAGGCGCAATTGCGCGAGAGTGAGGGGCGGCTGAATCAGGCCCAGGCGCTCGCGCATCTCGGCAGTTGGGAGCTGGATGTGGAGGCCGGCCGGTTGACCTGGTCGGATGAGACCTTCCGTATTTTTGGCATCGAACCGGGCGAAGGCGTAGCGACCTACGAATCCTTCCTGGCCTGCGTGCATCCCGACGACCGCGCGGCCGTGGATGCCGCCTATGCGGGTTCGATCCGGGATGGGCTCGATTCGTATGAGATCGAGCATCGCATTGTCGCGCAGGGCACAGGCGACATCCGTATCGTCCATGAGAAGTGCGTGCATATCCGCAACGCAGCCGGGGCGGTCGTGAGATCGCTCGGTATGGTGCACGACGTGACCGGCCGCAAACAGTTGGAAGCCATGCGCCAGGCCCACGCCGTCATGGACCGGGTCATGCAAGAACGCGAAGCCCTCATGCGCAATTTGCACGACGGTGTGCTGCAATCGCTGTATGCCCTCCGGCTGGGCCTGGAACACAGCCGCCGCCTGCTGGCTTCGCAATCCGGCAACGCCCAGAAGAGCCTGGACGTGCAGATCGAAGACCTGGCGCTGATGATCGCCGAAGTGCGCCGGTTCATGGGCGGCCAGGATCCGGTATGGGCGCAGGCCGAGACCATCCGCAGCGGTCTCTCGACTCTTATAGACACGTACCGGGGGGTGTCTTCGGTGGAATGGCTGCTGGAGCTGCCTGAGCGGGACGAGGAGTTGGCGGACTTGCCGCCGGACGAGATCAGGCATCTGCTGTACATCGTGCGGGAGGCGATGAGCAATGTCGTCCGCCATGCTTCCGCGACCCGCTGCCGGATCGCGCTGGTTCCCGCCGGCGACCGCTGGCAGATGACGATTGAAGACGACGGCTGTGGATTCAACCCGGCCGACTCCAGGAAGCAGGGCCTGGGGATGGGCAATATGGAGGCCCGCGCCAGGCAGATTGGCGCCGCGATAGCCATAACGACGGCGCCGGGAACCGGCACACGTATTGTGATCACCCTGATAAGGAGAGCCACGCATGTCTCGATCTGAAGGCACCCCGATTCGGCTGCTGCTGGTGGACGATCATCAACTGCTTCGCCTTGGGTTGCGGACGTTATTCGAGGAGCAGCCCTCGGTTATTTCTGTGGTCGGCGAAGCCGGCACGCTGGCCGAAGGACTCGCGCTCAGCCAGCAGTTGCAGCCTGATGTTGTCCTGCTCGATCTCCGGCTGCCGGACGGCCATGGAGTCGAAGGGTGCCGCGAGATTCGGGCTGCCTGCCCCGGCACCCGGGTGCTGTTCCTCACGTCCTACGTGGACGACGAGGCGGTGTTCGCGACCGTCATGGCGGGCGCGCAAGGGTATTTGTTGAAGGAAGTCAGCAGCGCCACGCTCGTGCAATCCGTCGTGCATGTTGCCGGCGGAGGGTCCTGCCTCGATCCGATGCTGGCGGAGCGGGCGAGGGCGCGCATCAATGCGCTGTCCAGTCCTGCCGAGGCCCCGCCGGGCCTCTCTCAACAGGAGCAGCGCGTTCTCGCGCTGGTTGCGCAGGGGCTCACGAACAAGGAAATCGCCGTGGCGATGACGCTGAGCGATAAGACCGTGCGGAACTATTTAACCAACGTGTTCAGCAAATTGAATGTGTCGCGCCGCTCCGAAGCGGTGGCCTTGTATTTGAGCCGCTATACGACTCAGTCCGCCCCCCGTTCCCTGTCCGCCGACCCTCTCCTCTGAGCACGTCCCTAGCGATAGGGACAAAACACGTCTTTAGTTTGCCCCGGCCTCTCACCGATACAGCCTTCGGCAGGGCATGCTCTTGTGTGGATTCCACGCATGCTGGGCCAAAGACTTCGAGTGTGAAAATGTTTTTGAAAAGGATGAGGGCAAGGGGCGGCATGAGAAGAGGCTCGAGGCGGAATGCGGAGAGGTGAGAGCAAGGGGCTAGGGAGCGGAAAGGGTGGTATTCCACCTCTTGTCCCTAGCCTCTAGCCCCGCGCCCGTTTCTGACCTCACCTCGGGCCTTTCCCCATCACCCATCACTTCATGAAGGAGGCCTCCATGGCAGCAGTGTCGGACAGCGTCAGCAAAGACAGCAATCAGCAGATCGGGCTTACCACCGACGGCAGCCAGTTTCTGACGTTCAGCCTCGGGGAGGAGCTGTATGGGGTGGACATCCTCCGGGTGCAGGAAATCAAGGGCTATACAGCCGTCACGAAGATTCCCAACACGCCGCCGCACATTAAGGGGGTGCTCAATCTGCGGGGCACCATCGTGCCGATCGTGGAATTACGGACGAAGTTTGGCCTGCCGACCATCGACTATACGATGTTTACCGTCATCGTGGTGGTGGTGGTGCAGGATAAAGTGATGGGGCTGGTCGTGGATGCGGTCTCCGACGTGCTGAACATCGACAGGAAAGATATTCAAGCGGCGCCCGAATTCGGGGCCAAGGTGAATGTCACCTTCCTCAACGGCATCGGCAAGTCCGGCGACAGGTTGATCTCGCTGCTGGACATCGACCGGCTGCTCATCGAGCAGGAGGTCAAGGACGCGATCGCCGCCGCGGCCTGACAGCCGGGGCAGAGGTCCCGCGCCAGGCGCGGGACCTGAGTGTGTGTGCCAGGGTCACGGGCCGTGCGCCTATAGGGGGCGCCAGGCGCTGAACCTCTCTCAGGGAGAAATCAGATGGGATTGAACGTCGAGCTATTGGAGCAGAGTTTCAAGCTGGTGGCGCCGAAGGGCGAAGCGCTGGTGAGCCGGTTCTACGAACGGCTGTTTCAGAAGTATCCCGCCGTCATCCCCCTCTTCAAGCACACGACGCTGGCGGAACAGAAGAAGAAGCTGCTGGCCTCCCTGGTGCTGGTCGTGCAGAACCTCCGCCGTCCAGACAAACTGACCGAGGCCTTGCAGACGCTGGGCGCCCGCCATGTGGAGTATGGCGCGCTGCCGGCGCATTACGAGGCGGTCGGAGAGAACTTATTGGCGGTGCTGGCGGAGTTCGCCGGCCCGGCTTGGACGCCGCCAGTCAAACAGGCCTGGACCGAGGCCTGTGGGGCCATCACCACGATCATGCTGCAAGGGGCGGCGCGCTACCATGGCGGGCCCAGCCCGTCTTCCACGGCATCACCGGCGCCGGGCACACCGGCATCGGCACCACGACATCCATTGCCATCACCAAAGGGGGCTTCCATGTTGACCTGGTTTGGAAATCTGAAGACCGCGACGAAACTGATGCTGGGGTTTGCCTTCACCGGGGCCATCATGGCGGGGCTGACCGGCATCTGCCTCTATAACGCGGCGGCGCTGCGCGATAACACCGAGAACATCCAGAACGTGCAGTTGAAGCCGCTGATGATGATCACCAGAGTGCGTGGGCTGATTCACCAGGTGCGGGCGCAGACCATCACGGCCATTTTAACTACGAGCGCCGCCGACCGTGAGGCCGCGCTGGCCAAGGTTGGCGAGCTGGGCGGCCAGATTGCGGAAACTCGCGACGCCTTTTCCAAGACGATTCGCTCCGAAGAGGTCCGTGCTGCGTACGATCAATTCGTCGCCAAATATGACGACTACCGGACCTACCGTGAGACGGTGATCTTCAAGGCTTTGCGGGAGGGGCGGCAGGCCGATGCCCTGGCCGCGATGAAGGGCGAGGGAGCCGCGAAGTTCGGCGCATCGATTGAGGCGATCAACAACGTGGTCGACACGAAGACGAAGATCGCCCAGCAGAAATACGACGGGGCGGTTCAGACCTTCATGGATACCAAGATGATCATGCTGGGGGCGAGCGCGGGAGGGATTGCGCTGGGGCTGCTGTTCGGGTGGCTGCTGGCGCGGTTCATCGCGAAGAACTTGGCCGATGTGCTGACGGCGGCGCAGGCCTTGGGGGGCGGGAACCTGGCGGCGCGGTCTTCGGTGACGACGCGGGATGAAGTGGGCGAACTGGCGGCGGCCTTCAATGACATGGGCACCTCGCTGGAGCAGGCCTCGGCCAAGCAGCAGGAGATGGTCTCCACACTGAACAATGCGCGGGCCAACCTCCTGATGTGCGACCGGAACCTGGTGATCACCTATGTGAACGAGGGGGCGCTGACCTCCTTCCGCGAGATCGAAGCGGACCTGCGCAAAGTGCTGCCGGGCTTCGACAGCAGCAAGCTGGTGGGAACCTGCATCGATGGATTCCATAAAGACGCGGGCCGCATCCGCCGGATCTTGGAGAATCCGAAGAATCTCCCGCACCGGGCCGACATTCAGCTGGGCCCCTTGACCTTGGACCTGATGGTGAAGGCCATCACCAACGAGAAGGGCGAATATGTGGGCAATTCGCTCGAATGGCTGAACGTGACGCAAACGCGCAAGTTGGAAGTCGAGACCGCGCGGTTGCAGGCGGGCCTGGATAACGCCGCCGTGAACGTGATGATTTGCGACCGGAACTATCAGGTCGTCTATATGAACAAGGCCTCGCAGGCGACCTTGCGCAAGGCCGAGCCGATGATTCAGCAGGGGTTGCCGGGCTTCCGGGCCGAGAAGGTGATCGGGAGCTGCATCGATCAATACCATAAGAATCCGGGGGCGATCCGGCAGATTCTGGACAATCCGAAGAACCTGCCGCATCGGGCGGAGATCAAGGTGGGGCCGTTGACCCTGGATCTGGCGGCGTCGGCGATCGTCAACGCGCAGGGCGAATATCTGGGCAACTCGGTGGAATGGGCGGATGTCACGGCGATCAAGGCGGCTCTGACCGATGTGGACCGGCTGGTGACGGCGGCGGCCGCCGGGCAGTTGTCGGGCCGGATCGACGCCACGAAGTTTGAAGGGGGCTATCGCGCCCTTTCCGAAGGCATCAACCGGCTCTTGGATGCGGTGGTGGCGCCGTTGCATGAGGCGCAGAGCGTGCTCAGCGCCTTGGCGGCGAACGATCTGACGCAGTCGATGACCGGGAATTACCAAGGCGAGTTCGAGCAGATGAAGAGCAGCTTGAACAGCGCTCTCGGGAACTTGACCCAGACGATGACCACCGTGCGCGAGGCGGTGGAAGCCGTGACGGCGGGGTCGGAGCAGATCAGCAAGGGGAGCGAGGACCTCTCGCAGCGGACAAGCGAACAGGCCAGTTCGCTGGAAGAGACCAGCGCGTCCATGGAAGAGATGACGAGCACGGTCAAACAAAATGCGGACAATGCCAAGCAGGCCAATCAACTGGCGAGCGCGGCCCGCGAGACCGCCGACAAGGGCGGGGCGGTCACAATCAAGGCTGTCGAGGCCATGGGGGCGATCAACCAGAGCAGCAAGAAGATCGCCGACATCATCACGGTGATCGATGAAATTGCCTTCCAGACCAACCTCTTGGCCCTGAATGCGGCGGTGGAAGCGGCGCGGGCCGGGGAGCATGGAAGAGGGTTCGCCGTGGTGGCGGCCGAGGTCAGAAACCTGGCCCAGCGGTCGGCGACGGCGGCGAAGGAGATCAAGGGGCTCATCAACGAGTCCATCCAGCGGGTGAATGACGGGAGCGAACTGGTGGACCAGTCCGGCAAGACGCTGGAAGAGATCGTGAGCTCGGTGAAACGGGTGAGCGACATCATTGCGGAGATCACGGCGGCCTCGCAGGAGCAGGCCAGCGGGATCGACCAGGTGAACAAGGCCATCATGCAGATGGATGAGACCACGCAGCAGAACGCGGCGCTGGTGGAAGAGACGACGAGCGCCAGCCAGTCCATGAAGGCGCAGGCTCAGGAGCTGATGCGCCAGGTGGCCACCTTTAAGGTGAACCTGACTGGGCCAGGGGCCAGAGGCGAGGGGCGAGGGGTCGGAGGAGGGGCGAGGGGCGAGGGGCCAGGGGCACGGGTGAAGGCCGCGGCCAAGCCTGTGGTTCAGAAGGCGGCTCCGCAGGACGCGCCGAAGCCCGCCGGAGTGGCCTCGGGGAACGGCCATGCGGCCAAGAAGGATGAGTTTGAGGAGTTCTAAATAGGCGAGAGCGCGGGGCTAGGGGCGAGGGGTCGGAAGGGCGGGATTCCCACCTCTCGCCCCTTGCCTCGTGCCCCGAACCCCTCGCCCGTCTGCGATCCCCCCTTGCCTCGTGCCCCGTGCCTCGTGCCCGTTTCTGACCGGGCCCCGAACCCCTCGCCCGTCTGCGATCCCCCCTCGCCTCGCGCCTATCTCTGACTTCCCCCTTGCCTCTCGCCCCGTGCCCCGCGCCTATCTGTAGATTGGCATCTAATCCTATTTGTTTTCCCCCAATGGTTATCCACGCTCTCTAGTTCTATCCGTTGGTTGTGTCGCTCATCCGGCAGAGGCATTCGGCGGTATATAAAGAATTGTAAGTAATAGCCGATATCAGTTCTGTAGAACGGACGACGATGTGGGCAACCTTTGCCGATAAGTGAGAGAGGCGGCTTCTACCCCGGAGGACTCCCATGAAAGAGCGTTGGAACAATCTCAATCTGACCACCAAGATGCTCATGGTGACCAGCCTTACGATCCTCGCGACGATGCTGGGATTGGTTGTTTGGTTGAGCGGCCAAATGCGCGCGGATCTGATCTCGCTGTTGCAGGTCAGAAGCACGGTGATCCAACGCCAGATCGAAGTCACCCGCGCCTATATCGCCAAACAATATGTCGGCAAGGTCAAGGCTTCCAGCGGCGGCACGATTAAAATCGCGCAGGACCACAGCGCGCCGGATACGATCCCCTTTCCCGCGACGGCTACCCGCGAAATGGCCGAGGAGCTGTCGAATGAAGGCATCTTCAACGCCCGTGTGATCAGCAGCAAACCCCTCAATCCGATGAATAAGCCGAATGACGCGTTTGAAGAGGAGGCCATCAAGGCGCTGGCCGGCGGCGAAAAGGAAGTCGTGCGGATCGAGCCGGTCAATGGTGTGATGACCTTTCGGCGCATGACGCCCGATATTATCCGCAGCGAAGCCTGCGTCAGCTGCCATGTCGGCACCAAGGTCGGTGACATGGTCGGCGCGATTTCCTTGCAGATGCCGATGACGAAGGCGCTGGCGCAAGTGGACAGCAACGTCAAGATGCTCTATCTGGCGGCCGGATTCTCCGCCACACTGATGGGATTGGTGATGTTCGTGAGCCTGCGTTCGCAGGTGATTCAGCCGATCCGGCACCTGCAAACCGTCGTGACTAGTCTGACGCATGGCGATCTGGCCGCCCGCGCGACGATCGAATCGCGGGATGAAGTGGGGCGGCTGGCGACCTCGTTCAATGAAATGGGCGATTCGCTGGAGCAGGCCTCGGCCAAGCAGCAGGAGATGGTGCAGCAGGCGCAAGCGGCGGCGGCGGAGGTCAAGAGCGTGACCAACGCCATTGGCAAGGCGCAAGCCGTCATTGAGTTCAACTTGGATGGCACGGTCATCACGGCGAACGACAACTTCCTGACGTGTCTCGGCTATCAATTGAACGAGATTCAGGGCCAGCATCACCGGCTGTTCTGCGATCCGGCCTATACGAGCACCGGCGAGTACGCGGCCTTCTGGCAGAAGCTGAACCGGGGGGAGTTCGATGCGGGCGTCTATCGCCGGATCGGCAAAGGGGGCAAGGAGATTTGGATTCAGGCCTCCTACAACCCGATCCTCGACGTGAACGGCAAGCCAAGCAAGGTCATGAAGTTCGCGACCGACATCACGGCCCAAAAGAACCAGGCGGCGGAGGCTGAGGGCAAGATCAGCGCCATCGGCAAGGCCCAGGCTGCCATTGAGTTCAATCTGGATGGCACGGTGATGACGGCGAACGACAATTTCCTGAACTGCCTGGGCTATACGCTGCCGGAGATCCAGGGGCAGCATCACCGGATGTTCTGTGATCCGGCCTATACGAGCACCGGCGAGTACGCGGCCTTCTGGCAGAAGCTGAACCGGGGCGAGTTCGATGCGGGCGTGTATAAGCGGATTGGCAAGGGTGGCAAGGAAATTTGGATTCAGGCCTCCTACAACCCGATCGTGGACGCCAACGGCAAGGTCTACAAGGTGGTGAAGTTTGCGACGGATATCACGCCGCAGAAGAAGGCGCAGGCCGAAATGGAGCATTTGGTGGCCGAAGCGCAGGGCGTGCTGGGACGGCTGGCCAGCAACGATCTGACCGAGGAGATGCGCGGCCAGTATCAAGGCGAGCTGGCCAAGATCAGGGACAGCATCAATGCCGTGGTCCACAACCTGACGCAGACCATGACGACTGTGCGTGAGGCGGTGGAAGCCGTCACGGCGGGGTCGGAGCAGATCAGTAAGGGGAGCGAAGACCTTTCGCAGCGGACGAGCGAACAGGCCAGCTCGCTGGAAGAGACCAGCGCGTCCATGGAAGAAATGACGAGCACGGTCAAACAGAACGCGGACAATGCGAAGCAGGCCAATCAGCTCGGCCTGGCGGCGCGGGACGTGGCCGAGAAGGGCGGGGCGGTCACGAAACGCGCGATCGACGCGATGGGTGAAATCAATCAGAGCAGCAAGAAGATCGCCGACATCATCACGGTGATCGATGAAATCGCGTTCCAGACCAACCTCTTGGCCCTGAATGCCGCCGTGGAGGCGGCGCGGGCCGGTGAGCACGGACGAGGCTTTGCCGTAGTGGCGGCTGAGGTCAGAAACCTGGCGCAGCGGTCCGCGAGCGCGGCGAAGGAGATCAAGGGGCTCATCAATGAGTCCATCCAACGGGTCAATGACGGCAGCGCGCTGGTCAATCAATCCGGCCAGACGCTGGAGGAGATCATGGTCTCGGTCAAGCGTGTCACCGACATCATCTCGGAGATCACGGCGGCCTCACAGGAGCAGGCCAGCGGGATCGATCAGGTGAACAAGGCGATCATGCAGATGGACGAGACGACGCAGCAGAACGCGGCGTTGGTTGAAGAGACGACCAGCGCCAGCCAGTCCATGAAGGCGCAGGCTCAGGAGCTGATGCGCCAGGTGGAGGCGTTTAAGGTGACTGTGAATGGGCCAGGGGCGAAAGGCGAGGGGCCAGGGACACGGGTGAAGGCCGTGGCCAAGCCCGTGGTTCAGAAGGCGGCTCCGCAGGAATCGCCGAAGCCCGCCGGAGTGGCTTCAGGGAACGGCCATGCCGCCAAGAAGGATGAGTTTGAAGAATTCTAAATAGGCTAGAGGCATGGGGCGAGGGGTCGGAAGGGCGGGATTCCCACCTCTCGCCCCGTGCCTCGAGCCCGTTTCTGACCGGGCCCCGAACCTCTTGCCTGTCTGTGCTCCTCGCCTCTTTTGGGCCTTCCTGCTCCAATTCAATCAAGATCCACGCCTGCCACGCCGATAAGGATTAGCACGGACAACGCACGGTTGTTCTCCCGGCGCACTGGGTGCGCCTGTTTTCTGGCAGTGAGGTTCCCTGGAAGGCGGCAGGCTGACGATGATCGACCTTGGGTTGAGGGGATTCCCTCTCGTGAGACATGTTCTGCCGCATCCCGCGGTGCGGATGACGGCTTGGCTGCTTGGCCTCTTGCTGCTGGGCTTTCTGTTCGCACGGTGGCCGACTTCTGCCTGGGCAGTTGAAGAGGGGGAGTTGGTCAAGAGCGGCGGCCGATGGCACTATTCGCACGTCGAAGACCCCGGGCTGAAATATCTTCTGCAAAAGGGGATCATTTCCCAGGAGGAGTACGACCGGGGTGCCAGAATCATCGAGAGCCGCCAGCATTTGGCCACGCCGACCTCCAGCATTACGACCGGCGACGGTCTCAATATCAAGAGCGGCGACAAGTTTCTGCTCAAGCTGAGAATGCTACTGAGGTTTCGCTACAGCTACCATCAGTACAACCAGGCCTGGCGGACGGTCGGCGATGGCAATAATATGCCCGATTACACGACGGGGCCATCGCCGATCTCCGCCAAACAGAGCGACTCGTCCGCCAGCACGTTCGGCATTCGCACGCTGCGCCTGCAATTCCTCGGCTACGCCTTCGATCCCGATTTGCGCTACAACCTGACGCTGACCGGCGACACCCGCGAGGGCAACTACAACGGTTCAACCGTGGCCGGCACGGTGCAGGTTTTGGACGCTAATGTGTCGTCCTGGCATCTGCCCTATGCCATTTTGCGGATCGGGCAGCAGAAGGTCTGGTTCAATCGCGAAAGCATTACCTCGATCGCGACCATTTCGTTCGTCGAACGCAGTCCGATCGCCGATGCCTTTACCGCCAACGGGCTCAATCTGCGCGATCAGGGCATCACGCTCCAAAGCGACGAAGCCAAATATCCCGTGAATTACGCGATCGGCGTCTATAACGGCACCGGTATTAATACCGACCGCTTGGCGATGCCGCTCACGTCGTCCGGATCGGGGGCGCGCGCGAATGCTAACGAGATGATGTATGTGGGGCGCCTGCTATGGAATGTCAGCGGGCGGCCGGGCTACGGAGAAGGCGACATCCTCTACACCCGTGTGCCGCAGGTCGCGCTTGCAATCGGCTATGCCTATAACCCCGGGCTGAATCTGCAGGCGCCCAATGCCCAAGTGCGGGCCCAGATTCTCGGGAACAACAACGGCCGCCTGTTCGGTGTGGGGTATGTGGATCTGGCCACCACGGAAGTCGATGTCGTGGCGAAGTACCGGGGTTGGGGGCTGCAAGCGGAGGGCTATCTTCGCCGCCAGGACGTGCGTGGCGGGAATGCCGAGCTGGGGATGGCGACGGGTTGGTATGTCATGCTGGGCAAGTTTGTGATTCCGCGCAAGCTGGAAGTGGCGGTGCGGTACGGGATCATGGATCCCAACACGCACCAGGGGCGGGATCTGCTCAAAGACGCGGGCGTGGCGGTCAACTACAGTTTCGACGGGACCTACAATCACCGCCTGGTTGTCGATTACTCCCACATTACGATGGGAACCGGCGGGTATGCCGGCGGGCGCAGTTCGCTGGCCGCTCAGCCAGGATATGGCAAGGATCTGATCGAGAATCGTGTGCGGGCCATGTATCAATTTTATTGGTAGCGAATCGCATGGTTGTCGCAGGGGAGAGAGGGAGGCGGCGTATGAAGATCTGGCTGTACTTGTGTCTCGCCGTGTTGGCGCTGGGCGGCCTGTTACCAGGCGACTGCCGCGCGGCCCGCACGGAAGAATTGACCATTGCCGCGGCGGTCCCGCTTAAACCCGCGTTGCGTGAGATCTTGCCGCTGTTCGAGCAGCGCTATCCGGAGGTGGAGGTGCGGGTGGTGTACGGATTTTCTCATCAGCTCCGCGAGCAAATCGAAGCCGGTGCGCCGGTCGACGTCTTTCTTCCGGCCGTGTTTGACGATGCAGAGCGGCTTCACGCCAAAGGGTTGACGATCAACGGCCGGCCCATGCTGTATGCGCAAACGTCCCTGGTGCTGGTGACCTCGGCGTCCTCGCACATTGCGGCGGCCTCGTTCCGTAATATGAATGTGGGCACGATCTTTCGTCTGGCTGTCGCTGATCCCCAAACCACGGCGCTGGGGGATGCGACGCAGGCCCTGCTTTCTACGCTGCGATTGACACGGAGCCATCCCCATATCCGATACTTGTATGGATTGCCGGATGAAGTGGTGAAGATGGTGAGCGAGGGGGAAGCGGATGCGGGGATTGTCTTTCGTTCGGATGCGACGGGGAATCCCAAGTTGCGGATCATGGACCGGGCATCTGCCGACATCGGGCCGCCGGTCCTTTTCGGTGAAGCTATGGTGTGGACCTGCCGGCGGGCATCGGTGATCTGGGCTCAGCGGTTCGCCGAATTTTTGCAGCAGGAGCCGGTGCAAGATATTTTCTGGAGGCATGGCTATGATCGGGTGTCGTCCGAGTCTTACCAGGCTCGTCCGTAAACTTTTTCCGCTGGGATTGGCCGTGGCTGTGGTGCTGAGCGCGGGTTGCGTGACGGCGCCGCCGATGCGCGGACAGGTAATTTGGGAGACCGGATCGGATCAGGTGCGTATCGATCCTGATCCCGGCAAGGGCCGCTATACGCACCCCGCCCAGGTGACGCCCAACGATATGGCCCGGCTGCTGCGCGGCGTGCGCTCCGGCGAGCATCGCAATGTGATCCACCAACTCTTCAGCGGCGAGGCGAAGAAGACGCGGACGTTTCGGGATGACGAGATCGCCTTGCTCGCCGGTCCGCTCTCCTCGGCGCTGGCCAAGGCCGGTCCCGGCGACCGGGTCTATTTTCATTTGAGTGAATCGGCGCTGGAAGGCGGGGAGGTCTCGACGACGGGATGGCTGGCTATTCAGGATTCGGTGTTGGTCCTTCAGCTCAGCGAAGCCCACGATCTCCATGCGCCGGGGTCCGATATCAGCAAGTACATTCGATCGTTGCCCGATATTCCCGTTCCTCCGACGCCTTTTGAGGCGACCTTCGAGCCGGAGGAGTTCCTGGCCGGCCAAGCGTCGCTCGGAAGCTGGTTCGCGCCGGATCAATTGGAAGAGCTTCGAATCTTGTATCGGGAGGCGCTGTCGGCTGTGCCGCCCTACCAGTTATCCGTTCCTCAGGCCATGCCAAAGGGGAAGTGATGGCCGGTGGAATAGGCTTCCCGCCGATGTGTCTGGCCTGTTGCCAATCATTCCCATCGACCGCGCGCGTATACTGTTTTCTTTGCCATCCGGCCCTTGACAAATTGGTTGTATTCCGGTAGGTCATCTCACAGACTTGTTGATCTCCTCCTCTGTAATTTCAATGACTTGCATGTGGTAAGGACTTCAGCCACCATGCGAACAGAGTTTCCGGCTTGTCTCTCAGATTCTTTCCTTCCGTTGGGACAGGTTTCTCCGTTATGCCCTAGTGATTTCGGCCTCCACCTGGACTGGTTCTCGCGCCTATGAAACAGCTCCCAGCCACTCGGCGGTTTGGTCTGTCCCTTGCCATGATTCTTGGCGCGGCGGCGGTCTATGCGCTGGCGTTTGGGCCGATCTATCGGCTCGTCGGCGAGGTCGTGGCCGCATTCACGGTGATTCCTGTCGCGCTGGCGGGATGGCTCCTGGGCGCGCGCGCCGGCCTGCTGGCGGGAGTGGCGGGCATTTTTCTCAATGTACTCAACTTCACACTGGTGGGCCAGGTCGGATGGGAGACGGTGCTTAGACGATGGCCGGCCGTTCTGGTCAGTCTGGCCGCCGGTGTCGTGGCGGGCTGGGCGAGCGAAGGCATGCGGCAAGCCAGCGGGGAATCTCGCGAGGCGCGCTTTGAAAGGGACCGGTTTTTCGATCTCTCCATGGATCTTCTTTGTATCGCCGGGACCGACGGCTATTTCAAACGGGTCAATTCGGCCTGGGAACGCACATTGGGATTCAGCCGGGAGGAGTTGTGCGCGAAGCCCTTCATCGAGTTCGTTCATCCTGACGACCGGATTCGCACACAAGAGGTCATGAAACAGCTTTCGTGCGGGCAACCGGCCGTCAACTTTGAGAATCGGTATCTGTGCCGGGACGGGTCCTATCGGTGGCTGACCTGGGCGATTCCGGCTCCGGAGCAGGATCCGCCGGTATTGTATGCCGCCGCGCGCGATATCACCGAACTCAAGCAGAAGGAAGAGGCCTTGCGGCAGGCGAATGACGAGTTGGGACAGTGCGTGGCTCAGCGGACGCACGAGCTTGTGCTGGCAAACGATTCTCTTCGCATTGCGGACTCCTGGCAGCGCGCGCTGATCGAGGCGATTCAGGGGATTGTCTGGGAGTGCGACGCACGGACCTGGCGCTTCACGTTTGTCAGCCATCACGCCGAGCCGATGCTGGGTTATCCGGTCCGGCGCTGGCTCGACGAACCGGATTTCTGGCCACGCCACATCCATCCGGACGATCGAGCCTGGGCGATGGACTATTGCCTCACGTCCTCCCGGACGGAACGGAAGTACTCGTTTGAATATCGGATGATCGCCGCCGACGGGCGGACGGTGTGGCTTCAGGATATCGTGACGGTGGAGGCGGATGAGGACGGCCCGCTTCTCCTGCGGGGCGTCATGGTAGACATCACGCACCGCAAAGAGGCGGAGGAGCGGCTGCGGCAGTCGGAAGCCTTTTTCTCCTCGGTGGTCGACAATCTGCCGAATATGGTGTTCGTCAAAGATGCGAAGGAATTGCGGTTTGTGCGGCTGAACAAGGCGGGAGAAGCGCTGCTCGGCTATTCCCATCATGAATTGGTGGGGAGGAACGATCATGATTTTTTTCCGCCGGAAGAAGCCGGCGATTTTACGGCGGCGGACTGGAGGGTCTTGAGTGGCGGGCAGTTGCTGGATATTCCGGAAGAGCCGATTCAAACGAAGCATCAAGGCGTGCGGTATTTGCACACGAAGAAGATACCCATTTGCGATGCCTCCGGCGAGCCGCAATATCTGCTGGGTATTTCGGAGGATATCACCGAACGCAAGCAGATGGAGGAGGTGCTCTGCCAGACCACGGCGCAGTTGGCGGCCGTGATTGACTCCTCTCCGCTGGCCATCGTCATGCTGGACCGGGATCTCCTGGTGCGCCTCTGGAATCAGGCGGCGGAGCGCATTTTTGGCTGGACCGCCGGCGAGGTGCTCGGGCAGCCGCACCCCATCATTCCCGAGGAGAAGCAGGAGGAACATCGGGCCTTTCTGCAGCAGGCTTTCCAGAACCAGCCGGTGACCAATCGGGAGGTCATCCGCCGAAGAAAGGACGGCACGCGCATTCATGTCTCGCTGTCAACCGCCGCCATCCGCGGCGACGGCGGGGTGGTCTGTGGCGTGGTCGGCATTTTGCAAGACATCACGGAGCGAAAGCAGGCGGAAGAGGCGCTGCGGGCGAGCGAGGAACGGTGCAGTTCCTTGGTCTCGCAGGCGACCGACATCATTTATACTGCGAACATGGAGGGACGGTTTACGTTTGTGAATGCGGCCGCTTGCTCGATCATGCAGTATGGAGAGCAGGAGCTGCTGGGGCGGCATTATCTGGATCTGGTCCGCCCGGATTACCGGGAGGCGGTTCAAGCGTTCTATAAACGGCAGGTGGCCGAGCAGATTCCCGCCACCTATTGCGAATTTCCCGCGCGCACCAGGCGGGGCGAGGAAGTCTGGTTGGGCCAGCATGTGCGTTTGCGTGTGGTCGATGGGCGGATGGAGGGAGTCGAGGTGATCGCGCGCGACATCACCGAACGGAAACGGATGGAGGCGGCGCTGCAGGAGAGCGAACTGCGCTTGCGCCGTGCCGTCGAGGAGCGGGAGCAGCTGTCCCAGGATCTTCACGACAATATCATTCAAAGCGTGTACGCGATCGGCATGGGGCTGGAGGAGTGCCGCCATCTCGTGCGGGAAAACCCGGCGGAGGGCGACAAGAAGCTGGATCTGGCCATTGCCGGCCTCAATCGCGTGATTACGGACGTCCGGAATTACCTGGTGTGGGAGAAGCCTGAAGAGATTACGCCGCGGGAGCTTCCCGCCAAGCTGGCTGAACTAGTGGTGATGATGGAAAGCGTGGAGGGGCTTCGCTTTTCCCTCGACGTGGATCCTACGGTCGTTCAGCGGATGACCTCCACGGCGGCCTCTCAGTTGCTGCACATCGTCCATGAAGCTATGAGCAACAGTTTGCGCCATTCCAAGAGCCGCAGCGGCCTCGTGTCGCTGCGGACGGAAGAACGGCGTATTCGCCTTGAAGTCACAGATGACGGGGTCGGGTTCGACCCGGCGCAGGCCGCCGGCCGCGGACAGGGGCTGGGCAATATGGCGGCCCGGGCGCAAAAACTGGGGGCGCGCTTTCAAGTTGTGTCGATGCCGGGCCAGGGTACGCAGATTCTCATCGAAATGCCATTGGAGGAGCCTCATGCTGCAAGAAGCCGTTAAGCCGATTCGCCTGTTGTTGGTGGACGATCACGAAGTGGTCCGCATGGGACTGGGAACCTTGTTTCAGCGAAGCGGCCGCATCGATGTGGTGGGCGAAGCCGGCTCCGCCGCGACTGCCGTGAGTGAAGCGGCCAGGCTCCAGCCCGATGTCGTGCTCCTGGACCTCCGACTCCCAGACGGCAGCGGCACGGAAGCCTGCCGGGATATTCTTGCGGCCTGCCCCGATGCGCGGGTAATTTTTCTGACGTCGTTTGCCGACGAGGCGGCGCTGGTTGCGACCAATTTGGCCGGCGCGAAGGGCTATCTCTTGAAGACGATCGGCGGGCCGGCTCTCGTGCAGGCCATTCAGTCCGTGGTAGAGGGCCAGTCCGTGTTCGATTCGGCCTTGACCAACTCCGCGCTGACCCGCACTCGCCCGGCTGCGCCGCAAGCTCCCGACGAGCCATGCTCGGCCCTCTCGCCCCAAGAACGCCGGATTCTGCCCCTGATCGCCGAAGGCAAGACCAACAAGGAGATTGGCGTGATCCTGGGGTTGAGCGATAAGACGGTCAAAAGCTATCTTTATAATATGTTTCAGAAGTTGCAAGTGACTCGCCGCTCGCAACTGGTCTCTCTCTTCTGCAATCGCCGCCCGGATTAGCGAGCGGGTGAAATCTATCTGGCTGGTCGTTGTTTACTGGCTCATGTATCGATAATTTCACCGTCATCCCTAGCCGGATTAAACTTAAACGCATTATTTCTGTAGTCGTTATATGTCATTGCAATTATAGAATATATTTATGATTATCAATCGATCGTGGTGTGCTGTGGCCCTCTAGGATGTTCCTGTTGCCGATGAGCCAGATCCTGTAATAAGTCGCCGTTCTTCTCTCTTACATCCCGTTAAGATTCTGCCCTCCATAACCGATAGAGGATTCGGTGAAGGCATTGTTCCGTATCCACTCCGGCGAAGAGAGGGCTGTCATGGACCTGAAAACGATTCTGTGGTACGGCGTACTCTCCAGCATTACTCTGGCCTACCTGGTGGCCTTGTCCGGCGTGAAGGCGGCGCATCAGCACGATGTGACGCATCATTCCCGGCGCATGATCATCGCCTGCACGATCGTCGGGATTTGGCTGATCGCCTATGTCTTGAAACAGCTCATCTTTGGCCGCGAACGCTTCGGCGGCACCGAGCATCAATATTGGACCTTGTACGCGCCTCTCTTCTCGATCCATATGGCCTTGGCGGTCACCACGATCGGACTGGGGGCCTATAACCTCTATATGGGGCTCCATCGGTTGCGGTATGGCAGCGTCGGAGCCATGGCGGCCGGTATGACGCGCCATCGCCGCATGGGCAAGGTGCTGGTGTGGACGTTTTCCGGCACGATGGTGACGGCCTATTTGGTCTACCTCATGCTGTTTCAATGGTTTCCCTCCTAAGGGCGGTGCTGATTTCGATGCCGCGCCGGTTAAGAATCGTCCAGGCCTGTCCGATAGAGGAATAGCCTTAGGACGGGATCCGGGGCTCAGGACACTATATTTTGGAGAGCAGGCGCCCATGGAATACGAGATTTCTCCTGATGAATTTCAGCGGTTCCGGACGTTGATCTACGACGAGAGCGGGATTTCGCTGAGCGAGCAGAAGAAGTCGCTCCTGGCCTCCCGCCTCTCCAAACGCCTGCGTGATCTGGGGCTGGACACGTTTTCGGACTACTATGAAAAGGTGACGCTGGAAACGTCGCGTGAGGAATTCACGCGGATGCTGGATCTGATTTCCACCAACAAGACCGATTTTTTCCGGGAACCGAAACATTTCGATTTTCTCCGTGACCGGATTCTTCCGGAGTTGACCCAGCTCAAGCGCGTGCGCATCTGGTCGTCGGCGTCGTCGACCGGCGAAGAGCCGTACACGATCGCCATGACGCTCTACGACGGTGTGCAGAATCCCTCCCAATGGGATTTTAAAATCCTGGCCTCCGATCTTTCGACTCGCGTGTTGGCCAAGGCGGCATCGGGCACCTATGACGAGGAGCGCGTCCGCGATGTGCCGGAGGAGATCGTCAAGCGGCATTTTCTCCGCGGCCGCGGCGAGAGCGCCGGCATGCTCAAGGTCAAGCCTCATCTGGCGGACATGATCCGGTTCCGGCGCATCAATCTGATGGACGATCAGTTTCCCATCAAGAGCCCGCTGGACCTGATCTTTTGCCGCAATGTCATGATCTATTTCGACCGGCCGACCCAGGAAAAGCTGGTCAATAAGTTCCATCGGTACTTGAAACCGGGCGGGTATTTGTTCATCGGGCACTCCGAGAGTTTGCAGTGGGTGACCCATCCCTTTAAAACGCTGGCCCCGACGATTTATCAGAAGGAGCGGTAAGTCCTATGCCACCGACTGATACGGATCAATTTGCCCATATTCGGCGCATGCACGACAATCGGTTTCCGCATGAGATCGCCTCGATTCTGCCGGGGGAGTTCTTCGTGAGCCGTGAGCCGATGGTGGTCTACACCGTGCTGGGTTCCTGCATTTCTGCCTGCATTCGCGATCCCATCGTCGGCGTGGGCGGCATGAATCATTTTATGCTGCCCGAGCCGAAAGAGGGCGGGAACGACTCCTGGGGGGAATCCACGCGCTACGGCTCCTATGCGATGGAATCGCTGATCAACGAGATTCTGAAGCGGGGCGGCATCAAGAGCCGCCTTGAAGTCAAATTGTTCGGCGCCGGGAAGATCTATGAGGGCAACATCGATGTCGGCGCCAGGAATGCCGAGTGGGTGTTGAGTTTTCTCAAGACGGAAGGGCTGAAGCCGGCCAAAACCGACCTTGGGGATGTGTTTCCTCGAAAGGTCTATTACTTCACCGAGTCGGGCCGCGTGCTGATGAAGAAAATCGAACGGGTGAAGAATAAGACGATCTTCGAGCGCGAGACGGAATACGCGGCGCAGATCAAGCAGATCAAGCAGCAGCCGGCGGAGGATGTGACGTTGTTCTAGGAACAGGCGAGTGGCCAGAGGCGCGTGGCGAGCGGGTGTGAAGCGTTGACTGTTTCGAGCTCTCCCCTTGCCCCGAGCCCCTCGCTCCGAGCCAACTGGAGACTCTTATGGCCAAAATACGCGTACTGACCGTTGACGATTCCGCGCTCATGCGGCAGGTGCTGGCCTCGCTTCTCGCCAAGGACCGCGAGATCGAGGTGATCGGATCCGCTCCCGATCCCTACATTGCCCGCGAGAAGATCAAAGCGTTGAATCCGGACGTCCTGACGCTTGATGTCGAAATGCCCAAAATGGACGGGCTGACCTTTCTTGAAAAGCTGATGCGGGGCCGCCCGATGCCGGTCATCATGGTGAGTTCTCTGACGGAAGCCGGCTGCGAGACCACCTTGCGGGCCTTGGAACTCGGAGCGGTGGATTTCATCACCAAACCCAAAATCGATCTTCGGGAAGGGATGGAGGAGGTGTCGCAGGACTTGATCTCCAAGATCAAGGCGGCGGCAAGAGCGACGGTGCGCCCCAGGGAGGCTGCGGCTTCGGGGGAAAAGGCCCCTCCGAAACTTCTCGGGTCGGCCATGATCAAGACGACCGATACGATCATCGCCATTGGGTCCTCGACCGGCGGCACCGAGGCGGTGAAAAACGTGCTCGAAGTGCTGCCGCCCAATACGCCGCCCATTGTGATCACCCAGCATATGCCGGAACGGTTTACGAAGACCTGGGCCGATCGCATGAATCAACTGTGCCGGATTTCCGTCAAGGAAGCGGAGGATGGCGACAGTGTGCTGCCGGGCCACGCCTTGATCGCGCCGGGCAACTATCACATGACGCTGGTCCGGAGCGGCGCGCGCTATTCGGTCCGCATCAATCAAAATGAACCGGTCAACCGCCACCGCCCGTCGGTGGACGTCATGTTCGATTCGGTGGCGCAATATGCAGGCGCCAACGCGATCGGGGTGATTCTCACGGGCATGGGCGGCGATGGCGCCAAGGGGATGCTGGCGATGAAGCAGGCCGGCGCCTACAACATCGCCCAAGATGAGGCGAGCTGTGTGGTCTTCGGCATGCCGAAGGAAGCGATCAAAATGGGCGGCGTCGATAAGGTGCTGCCGCTCAACGATATTCCCAGCGCCATTCTGACCGAGGTGTCCCGTCGTTCGTAACCAGCAGGAGCCGCGTATGCAGATCACACACCGCACAGCAGGATCCGCCGACATTCTCGATCTCGACGGCCAATTCAATTTCAGCGCCCGCAACGCCTTTACCACTGCGCTGGGAACCCTGACGAAACGCGGGGCCACCCACGTGCTGTTCAATTTTCGGCACGTGACTTTTATCGACAGCGCCGCCATCGGCCTCTTGGCGATCGCGGCACAGCAGTGCAAGCTGGTCAAATGCACGCTCGGCGTGGTTGGCGCGCAGGGAGCCGTCAAGCAAGTCCTGGCCCTGGCCCGTATCGATCAGCTGATTCCGACGTTTCCCGACGAAGCGGCGGCGCTTGGCGGGAAGGCGGCGTGAAGTCCGAAGAAAAGGTTGGCGCACAGGAAGATGTGGCTCATCGACAGTGAATATAAAAGGAGCGGGTATGCTGATTACAGAACGATCGGTTCCTAACGCTGTGGTGCTCGATCTTAGCGGAGACTTAACCTATGCGCACCGCGAGGCCTTCAAGGCCACGGTGGAGGCCTTGCGCCAGAAAGGCTGCCGGCACGTCATCCTCAATATGGCGGATGTCCGGTTTGTGGACAGTTCCGGGCTTGGGCTGCTGGCGCTGGTCTCGCAGAATTTCAAGCTGGCTCAGGGGAAGATCAGCATGCTGCGGCCGCAGAGCTATGTGCGGGAGATCTTGGGGCTGGCGAATATTCCCAAGCTGATTCCGGTCTTCGATAACGAGCATGAGGCTATCACCGGGCGCGCAGAGGCGGCCTAGCCCGATCCCTGCCATGCCGCACGATCTCTCCAGCGCCTGGACGACTCTTCACGCGGCCTCCCTGTCGCTGGGCCGCATTCCCACCGTATTGATCGTGGACGATGAGCCGGTGACGCGGCTGAGCCTGGCGGCGCGGCTTTCACGCATGGGGGTTCGTGTGATCGAAGCCGCCAGCGGCCTGGAGGGGTTGGCGGCGATCCGGCGCGAGCGTCCGGATCTGACGATTATGGATTGGATGATGCCGGAAATGGACGGGCCGACCGTCTGCGAGGCGGTCCGGAGCGATCCGCATCTCCAGACCTCCCACATCATCCTCATGACGTCGCATGACGAGCCGGATCAGATTGCCGAAGGGCTGGCGCGCGGGGCCGACGATTTTCTGAGCAAATCGGCGAGCAAACAGGAAATGCTGGCGCGGGTGCAGTCCGGGCTGCGGTCGGCCGCGCTGGTGCGCAGTATTGAAGACACGCGCGATGCCCTGAAGCACAAGCAGGAGGAGTTGGAAACGGAATTGCGGTCGGCCGCGCTCTACGTGGAGTCGCTGCTCCCGCAAGCCGGCGAGGTGGCCCCCGGGCTTCAGTTGTCCTGGGTGTACCGCCCCTCTCTCGCGCTTGGCGGGGATCTCTTCAATCTCGCCCGCTGGGATGAGAACTCGCTGTATTTTTATATCCTGGACGCCTCCGGGCACGGCGTCTCCCCGGCGCTCCGCGCGGCGTCCTTTTCGACGTTTCTTCGCCCGGAGAATCTCCGTCATTGCATCGAGGCCAATAATCCCTCATGCATGCTGGCCGAAGCCAACCGGCATTACCCGATGACGCCGGAAGGGGAATATTTTACGATTTGGATGGGGAGCCTTTCACTGCATGACCGCACGCTCCGGTATGCGACCGCCGGGCACGGGGGCGCACTGGTGCAACACCGGGATGGATCGATCGAGTGGCTGACCGAACCGGGGCTGCCTCTCGGTCTTCTGCCGGATACGTCCTATGTGTTGAAGACGGCTCGTCTCGTTCCGGGTGACCGCGTGCTCTTGATGAGCGATGGCCTCTATGAGGCGCCCTCACCGGCGGGCGAGGTGTGGGGATTGCAGCGTCTGGGGCGGATTCTCCGAGACACCGTCTCGCGCCCTCTCGCGGATGTGCTGCCTCAGCTGCTGGCGGAAGCCGAACGCTGGCACGGGGCCGCGAGCTTTCCCGACGATGCGGCGTTGATGGGGTTGGAATGCCTCGGCTGAACCGGTGATGCCGCAGGGAGGAGAGAGGAACGGAGCCATGGATACCACCACGGTCTTCAATCTTGACGAGGCGCTGGCTCGTGTCGATGACGATATGGAGTTCCTGTGCACGCTGATGGCGATGCTGCTGGAACAGGCGCCGCATGATCTCGCGGCGATCCGGGCGGCCCTTGCGGCCGGCGATCCGGTAGCCGTCGCCCGCACGGCGCATCATTTGAAGGGGGCGGTATTGCAATTTTCCTCTCCGGCGCTTTACGAGTCGCTCAAAGAGCTGGAGGGACTGGGACGAGCCGGGAGGCTGCCGGAGGCGGCACCGGTCTACGCCCGTGTGGAAACCGGTCTGCAGCAGTTGCTCGAAGCGCTGCGGGCCATTCTTGCCAAAGGGGAACAGGTATGAATCGGAGTACTCCAGACTGCACAGTGCTTGTCGTCGATCCGTGCCAGGACACCCAAGCGCACATTCTCAGCCATATGCAGGAACGGGGATTTTCCGTCATTACCGTTGCCGATCCTGCCGCGGCGCTGGCGACGATTGACCTGACCACTCCGGACATTGTGCTGACCGATTCCTTTCTTCCGGAAGGGGGCGGGCTTGCTCTGACGAAGACGCTTCGAAGCCGGCTGGCGCCCTGCCCGGTGATTGTGATGTCCGAACAGCAATCCGAGCAGGCGGTGATTCATGCGCTCCGGGCCGGAGCAGTCGATTATTTGCACAAGCCGATCGGGGTTGAGGAACTGTCCCATGCGCTGCAGCGCGCCCGGCATCAGCGGTCGATCGACATCGAAGGTCTGTCCGGCATTCTCCGGTCCGATTACAGTCTGGCCATGGAATCGGATCCCGTTCATATTCCCGGTGTCGTCTCCTGGCTGCTGCGCGCCACGGCCACGACGCTGTCCGATACGACCCGGCTGCATTTGCGGGGGGCCTTGCAGGAATTGCTGCTCAATGCCGTCGAACATGGCACCTTGGACATTTCGTACCATGGCAAGCAGGAGGCCATTGCGCAGAATCGCTACGGCGAACTGGTGCAGGAACGGCTGCTCCAGTCCCGCCGTACGCCACGCGCCGTGACGATCCACGTTCACTGCGACCGGATCGCTCGTGTGCTCGAATACACGATCGCCGACGAGGGGCGGGGATTCGATTGGCAGGGTGTGCTGCGCCAGGCCCACATGGCCTGTGATGTGGAAGACACCAGCGGGCGCGGCATCTTCCTGGCGCGCTCGTTTTTTCCCTCGCTCAGCTATAACGAGCACGGCAATGCCGTCACCTTCTCGGTCCCCCTGGATTAACGGCGGTGAACAGGATCGTGTGATCGTCTCTCCTCGTCTCTTTCCGCGCGTGCTTCCAACGCGGTCTTCTCCTGTCTCTCAGGCGCTGCCTGAATTAACGGAAAATTAACGCTCCTGTGACGCCTCTGGAATAGGGGACCGGTAGAGTCCTGTTTAGTACACAGGCCTGGTGACGCTTTCACCGAAGGGAGAGAGGAATGATGAGCGGACGTCCAGTGGCGATGACCGGAGTCTTTGCCGCAACATGGAACGGGGTGCGGTTTCCCAAGCCCTGGCGCGATGCCAGTCCGTCGGACTTGGCGGCAATTTGGGAGAAGGGCACCCAGGTGGTCTTGAGCCTGCTGATTATCACCATTCTGGTGGGATTCACCGGCGGCGTGATCAAAACGTTCATCGGTTTGCATCTGGTCTGGACTGCCGATGTTGAGATCGGGCTCCGGCATCTCATCGTCAATACGCTGACCCTGTTAGCGGTCGTGGAAGTGCTCAAAACGACTCTGGCCTACTTCTCTGAAGGGCGAGTGCGTGTCACCTTCATTGTCGATACGGTTCTGGTTGTGATGCTGACAGAAGTGATTTCCCTGTGGTTTACGGGAGGCGAGTGGCAGAAACTGGCCCTGCTGGCCGGCATTTTGCTTACGCTGGGATCGATCCGTGTCGTGGCGGTGCGTTTTAGTCCCGCACAATCGGCGCACGTGCCGCAGGCATAGGGTGTGGTTTGGGTCGTATTGTGACCGTTTCAGGAGGATATTATGCCGAGTATTGAATTGCTGGATAGGCCGACCATGTGTCAGACGCCGCTTGAGGCCCTTGAACAAGGCATTCTCGACCACCTCGAGGAGCAGGCCGTGATCGGATTGGATACGTTGGTTGTTTTGATGTCCGACTATAGTTGGAGTCAAGTCTTTCACGCCGTCGATCGGCTGGCCCGCAACGGCAAGATCACGCTTCGCCGGTATCGCAGTGACTATACCCTCTTTTCGACCCTCTACGCCGCCTAGCCCTCGTCAATACCGGCCGCCTTCATGGCAGGAAGGCTTCGCATTGAATCAATCCAGCGGGGAACCCGCCTGCCCTTCACAGACTCTTCGTTCTGGTCAGGATGCGCCGGAGGGGGGCATGTGGCGGATAATCTTGCCTTCCACCATATAGATGACGAGTTCAGAGATATTGGTGGCATGATCGGCAATGCGCTCGATGTATTTGCCGATGAACGTCAGGCGGATCGCGCGGGAGATCGTGCCGGGATTTTCGATCATAAAGGAGAGGAGTTCCCGGAACAGCTGGTGGGTCAGATTGTCGACGCCGTCGTCGTCGGCACAGACTTTTCTGGCCAGCGCCGCGTCCGACCGCACAAACGCATCCAGGCATTCCCGCACCATCCGCATCGCCCAATCGGCCATGCGGGGGATATCGATGTAGGGCTTCAGCTGGGGCTCTTCGTTGAGCTCGATGACGCGCTCGCAGATATTTTCGGCCAGGTCGCTCATCCGTTCGAGTTCGGTGGAGATTTTCATGGCGGTTGTAACAAACCGAAGATCTCCGGCCGCCGGCGCCTGAAGGGCCAGGAGCCGGATGCATCGTTCATCGATGTCCACATCGAAACGATTCACCAGGGTGTCCCGCTCGATGATGCGTGAGGCCAGATCGATATCACGATCGACCAATGCCTTGATCGAACCCGCAATTTGCTCTTCGACGAGGGCGCCCATCCGCAATATTTGCGCTCTCAACTCGGCGAGTTCTTGGTCAATGTGTCGGTGCATCGCAGCTCCCGTTTCTGCCGTTGTTAGCCGAACCGGCCGGTGACGTATTCCTCGGTCAGAGTATTCGAGGGATTGGTAAACATGATGTCCGTGCGGTTCCACTCGACCAGCGTGCCTTCGTACATGAAGGCCGTATAGTCCGAGACCCGCGCCGCCTGCTGCATGTTATGGGTCACAATGACGATGGTGACTTTCTCCTTGAGCGCCGTGATCAGCTCCTCGATTCGGGCCGTGGCGGTCGGGTCCAGCGCCGAGGTCGGTTCATCGAAGAGCAGCATTTCAGGATTGGTGGCCAGTGCGCGGGCGATGCAGAGCCGCTGCTGCTGGCCTCCCGAGAGATTGAAGGCGAGGCTGTGGAGCCGGTCTTTGACTTCCGTCCACAGCGCCGCGTCGCGCAAGGCGCGTTCGACCGTCTCGTCGAGATCCCGGCGTCGTGCGATGCCGCGGATACGCTGGCCGTAAGCCACATTCTCATAAATGGAGCTGGGGAATGGGTTGGGTTTTTGAAACACCATGCCGAGGCGCATCCGGATTTCGATCGGATCCACGTCCTGGGCAATCAGATTGATCCCGTCCGGATAGAGCCGCACTTCGCCCTCGTACCGGTTGCCGGGATATAAATCGTGCATGCGATTGAGGCACCGCAGGAAGGTCGTCTTGCCGCATCCGGACGGGCCGATGAGGGCCGTCGCCCGGCGTTCGGGAAGCGCCAGGGAGATCTGCTTGAGAGCCTGGACGCTCCCGTAATAGAAGCTCAAGCCTTTTGCTTCAGCTTTCAAGGGCGGGCGGACTTCGGCTGTGATTGTCATCGCATCACCAATGGATCCGTTTTCTGAAACGCGCCCGAATCACGATCGCAAGCGCATTCATGGCCAGGGTCATCAGGAGCAGCACGATTCCTGCGGCAGCGGCGTTCAGATGGAAGGCTTCCTGTGGACGGGACACCCAGTTGAACATTTGAATGGGCATGACGGTAAACGGATCGAAGATCCACTCGAACGACACAAAGGGCCTCTCCGGCTGCCAGGGGGGATGCGGAAGAAACGCGATGAAGGACAAGGCCCCGACGGTCAACAACGGCGCGGTTTCGCCGACGGCCCGCGACAGGGCGAGGATCAACCCGGTGAGGATTCCGCCCATCGAGTAGGGCACCACATGATCCTTGACGGTTTGCCATTTCGTGGCGCCCAGCGCGTAGGCCGCTTCCCGAATCTGCGGCGGCACCGCCCGAATCGCTTCACGCGTGGCGATGATGACCATCGGCAGGATCAGCATAGCCAGGGTCAAGCCGGCCGTCAGGAAGCTCTGCCCCAGATGAAATTCGTACACGAACAGCCCGAGTGCCATCAGGCCATAGACGATCGATGGCACGCCGGCCAGGTTCGCAATGTTGATCTCGATCAGGTCGGTCATCCAATTCCTGGGCGCGTATTCTTCCAGATAAATAGCCGCCCCCAGTCCCAACGGAACCGCGGTCAGTGCCGTCAGGAACATGACGAGCAGGGTCCCGATCCAGGCGCTCAGAATGCCGGCCTGCTCTGGAAACCGCGACGGAAAGGAGGTCAGGAATTGCCAGGACAGGCGGCCGATGCCATCCAAGGCAAGCTGACCGAGGAGGGCCAGTAGGACGGCGAGTGCCACCAGCATGGCCATCAGTCCCAGAAGCGCAAAGAGCAGATCAGCGCGCTTGTGGCGCGCGATGATCCCTCGCAACGAGGCGGGCTTAATAGACTTGTCGATAGCGTTTTCTGAGGACATGGCCGGCAATGTTAAACACCAGTGTCATCAATAAGAGCGTCAGACCTGTCGCAAAAATCGTTTGATAGCCGATGCTGCCGTGCGGCACATCGCCGAGGCTGACTTGCACGATATAGGCCGTCATCGTGGCGGCCGGTTCAAGCGGATTCCACGTCAGTGTCGGTTGCATGCCGGCGGCAATCGCCACCACCATGGTTTCCCCGATTGCGCGGGAGACGCCCAGCACATAGGCGGCGGCAATCCCCGAGAGCGCCGAGGGAACGACTACCCGCAGCGCGGTCTGCATTTTGGTGGCGCCCAGGGCATAGGCGCCTTCCCGAAGATAGACCGGCACGGCGCGCATCGCATCCTCACTGACGGAACTGACGTATGGCACGATCATGATGCCGATGACCAGTCCGGCGCTGAGCATATTGAAGCCCGGAAGATCCGGCCAGAGCTTTTGAAGGGCGGGAGTCACGAACAATAACGCAAAGTATCCATAGACTACAGTGGGGACGGCGCTTAAGAGTTCCAAAGCCGGCTTGACCGCCTCGCGGACCTGGTGCGGCGCGTATTCGCTCAGGTAGATCGCAATCAGGCTGCCGGACGGGATTGCGACGAGCAGGGCGACGGTTGTCGTCACCAACGTACCGGACACCAGCGAGAGCATGCCGTAATGCGGCTCGGCAAAGAGGGGCGTCCATTGCCGGTCGGTCATAAACTCGATGAACGAGACATGCCGAAAGAAGGCGAATGACTCGTAGGCGAGCACTCCGACAATGCCCACGGTGATGGCCACGGACGTTAAGGCTGCCAGGAATAACAGCAGCTCAATGCCCTTCTCCTTGACGCGGGGGGGCAGGAGTGCGGCCCTCCGAGAGGCGGCGGCCTTTTTGAAGACCTGGGCTTTCACCACATCAGCATCCATCTGAAATACTCTTAGAGCGTCGCTTCCCGTTTCAGGAGATCTTCGATGGTCAAGCCAATGGTGGAATGGCCTTGAAAGGCTGTTCCCAGTTTTCCCTTCTGAAAATGCGAGAGCACGAGGCTATAGGTTTCTTTGGGGAGCGGCACATACTTCACTTGAGGCACCAAGGTCGGAGCCTGGGCCAGATAAAACTCGACGAAGCGCTTCACCTCCGGCTTGCTGGCCGCTGGTACATTCACATAAATGAACATCGGGCGGGAGAGCGGCTGATACAATCCGTTTTCGACGGTCTCTCTCGACGGCCGCATCGGTCCATATCCCCCGTCCACCGCGACGGCTTTCAATCGCTTCTTGTTCGGCTCGAAGTAGGCGTAGGGAATATAGCCCAGCGCCTGTTTGTCGTTGGAGATGCCCTGCACCAGCGTGTTGTCATCTTCGCTCGCCGTATAATCGCCGCGGCTCGCTTTGGCTTTGCCGACGACGGCTTCGGTGAAATAGTCGAAGGTACCGGAGTCCGAACCGGCGCCGAAGAGTTTCAGCGGCTGATCTGGCCAGGTGGAGCGGATCTGATTCCATTTCATCACACGTCCTTGGGCGGCCGGTTCCCAGATCTTTTTCAGCTCCGCGACCGTGATCGAATCAATCCAAGTTGCCTGTTGACTCACCGCGATGGTCAGCGCGTCGAAGGCGATCGGCAATTCGTAGTATTGAATGCCGCTGGCGCGGCAGGCTTCCATTTCGCTGGCTGAGATAGGGCGGGAGGCATCCTGCACGTCGGTTTCCCCGCGGCAAAATTTCTTGAATCCCCCGCCGGTTCCTGAGATTCCGACTGTGACCCGGACCGATCCGCGCGTCTCCTTCTGAAACTCTTCGGCCACCGCTTCGGTGATGGGAAACACCGTGCTCGATCCATCGACCTTGACCAGCGTGGTCGTTTCAGACTGTGTGGGACCTGCGGGCCAAGCCGAGAGCCCCAGCACAACCAGGCCTATTACCGCTCTCATTCCATAGGATTGAATGAATTGCATGGCGCCTCCTCGACTATCTCTGTTTGTCGATCTGCATGAAGACTATGTGCGCCAGGATACTCAAGCGGGCTTCCGGTGAGGTTACCGTGGTGTTAATTCGGTGTTAACATTGTCCGGCCGGCATTCCGTTTTTCTGCTGGTGGATCGGAGGCTCGGGATCTGAATCAGGTGAATGGGCGGCGAGAATATGGACGGCGGCAGCCGGCTTCCGTCGAGCCTGGCCTGCGAGGGAAGACTGGCGGAGAAAGAATTATTGGGCGGGGGATTTTCGTGATGGCTGTTTCTTGGGCTTGGCGGACTCAAGGTCCAGGCGCAGTTGTTCCATCTGGCGGTTCAACTGTTCCATGGCCTTGGTTTGTTCCTCGAGACGGCGGCGCAGTTCCAGGTTGGAGCTGGTCAGTTCTTGAATTTGGAGTTGCAGATGGTCCGAGGCCGCGCGAGGCTGCTCTGTCTTCTGAGGAGACGGTGCTTCCAGGGGCGGCGAGTCTGAGGAGCCACGATGTGTTCGGGCCGGCAGAGGCGCGGCCAGTTGCGCCAGAGTGTCTTTTACGTTCAGGGAGAGGTGCACGGTTTCAAATGGCGCCCATTGCGGCTCGTCGAGATCGGGCACCATCGCGGCTTGAGCGGGGCCTGAGACCCAGAGCTTCATACCTTTGGTATCGCGAATATCCCGGAGGTCTCCCCCGGCGGTATCGGCCTGCATGAACGCAGAATGGTCTGTGAGGACCACGTGCAGATAGCGTCCTCGCAGAAACAGGGCGCCGACGGTGCGCTCTTCGCTGTACGAGACATCCGGCTTGGGCAAAGAGAAGAAGATTCGTTCGGCCGGTTTGGCCTCGCGGAAGGCCGAGACCAGGACTGTTGAGATGATTGAGAGTTGTCGTGTGGTAAACAGGGGGACGGGCCGTGGTGTGTCAATCAGGCCTGTAAGCGTTCCGCTCCACCCGCTGACTTGAATAATCTGGAGCAAGGCGCGGAGATCGGCGTCGGTGAGATGTGCCGGATGATCATTGAGCGCCTGATGGCCTGAGCGGGAGACTGTGGGATCGGCTTCAAGTCCGATGCGCAGGTCCTGCTGGTCATACAGCACGCGCTCGCTGTTCAGCAGGCCGCACCCTGAAAGATTCTCCAGGCCCACTGCAAGCGCGCCGCACAAGAGAATGCGTTGAGCGAGCCTGCCTATTTGCATGTGAATTGAATCCCCCAGATTCGATCGGTGCCGATCTGCGGTCCCCAGGCGCGATCGGCTGCCCGGCTGACCTTGGGGACGTCGCCCTCTTTGAGGATTTGTATGCCAGACGGACATTTCTCTTGCATGATGCGAAGCGCCTCTCGCCGTCCATCCGAGGAGAGGACATCGGCTTCCGATTGGACGGAGAAGGTCACCAGCCCTCCAGTTGGCGTCTCGCGTTGGAGCGCGGCCTCGTATCCGCAACCGGCCACACCGATCAGGCACATGGCGGCGGCAGGCATTCGCCATGGGCTGATCGAACGGTGTGGTGCGTTTCGTGATGCGACGATTTCAACACCTGCTAGGGGGTGGTGGCGCACACCGTTTCTTCTTCCAGCGTTTCATATCCGGCGCCGTACGAGGGAAAATCGGCAATGTCGCGGCCGCCGGTCTTCCAGAAATGCAGACAGGTTGCGGCGACCGTGGGAAGGCTCCGTGGGAGGTCGTCAACACTGATGACCATCGGCGCGTGGGTCGTGCCGATGACCATGATGCGATTGCCCGGCTGGAGAAAGGTCGAATCGACTTTTCCCTGATAGGTAACCGCAAACTCGCCGCTTCTTTTCCCGGTATCCTTGGGGCCATAGGCGGGATGTTCGACGATGGGCAGTTGCGCAACGACGACAGTCACCTTCTCGCCCTTTGTCTCGGCATTCACAATCCGCCCGCCCAGTTGAATCTTTTTCGCTTCGGCTTGGTTCGGCACCATGCGCCACCGGGCAAAGTCGAAGTTCGGATCCACCCCCTTCACGATGTCAGGGGGAAATATGGCCGTCGGTGCGCAGGCGCTGAGAGTCAAGCCGGCGAGTAGTAGCGTGCTCAAGGTGACGAATTTCATATCTCCTCCTTACTCCGAGCCATGAGACAATGCAATGCTAAAAATCAGGTGCGCGCGCATTTCCAGTGAGTGCATTACATAAAGCGAACTTGGAACTGGACAAAGAAGGCATTTTGCGCAAACGGATCAGACTTGGAGTCGTAGGCCGGTGTGTTCGGTCCGGTTCCCAAGCCTGAGTGGTGCCGGAACTCGTAGTTGAATTGGATCTTGGACTGCACCTTGGGTGGAAAGTTCTCGAAGTAGTAGGTGAGTCCGACGATCGATCGCGTATAGATGTCGTTGGACATCCAGGTGTTGGGGTCGAATTGTTCATACATGAAGGTCGGTTCAAAGTTTTCCAGCGGCCCGCTGGTGATGAGATACTTGGTGAGCACATACCAGGTGCGCCGGTGCATGCCTGGTGCGCCGGACCCGCCGCAAATGCTCTGTGTCAGGCAGGATCCGTTGGCGCCCACACCAACAGTTGTAGCGTTGGCTCCGTCGTGTCCCTGCCAATATTCTCCCTGCACCACAAACCCCGGGAGTATTTTCGATGTGTAGCGGAAGTCCACACCGTACCGGTCGAAGGCGCCTTTCCCGCGGCCGTTGATCAGGGTGCCGGCATTGTTGGATTCGCCTTGTATGGTCGTGAAACTCACAAAGGAAACATCGTTGCCGAATAATCGCACCCGGCTGTAAAAGGCTTTGGGCTGATTGCCGCCGCCGATCCCTGATGTGGTGCTCACAAGGGAATTGGCCTGGAAGTTGTTGTTGTTCATCACGCCGACGACATATTCGAGGCGATTGGCGATTTTCCCCCGCACGTCAGCGAAATAGTCGCGTTCTTGCAAGAAGTCGATCGCGCCGCCTGTGCCGTTCTTGTTGTGCTTTTCTTGAGTGGATCCAAATGCACCACCTCCGACTGATGTGAGGTAGGGGGAGCTGATGATATCCCGCAACCCTCCTGAGGTTTCCGTGAAGATACCGAAGGGCATCCGGAAGATGCCGAGCCGGATCATATTGAGGTTGGGCGCCCAGGATTGGACTGGCCGGATGTCCACGTAGGTTTCTCGAAAGAAGGTTGCAGAAGTTGGTGTTCCAGCCCCGGTTGCGGTATTTGGAGTGTCCTTTGTCAAGTTAATGCTCTGGAACTCCATCAAGATATGCCAGCGTGGAATCGTTTCACTGATTTTGCCCCAAAACAGCATTTCTGACCGGCGAATCGAGAAACTGTCCTGGCTCTTGCCTTCCGGCACTTTGGCATCGACATGGCCATAGAGGAACTGTAGGGCGTTGAGGCCAAAATTGACTTTGTCCCGAAGAAGCGGCAGCAGTTCGGTTTTCGATTTCCATTCTTCCACCGAATCGAGCCGTCTGGTCTGATCGGCCACTTTGTATTCTTGCTCGGCGCGGATCTGAATCCACTCATCCATCGTGATCGTGCCCTTTTGGAGGAGCAGATCCTCGACCGAGATGCCGCCCGGCGGGAGTTCTCTAGCGGCTGGAGCCTGTACCGTTACGTCTTGCGCCGGGGACTGAACGGGGCGTGGGTCTTCGGCATAGGCGGCCGACAGTCCTCCCGTGATCAGGGCCAGGGCCGCGATCTGGGCGATACCGGCCATTCTACGAAGTCCTCTCATCTCGATCTCCTTCTGTTGCTGTAAGAACGTCATATGCGGATTCGATGTGGGTCCGTCCCATCGACCTACTGAACCGCCGATTTTGCTGAAGTGAGCCCTAATGCCACGGCGCTCTTGGCCGCTTGCACGGGAGGCAAGGGGAAGAAGCCGGCTTTCATGACGGCCTCTTGTCCCTCCTGGCTCATGATGAAGGTCAGGAATTCCTGCGCGGCAGCCGGGAGTGGCGTTTTCGGGTCTTTATCGATGTAGAGGTACAGCACTCGCCGCAGGGGATAGGTCTGATCCGCCACGGTCGAAGCCGAGGGCGTGACAAACGGCATGCCGGCTGCTTCCGCGAGCGGAACGAGCCGCACGCTGGAGGCTTGGAGCCCGAGTCCGCTATAGCCAATTCCCAATTGATCGCGGCTCAGGTCCAGAATCACGGACGCCGCGCCCGGATCTTCGTGCAGGCCTGGCATGAATTCGCCGCCGGCCAGGCAATGTTCCTGGAAGAAGGCTCTGGTCCCAGATTTCCGGTCGCGCCCATAGAGCTGGATCGGCGCCTTCTCCCATCCTTCGGTCAATCCGAGCTGTCCCCATTGGGTAAGTGCCGATTTGTAGCCACGATTGCGGGTCGTCGAGAACATGGCATCCACCTGATCGAGCGTGAGACCAGGCAGCGGATTGTCCTTGTGCACGTAGAGCGCGACTGCGTCGACCGCAACCGGAACCGCTGTCGGTTCATAGCCATGCTGGGCCACAAACTCTTTGACTTCGGCATCGAACAGTTCCCGCGAGGTGGTCATGAGGGTGAAGTATTTGGCCCGTTCTTCCTGCAGCATGACTTTGCCGGTCTTGCTGAGGGGCGGCTGGAGAAAGTCGGCGACCGCCTTGGTCGATCCGCCACCTTTCACCTCGATCCCTACCTTTGGCTGCCGCCGCTGAAATTCCAGGCTGAGACGATTCAGCAGGGGATACATGGTTTCCGATCCTTGCACTTTGAGACTGCCGGAGACTTGCGCGGAAGGATTGTAATGGGACAACGAGGCGTCGGCGCCGACTGCCGACAACGGTCCCGCGATTTCAGCCCTGGCTTCGGTTGTCCAGCAGGCTAGCGCCAGCACTGCTGACAGGCCCAGCACCATGGCCGATTGTGTCCGCACTGTGTGGTAAGAGTGTGCTCGCATCCCCATATCCTCCCTGTGTACATGGTTGACGATTATCACGAGACGGACTCTACCGGCGGCGGGTTGCAGGAGCGTAACCTCAATGTTACAGGGATGTTAAATATGCGTTTGAAACGAAGTAATCGGGAAGCGTGAAGGTTTTTCAGGTGGCTAGAATACTCTTAAATACAACACCGTGCTCTCGCCTCTGCTGGGGTCGCGATGCAGGACGGCCCAGGCCGTTTTGGTCACGTCGTTGACCGTGACCGAGAGACGGCTGGAGAAGAAGTCGCTCTTCACGTCGTATCCGCTCTGCGAGGCGCGCAACTTTGCGCCGATTTCCTGAAAGCTGCCGATGCGATCCAGATCTTCCTTCTTCTTATAGGGGCGGCCTTGTACGATTTCTGCCGCTATCGCCTGGGAGATCGCGGGGTCGAGCGATTGGATCACGATCGGGTCGGCCGTGTTGAGGTTGACCAAGCCGTTGCCCTCCTGAGGGAACACGGTGGCATAGCGCGCGAGCCGGTCGATCATGTCTTGCGTGAAGCCTTTGACGAGGCGGAGATCATTGAGGCTGGCAAGGGGCGCGTTGGCTGCGCGGTAGGGCGGCCGCTGCGATTGATAATACAGGCTTTCCGCTCCGGTCGGTTCGGCATTCTCATCTTGATCGACCCAATCGACCAGGGCATCGACGAGATCCGTATTGAGCTGCATCAGTTCGAACAGCCGCTTGAATCGCTGGATTTTGGCCTTGCGTTGCAGTTCGTCACCGGCGTTGGCGGCTAAATCGTTGAGGTTGAGCTTGCCCCGTTCGTCCTCGATTTGGGCGCTCAACAACCCGTCCCCGATGGCGTAATTTGTGATCGGCATGGCCCAGAGGTCGGTGGGCGCATCGTAGGCCTCGCCGGCCATTTTGTCTTTGAGGAAATCCTGTTGCAAGACGGCGCGGGCCGCTTGCACCGCCGCCCGTGTGAGGGTTCTGGCTTTGAAGGTATCTCGGAATGCCGCGGCATCGCGATATTCCCGGCGGGCTTCCGCGTCGAATTCAAGAATGAGCGCGGTCAGCAGGGTGAGGATCAGGAGGGCTAGCAGGAGGGCGACGCCCCGTTCGTCTTTTGGCCGCAGCACTGTGTGTGTGGAGCGTTGCATTGGGAGCCGTCAGACCGGTCGATCGTTATCCTTTCACAAAGCTGAGCACGCGAATCGTCGCATCCAGATTCATGGGGTTGTCAAACTTGGGCCGCACTTGGAAATGCCGCACGTGAAGGTCGTACGGAGCCTGCTCGATCTCCCGGAGCAAGGCCAGCAGCTCTGGCAATTGGACCCCTTCGAGGCGCAAGTCCACCGCCGTTTCCTGATAGCCTTGCGGCAGGGTTTGCTGTTGCGGCTGCATGCCGGCAATGCGGTCGCGGATATGCGCCGTCGTCGCGGCGTCTTCCATGAAGGCCAGGAGGGAAAATCCGCTGTCGGCTGCCGGCATACGGCTTTCAGCTTTAGTGAGACGCGCCTGTTTCGCGGCGTAATCCTGCGCGAGCAGAGCCAATTCACCGCTCTCTTTGTGTTTTTTCGCGGCTTGCCGGTCCAAACGGTCCAGTGTGGAGAGGAGGGGATCGATGGCCAGCACGAACAGCAGACTGGCGGCGGTGACGGCGCCCCCGATCATGAGCAGGGTCCGCTCGCGCGTGGCCAGTTGCTTCCAGCGTTCGCGCAATTGCGGCGTCATGGCTGCACCGCCGTGGCTGTCATGCGGAAGACGATCTGGTTCGGCGAGGCTCCGACCCGGGTCTCGCTGACGGCCACCTCTTTGAATTGGCTGCCGGATGAAAAGGTTTGTTTGATTTTTTCCACGGCTTCAAATGAGGTGGTTTCGCCCTCCAGGAGTACGAGCCCCCCATCGATGGTCAATTCCCGCACTTTGACCGCGATGCCGGCCGGCAACTGTTTTATAAATGTGGCCATCGTCGCCAACAGCTGTCCCTGCGAACTATCGATGGCGGAGAGCGACTTTTCAACGGAGGCAATGCGGAAGCGCGCTTGATCCAATTCTTCGCCGGGCGCCGCGCCTGGCCCAAAGCCCTGTTCGTACTGTTTCTGCAAGGCCTGCTTTAATTGCGCCACGCGCTGTTCTTTGAGGGTCAGGTGGACGACGCCGTCGGCAAGGGCCAGGGCTCCCAGCAGGACGGCACCCAATATGGCCAGCCGGCGGTCCTGGGCCGACGTGGCTGTTTGAGGCGCCGCCGCGTCGGATACCGCCTTCAGATCGAGCGCCAGCCCGGCGGGGGTTGGCTTGAAGCGCCAGCGAGGCCGGACGATTTTGGGGTGAATGGCCAGCCCGAAGGCGATGGAGAACGCGCGTGGGCTGGCGGCGCCAAATCCTTGCCTGGGGCCGACGGGATAGAGCCCCAGATGCTGCGCAAGGTATCCGCCGATTTCTTTGAGCTTGGCGCCGCCGCCCGATACCCAGCAATGGGACAGCCGTCCGCGTTCGGTGCCTTCATAGGCTTGCAGTGTGACGCGTAATTCTTTGAGAAGCGGTTCGAGCCAGGCCTCGACTTGCTGCACCGCCAAGGTGCGCTTGCGCCGCTCGGCGTCGGCAAAGCTGCAGGCATATCGTGCCGCGAGCGCGTGGGTGAGGTGATTGCCGCCCCAGAGAATGGTCCGCAAGACGACCGGGCGTCCTTCGTGGATCAGGCAGAGGGTGGTCTTGGACGCTCCGACATCGATGATAGCCAGATCCTGCGGCACCAAGCCTCCTTGTTGGCGCAGGTATTGTGTGACGGAAAACAGCGCCATGGCATCGACGTTGATGGCGTCCGGCTCCAGGTCGGCTTCGGCGAGAAAACGCAGATGTTCGGAGATTTTATTCTTTGGCGCCGCCGTCACAAGAACGTCGGATCCTTTTGTCAGACGGAGATCGCCTGCCGCGTCCATGCCTGGTGGCAAGAGGAGACTTCCGATGGTCAAGTCCTCCAGGGCCATTGGAACAAGATTTTCCACCTCGAAGGGCACGACTTGCGACAGTTTATTGGCGTCTTTGAACGGAAACGACAAGGTCCGCACGAACAGATCCTGGCAGGGGATCGCCGTTACCAGCCGATCCGTGGCATAGAGGCCGTTCTGCCAGAGAAATCCGCGCAGCGACTGCACCCGGCGAGCCGGTTCAAGATCTTCCGGCCTGGCAAACGGCATGGGATGATGGAAATAGTCGATGGTTTCTCGCCCGCTCAGCCGGCGGCGGAAACGCACCGCCTTCAGGCCGGTTTGGCCGATATCCAATCCCACACATTCCGTCGCAATGCCCATTGTCGCTCCGATTCTACGTGCGTACCTTTGCCTACTCTACAATGCCAGCCTGGCTTGTGCCAATGTTCCCCGCACTTTAAACGTAAACGGCGTTCCCGGGGGAAGGGGTGGAATGCCGAGAGGGCCTGCCTTGGCTGCAAATCCAGGCCCTGGCACGATGGTCAGCGACAAGGCCAGCTGACTCTGCCGGATCGGCAGCTGGATCGTGATCGTGCCCTCCCCGGACAAGGATCCATCGAGGCCCTCGCCTTTGAGTTCCGTCACGGTGCAGAGTTGCTCCCGGCAGGCGAGCCCAATCGATACGGCATTGAGGGCCAGGGAAAAGGTGCGGCCGTATCCCATCGGAATCTGATCGAGCAGGAGGTCGGTGGCCTCTATTTTCCAGGTGCCTTCCCCAAACGAGGATGACGAAGGCGTCGGCAGGTTCTCCAGCCGATGTTTGAATTCGCCGGAGAGGGTTCCGCGGCTGATATAGGGCTGAGCCAGCTTGGCCAAATCCACCTGCTTCATTTTTCCGCTCATCTCCAATGGGCCGGTGAAGGCCCAGGAGGATGCGGTGACCGTCGATGTCATGGTCCCTTGCGCGGGCGAGTGCGGTGCGATCTGCGCGGCGAGATCAAGCATGAGGCCGCCGGTCAGGGCTTTGAGCACGCTCACTTGCGCGCGCACGGTTCCCATCTGAATGGGCGGCCACTCGGGTTTTGAGACCGTGATCTGGCGCCACTCCAAGGCCAAGGGAAATCCGATCGACCACTGTGCGGCCTGCACGTCGACACCGGTGGCCCGGCGCAATTCTCCGATGAGCCGGGTTTGCAGCGCGCTGTAGGGGAAGGTGAGTCCGAGACAGAGCACAAACGTTACCAGCCCTCCGCCGATCCAGAGCAAGGGTTCTTTCCAGGCCGCAAGATTCTTTCCCGGCCAGACCATCATGAGACACCCACGGTGATCCATTCACGGATCATGTAGGGTTCGGCTCCTGTTCCTGGTTCCTGGAATGTCACTTCCACGAGGATGGCCGCCGGCATCGGACCGGCCGCCGGCCATTCATCGGTCCAGGTGCGGCTTTGTCCGCTGTAGTACCGGATGTTGAATCCGGCGACATTGTTGGCCAGGTCCACCTGTTCGAGCGATTCCTCGGTCAGGCCATAGAGATTGCGCCGGACAAACCGGATGAGCCGGTCCCCTTCTCTGGTATAGATCACGCGCAGCCGGTCGGTTTCTTGTCCCGCCTGGATTCCGAGTCCGTCGCTGAGCGTCACGAAGGCCAGGGTATCGGCCGGCTGGCCATTGTGTGTTCCGTTCATACCAGACCAGGGATAGGTGGTTTCCTGCACGCCGATCGAGAGTTCTTCCGCCATCAGACGGAGGATTCGCCGGATCGATTGTTCCTTGGTTGCGGCGGCGCGTCCGGCATCGACGACTTGTGTCGTGGTGACCAACGATCCAAACACGATCGCCCCGATCGTCGCCAAGAGCGCGACGGCCAGTAGCGCCTCGATCAGCGTGAACCCGGCGTCATCTTTAAAACGTAAGGCCGGCAAAGACATAGGTGCTCACTTCAAGGGTTTCTTCATTCTGGCCGCGGGGCCAGGTAATTTGAATGCGCACTTCCCGAATCAGTTCCAGGGGCGTTGGCATAATGCTCCGTTTCCATCGATACCCGCTTGCCCGATTCGCCAGTTCAGCGGTTGCGGGCACTCCGGGCGGCGGGGCCTGAAAATCGCCGGTGGTTTCACCGATGGGGAAGGCGTGGGAGAGTTCCGTTTCCAGCAGCTTTTCCTGGGCCAGGAGGGTGGCCGCCGTGAGTTCCGCCGAACGGGCCTGCAAATCGAGATCGAAATTTCTAAGCCCCAGCAAGACCGGCAAGGCAATGGCCAGAATGGCCATGGCCAGCAACACCTCCAGGAGGCTGAACCCGCGGTCGTCTTTCGGATCTCGTGAGGCCATTTTCAATTCCATACCGTCATGGGGTCAGGGCCTGGCCGTTCCTAATCGTCCTCCGGCGGCAACCGTGGTGGCCGGCGTGAGGAGGGCTTTCACCCGATCGGGAATGTTGTGCAGCCGTTGGGGCTCGATCCGTTCGTCGCTGGTGCGGATCGCGCCGGTCGTCGATTCGACGGCAATGCCAAGAATGTTATTCCCCGTATCGGTCAGATGGAGAATCGCCGGGTCGATCCGGCCATTCGGATACAGCATGAGATCGATACGCCCGGATTGGCGCTTGACAGGGCCGGCGGCGATATCGGTAAAACGGACGCTGTCCGGAAGCGAGCGGGGCGCCGCCCAAGAGGCATCCAGCAAGAGCTTTTCCTCTTTCCCCTCCAGCGTCATGGCCCAATAGGTATTGCGATCGATGTCCATATAGAGCTTCACCGGTTTTTGGGTGCTCATCGCAATCCCCTGGAGCGCACGCAGGGCTCCGATCAGCTTCCGTCCGGTGGTGGTCAGATTGTCACCCAGATTCACCTGCGGGATGACGATGCCCAGCACGGCCACGAGCAAAAACATGACGAGCATTATTTCCAGCAGGGTAAACCCCGCTGTGCTCAAGGCACGGGGCGAGGGGCAAGAGGCGAGGGGTGAAGATGTTGTCCCTCCGACTCTATATAAATGGGCAAGAACCTTCTGCCCCGTGCCCCGTGCCTCATGCCTCATGCCTAACATCTAATCCTTATCCAGATTCCAGTTGGTGATGTCGGCATTCACGCCTTCGCCGCCCACTTCGCCGTCTGTGCCAAGGGAGGTGATTTCATAGTCGCCCTTCGGGCTGGGGCTGACATACTTATAGGAATTTCCCCAGGGATCTTCCGGAAGCTTCGGCAGATAGCCGCCAACTTTCCATTTCTTGGGGACCACACCGACCGAGGGTTTCTCGATCAACGCCTTGAGCCCTTGTTCGCTGGAGGGATAGATTCCGTTGTCCAGCTTGTAGAGTTGGAGCGCGCCCTCGATATTTCGGATTTGCACTTTGGCCGCCGTCCGCTTGGCATCATCGGTACGGCCCATGATCCGGGGAACGACCAGGGCCGCGAGAATGGCGAGAATGGCCACCACCACCATGATTTCGATAAAGGTGAAGCCGGCAGATCCCCCGCTGGCGCGAGGCAGGAGGCGCGAGGCAAGGATCTGCCATGGTGTTCTTCCTCTGCGTGTCATTGGTTTGCTTCTCCACTCCTGACGGTCACTCATGCGTAAGCCTCCCTTTCAAACTCATCCCCCCATCACCGATCACGCGTCACGGTTTACCGCACCATCTGGCCCATTTCGAAGATGGGCAACAGAATGGCGACCACGATGAAAAAAACGATCACGCCCATGACGAGAATCATGATCGGCTCCAGCAGCGCGGTAAACCGGGTAATGACTCGCTCGACTTCTCCGTCATAGATTTGGCCGATCCGCCGCAGCATTTCTTCCATTTCGCCGCTGCGCTCGCCGACGGCGATCATGTGTGTGACCAGGGATGGGAATTGGCCGCTGCGCTTCAGCGGGTCGGCGATCGTCTCGCCTTCCCGAATGTTCTGCCTGGCTCCTTCGACGGCTTCTTCCAGGATACGGTTGTTCATGACGCGCTTGGATACATCCAGCGCTTCGAGCAGCTGGACTCCGCTCGAGAGCATTGTCGCCAAGGTTCCCGTGAGCCGTGAAATCGATACCATGCGGGCGACCTCGCCGATCAACGGGATGCGCAAGAGCAGGCGGTCCGCCATGACGTGTCCCGATTCGGTCTGAATATACCGGCGAATCATCAGCCCGCCGCCAAGTACTGCCAGTACCATGACTGGCCAGTAGGTGGAGCAGAAGTGGCTGATCGACATGAGCACGACAGTCGGGAAGGGGAGCGCCTGCTTCATGCTGGTAAAGACCGCGGTGATTTTCGGCACGACAAAGGTCATGAGGAAAAACAGCACGCCGACTCCGACGATCAGCATGAGGGCCGGATAGAGAATGGCGTTGGTCACCTTGTTTCTGAGGGCCTGTTGCTTCTCTAAAAACTCCGCAAGCCGGAAGAGAATCTGGTCCAGCGCGCCGCTTGCCTCGCCGGCCCGCACCATGTGCACGTAGATGGGCGAAAAATCCTTCTCGTAGAATCCCAGCGCATGGCTGAGCGCTTTGCCGCCGCGCACTTGCTCGCGCACATCGGCCAGCAGCGCTTTGGCCTGTTTCTTTTCCATCTGATCGATCAGAACGCCCAATGCATCCACGAGGGGAAGGCCGGCGACGAGCAGGGTGGCAAACTGCCTGGTCAGCATGGCCAAATCTGTCGCGGAGAGCACGGCGGCATGGCCACGCGGACTCTCGGCTGACACATGATCCCGTGTGATGTGGCGGCCGCCGGTTTGGTTTTGTTCCACCACGTCGGTCGGAAATACGCCGTCCTTGCGCAGCTTCAGGCGGGCGACCTTGACGCTTTCGGCATCGATAATGCCAGCGGCCGAACCGCCATCGCTCCGATATCCCCGGTATTGATAGACCGGCATGGCTAGAGTTCGATCTCCTGCTGGGTAATTCGCATCACCTCTTCCATCGTGGTGATGCCTTGGGCCACTTTGGCGGCGCCTTCTTGCTTCAGGGTGATCATGCCTTTGGCCACGGCGGCCTGCTTGATCACCGCGGCGTCGGCTTTCGTCCCGATCAGCCGGCGAATCTCGTCGTCGAGCACCAGGAGTTCATAGATGCCGGTTCGTCCTCGATAGCCGGTTTGCGAGCAGGCCGGGCAGCCCGCGCCTCGATAAAAGGTCATCGGTGTTTTGGCGTCCAGGCCGAGCCTGGCCAGTTCATCGAGGCTGGCTTTGTAGGGGCGTTTACAGTCGGGACAGATATGCCGGAGCAAGCGTTGTGCGAGCACGGCCACGACGGATGAGGCCACGAGGAACGGCTCGATCCCCATGTCGATCAACCGGGTCGCGGCGCTGGCCGCGTCGTTCGTGTGCAAGGTTGAAAAGACCAAGTGGCCTGTCAGCGACGCATGGATGGCGATTTCCGCCGTCTCGCGATCGCGGATTTCTCCGATCATGATGACATCGGGGTCCTGGCGAAGAATCGACCGCAGTCCCGCGGCAAAGGAGAGATTGATCTTCGGATTCACCTGCATCTGGCCGATGCCGAGGAGCTGATACTCGACGGGATCTTCGACCGTGATGATGTTTTTGTCCGGCGAGTTGATCTGACTCAAGGCGGCATACAGGGTCGTAGTCTTCCCGCTGCCGGTGGGGCCGGTCACCAGAATAATTCCGTGGGCAAGCTGAATCATTTGCTGGATGGCCGCGAGCCGGTCGGCCGAAAATCCCATCTCCGTCAAATTGAGCAGGCGGTTTTCTTTCTCCAGGAGCCGGAGCACGACGCGCTCGCCGTGCGAGGTGGGGAGGACCGACACGCGGAGGTCCACGTCTTTGCCGGCCGTGCGAATGGCGAAGCGCCCGTCCTGTGGCAAGCGTTTTTCCGCAATATTCAGCCCGGCCATGATCTTGATTCTGGCGACGATGCTCGCTTGGAGCCGTTTCGGCGGCGTGAGCACGGGATAGAGCACCCCGTCGATGCGGTATCGCACCACCAGCCCGCGCTCGAAGGACTCGAAGTGGATGTCGCTGGCGCGCTGGCGGACCGCTTGGAAGAGCACGGAATTAACCAGGCGGATGATCGGCGCTTCATCCGTGGCATCGAGCAAATCCTGCGGTTCATCGAGTTCATGGGCCAGCTGATCGAGATTTTCCGTGGCCGCAATATCTTCCATGACTTGTTCGGCGCCGGCAGGGCTGGCCGCCTCATCGTAGACACGATTGAGACAGGCCAAGAGGGCGACTCCGGTCGTCAGGACAGGCCGGACCGGCATGCCCAGGAGGAGGCGAAGATCGTCCACCGCGACTGTTTCAAGCGGATCGGTCGTCGCCACGACGATGGCGCCATGTTCCTGCCTGAGCGGCAGGACACGATAGCGCCGCGCGAATCCGATCGGCACGCGTTTAATCAGGTCATGATCGATTTGTGCGGTATCCAGCCGAGGCACCCACGGCAGTTCAAATTGCTCGGCCAGCGCCTCCAGCAGCTCTTCTTCACGCAACATGCGCAAATGCAGGAGGGCTTCGCCGAGGCGGCCGCCCTTCTCACGCTGATAGGCCAGCGCCTCATTCAGTTTGGAGTCGAGCAGATTGAACTTCTGGCCGAGGATTCTGCCGAGAAGCGGTCTGCCGAATCGTACCGGTTGCTCTTCGTCGCTCACGACTTCTTGCATAATCTAATGCTGTTCGACGTGATGATGAAATCCGACATTGGAACAAGTCACTTGTGTGGCATGCCCTGCTGGCTGAATGACGCTTAACTTATAGAAAAATAAGCATAACTAGATCAAACATACTCTGCATGCCCTCTACGTAGCAAGAAAATGAGCAGAGATCGCCGGCTCCTGTGGATGACGTGATCGGCGAATCTTTGCCTGAGGGATAATACGAATGGCGGAAGATGCCATATCAGGTGGTTGACAGAGCACTATCGATCAAACGGAGATGGCTCGCTTATCGTAAATCGTAGGTGACCGTCACCCGCTGGTTATTCCGCACCATATCCACCTTGACTGTCCGTTCATTCTTCAGCTGTTGAAAGAGGCTGAGCATGGTGGAGGGGTCGCGCACATCAACTCCGTTGACCCGCTGCAGCACATCGCCGTATTGGATGCCGATCTTTTCATAGAAACTGGCCGGCGCAATATAGTCCATCCGATACCCGCTGGGTGCTCCATTGACGAGGTAGGGAACCGCGCGGGCTTGCGAGAGGAGCTTGGGGAGATCGGCCATGGCCTGCTCGACTTCCCGCCGGTCGATCACTTTCCGCAATGGAGCTCCGGACGCAGGAGGAGGCGGTGCCGCACCGGCAACTGGCGCAGTGGAGGCCGGTTTATCGGTTGTCGCCAGCTCCAGCAGCTCTTGAAGCTCACCGCTGCGCACTACGATGCCGTCGCGGCGAATCTCACTCACTTCGCCGACATCCGGAATCTGCGCATGCAATCGATAGAGCATGTGCCGTTTGCTTGTCAGCTCCTCGACAATGGCAAAGGTGCCCTGCTGGTCGCCGACGACGACGCCGATCAATCGCAGCTTGGCCGCGACGCCCAATGACGCGCGAGCCGGCACACTCACATTTCCCGTGTCTATGCCCATTACGGATGGGGGAAGGACAAACAGCCCGCTCGACCGAATGTGATCGATCGCTTGTTGATACGAAGGGACAGAGACTGATGCGGCAGCGCCTCCGGCAGCCGAGCCCGGCACGGTGGTGGCCGGCAGATAGAGTGACTCTGCGACAAAGGCATTGATCGAATGGGCGACAAGAAACAACCCCACCGACAGGTACATCGCCAACACAACGCGGCGCAGAGAATGACTCGCTTCAAATCCCATAGAATTATTTATCGCCGTACAGCATGAGGTTCGGGATTATACTAACCCGTTATAGGGCATGAGGCAATATTCTTGAGAAGTTACGAAAAAGAATTCAACCTCTGCTCATACGTTCTGCATGCGAGAGAGGGGTGAAGGTGACCGGCTCTACCATAAGCCTGTGGAGCGGCTGGCTATAGCGGGACAGAGTCATTCCTTCTCTGTCTTCCCGGCCACTTCGATAAACTGGACGCGCCGCCGAAAGACCTGCTCCATGAGGTCTGTCCGCTGGTTTGCCGTCCACAGTTCCATTTCCGCATCGCCGCTCACGGTGACTGCGATTGTGAGGGCTTGGCCGATTTTTACCGTCACTGACTGAACGACTGAGAAGTGGGTGCGGTCGAGCGCGTCGGCCACGCGGAGCAACGCGGCCAGCATGCGGACGGTGCGCCTCAGCTTCGGAGTGAGCGCATGAAACCCTTCATGCTTGATGGTCGGCAAGGCCCGGCGATGATAGCGGGCCACATTGGCCACAACGTCGATCTCGTCCGCCGTCAAGCCGCCGAGGTCGCTATGCTTGATCAGGTAGTAGGCATGTTTATGGTGCTGCCGGGGATTGATGAGGTAGCCAATGTCGTGCAGCAGCGCGGCGTACTCCAGCCACTGGCGGTCCGGTTCACCCAGCCCATGAAGAGGCGTTGTCTGATCGAACAGCCGCAGAGCCAGATCTGCCACATGCCGGGAGTGAATTTCCGGCGCGCGGCAGCGCCGGGCCAGCCCCATCACATTGCGGCGGCGCACGTCGGGTATGTCCCGTTCCGCTTTCAGGCCGTCGCGATGGCGGTCGATATAATCATAGATAAGGCCTTCCCGAATGGCCTTGTCGCAGAGGGTCATCTCAACAGCGCCGGATAGCTCCAGGACGCGGCGCAATACCATGATGGCGGGAAGGAGTGTATCGACACGTTTCGGATCAAGACCGGGAATGGCCAGACGAGCCTTGATCGAGGACCGGCTGAGTTGAGCCTCCATGGCGCGCACTTCTTTCAGGCTGACGGTGGCCAGATTCAATTGAGGAAGCGGCCGGCCTGTGCGATGGAGATGAATGATTTCGGCCAGGTTGCCGGCCATTCCGGATGTCGCGACGACGGCCTCATAGCGTGCCACTTTGAACTCGCCGAGGACCGCTTGCAGCGACGCGGTGATGTTCTCTTCCAGGTTGTTCAGCATCACCGCTGTCGGCGGTGTTTTTTTCAGGTACTGCTCGGATAGCCTGATGGCTCCCAGCTTGATGCTCTTCGCCTGCTGCAATCCGCGGCCGCTGCCGACGATGAGTTCCACGGATCCGCCGCCGACATCGATAACCATCGTCGGGCGCTCGGACAGCGCCATGCTGTGTTTCACGCCGAGAAAGATCAGCCTGGCTTCCTCAGTTCCGCTGATGACCCGGATTTTGATCCCGGTCTGCTCTTCAACAAGATCGACGAAATCGCCTCCGTTTTTCGCCTCGCGCACCGCGCTGGTGGCCACCGCCACGATCCGCTCAACCCCTTTATTGCGGGCCAGCGTCACAAGGGTCTTGAGCACGCCTAACCCGCGTCCCACGGCTTCATCGGAGAGCCGTCCGGCTGTAAAGGCTCCGTTGCCCAACCGGGTCATATCCTTGAAACGGTCGAGAATTTTATAACTGGCGTCCGGAAGGATCTCGGCCAGCACCATATGAATGGAGTTGGTCCCGATGTCGATGACGGCGAGTTTGGCCATGCACTAGCGGCTCCGAGTCAGGAGGAGAGGCGCGGCTCGGACCTTAGCGAAGGGGCATTGTCTTGTCAATGCAGCCGATGAGCCGCCAGCAAGATACGAATAGAGGGACGGATGCCGATGAGGAGACGCACTGCCTGCTGCGCCGTTACTCTTTCACGACGAAATGAACGCTCCGGTTTTTTTGCCAGCAGGCTTGGCTGTGATCGAAGCAGAGCGGGCGGTCTTTGCCATAACTGGCCGTGCGCAATTCAACCTGCAACCCGAGTTGATGAAGGTATCCTTCCACGCTCTTCGCGCGCCGCTCGCCTAACACCAGGTTGTAGGCGGCGGTGCCGATTTCATCTCCCCGTCCTTCGAGGAGAATGCGCTTGGCGCCCTCGTCTTTCAACCGTTGGGCGTTGGCTTCCAAGACCGGTAACGCGTCGGATCGCAGCGTGGCGCGGTCAAAATCGAAGAGCACGTCCAGAATGGAGCTTTGGGCCGCTCCGGTCGCATTGCGGGCGGTGAGTTCCGCGCGCATCATCGGACTTGTGCGTGACGCCGGCGTCGCGAAATCGTTCGGGGTCAGATCGCGAATCCCCGGATCCACAATCCGTTCCTCGTCCGGCACACGGGCTTCCATGCCGGATGTGCCGGATTGCGTGGCGCATCCCTGCGTTCCGAGGGCGGCGATGAGCGAAAGCAGTCCCAAGATGATCAGGTGTGAGGGGGCTCGCATAGAGGACCTCCTGGCTTGATGTCCCCAGCCTACTGCAATTGTTACGGAAAGGCGATAGCTTTGAGACTTTTGTAAACAGCTGTCATGGGTGACAGCAATGGCCAGTGCAATACCGCCAGTGAATCCTCGACATAGGCCGGAGTCCGCATTCCGTTCAACACCGCCGTCACGCCCGGCGTGCTGGCCAGGACCCAGAGGGCTTTGCGCGACAGCGATTCGGCGCGGCATTCGGCCGGCAGGAGCGGATCGAGTGTGCCGGTGACCAGGGCGGTTCGATGCCGGCTGCGCTCGGTCGCTTCCCGGCGCAGCCCGCGCAGCAGCGTCAGCAGCTCGGGCACGTATCGATCGCGCCAGGCTTCCCATTGCTCGGCCATGGTCCCGGACAGATGGCGTGACAGGGCTTGGAGGACCTGGTTCACATGCGGCGCGATCATCTGATGTTCGATCTGTTCCCAATGCTCCAACCCTTGAATCTGCGGATGAATCCGTTCGAGTTCGTGTGCCCAATTGAAGAACTCCGACGGCACCATGCCTTGGCCGCTCTGTTGGACCGATGGAGCAATCACCCGGCGATATTCCTCTTCCAATTCCGCGACGCGTTGACGCTGCGCGGGGAAATCCACCGGCTGATCTTCAAGCGGCAAATCGGCCAGACGGAGCAAGCCGCCCCGTCCGGCCGGCATGGCATTCAAGGGGCGATTCACTAGCACGGCCAGGTTCCTCTGCTGTGCGGCGTCCAGCACGGTCTGGCCGTTGTGTGCGCCGGTGTTTGCCACGAGGGCGGCGCCGGACTCGAAGAGATTCATGGGACATTGCAAGACTCTGAAATGGTGAGTGGCGTGGCCCGCTTGCTGCGCTGCGGCCTGTGCCGCCTGGAGCATGCGATCGAGCGAGGTGGCGTCCGGCTCATCCGGAGCGGACGTGACGGTATTGGACGAGACCCCATAGTAGGCAAGGCGCCTGGCTTGGACCTGGGCCTCAAAATAGCCAAAGGCTCGCTGTAACCGCTCGTAAAAGGCGTCCCGTAGGTGGGCAAGATTCCGCTCGCCGCGATGCGCCGCCTCCGATAAGAAGTATTCAGGATTGTGGAGGAGACAGACGTCTAGCGTCGCCAGACCCAAGCGATCCAGGGACAAAGCCAGTTGATCCGCGAGAAACTCGGGATGCAGGCAGTGCCAGATGCCGTCGCCGTATTTGACCATTTCCGGGTAGGCACGGCCGGACCGTTCCCGAGCTTCGGCCAGCTTCAAGTTGTCTCCCTGCACGTAGCCGATTTTGGAGATGATCACGACTTCCTCGCGCGAGATCCGTCCGGCTTTCACCAGTTCGGCCAGCACGGAGCCTACGAGGCGCTCGCTCTCGCCGTCCATGTAGTTGGTCGAGGTGTCGATGAGATTGCAGCCGCCAGCGAGGGCCTTCTTCAACGCGTCGCGGTGTTCCGCGGTTCTCGTATCCACCCGATAGGTGCCGAAGCCCAGGCGCGAGATCGTCAGCCCGGTCGATCCGAGGGAGGTGAACCCATGCGCCAATGAACCGGATGGTGAAAGCCCGACCATGCGGGCGGCATAGGCCGCTGTGCCCTGCACGGTCGCGTGGCCGGACAACGGTGTGCCACGCAGGATATGGTGTGTGGTGCTCTGTGAGGCCTGGGTTTGTGGCCGATTCGCACGCAGCCTGCCGGCCACAGCCTGAGCGTTGGTGAGAGGCTGCTGGCAACTGAAATTTCGGCACACATACAAAGCCGGTTGACCCGCTACCAGGGTTTTGCCTTGTAACAAGGGAAGGGTGGAGGTGGCATTCGGCCCAGTCATCGCCAGGATCCGATTCGGCAGATATTCGTCCGCGACCGCCCGTTGCAACGCCTGGAACTCTGCCTGCTGTTCGTCTCCCACCAGGGCCAATTCGAGGGGGCCTTCCGTCAAGAAATCGACGACGGCCAGGCTTTTGGCAAAGGCGCGGGGATAGCGGGTGATCTGCCGCCCATAGGCGCGCACGGCGCCGATTGCGGCGTCACGCCAATCCTGCCGGTCGAAATGACCGGCCAGCCGCGCGAGCGCGGAGGCGGCGACGGCATTGCCGCTCGGTGTGGCGCCATCGGCTCCTTCGCGGCTGCGGAGGATGAGGGCCTCGTGCCCCTTGGCCGTGGTGAAAAACCCGCCCTGGTCGGGATCCAGAAAGTCTGTCACCATGTGCGCTGCGAATTGTGCGGCAGTCTGCAGATAGCGTTCGGAGGCGCCGGCTTCGTAGAGATCGATCAATCCTTCGGCCAAATAGGCGTAGTCTTCGAGATAGGCATCGAGATGCGCGCGCCCGGCCCGTGACGTGCGCAACAGTCGTCCGTCCTCTCGCGCATGGGTCGCCAGCAGGAAGTCGGCGGTGCGTTGAGCGGCCTCACGATAGCGCGGCTCGTGAAAGACACGGGCGGCCTCGGCCATGGCCGACAGCATCATCCCGTTCCAGGCAGTAATGACTTTGTCGTCGAGTGCGGGGGGAATGCGGAGCTGCCGTGCCCGATAGAGCAATGGCTTCACGCGGGCCGCGGTGTTCAGCAAGTCGTCTTCAGTCAAGCCGGTGTCCTTGGCCACCTCGGAGAGCGGGCGCAAGCGATGGGGGATGCTGCGGTGCTCCCAATTGCCTGCCTCGGTGATGTCGTACAACGCGCACCACCGCCTGGCGTCCTCCTCGTTCCCCACAGCGGCCAGCACCTCGGCCGGTGTCCAGACAAAGAATTTTCCTTCGACCCCTTCGGAGTCCGCGTCGGTCGCCGAATAAAAACCGCCAGAGGGACCGGTCATCTCTCTCAGTACATAGTCGAGGATGTCGCACGCCACCTGGCGATAGGTTGCGTGTTTCGTCACCTGATAGGCCTCGACGTACACGCGGGCCAGGAGCGCATTGTCGTAGAGCATTTTCTCGAAGTGCGGAACCAGCCAACGGGCGTCGGTTGAGTAGCGCGCAAAGCCGCCGCCGAGGTGATCGTAGATGCCGCCCGCTGCCATCATGTCGAGGGTTTTGGTGACCATCGCCAGCGTCTGCGCATCGCCGGTTCGTCGATGACAGCGGAGCAGCAACGAGAGTCCGGCCGCCGGCGGGAATTTCGGCGCGCCGCCGAATCCGCCGAAGGTCTGGTCGAAATCCTCTTTGAATTGCGTGACCGCATCTTCCAGTGCGGATTCGCTGACTGAGATGGGGGAGGGGATACGGCCTTCGCCCTTCAGGCGCTCCGTCATCGTCCTGGCCTGTGAGCGCACACCGGCTGCGTCTTGTGTCCAATAGTCGGCAATCTTCTTGAGCAGCGTGGGGAAACCGGGGCGGCCCCAGCGATCTTCCGGCGGGAAGTACGTGCCGGCAAAGAAGGGCTCTTGATCGGGGGTCAGGAACACCGTCATCGGCCAGCCGCCCTGGCCGTGATTCATCGCCACGGTGGCAGCCATGTAAATTTCGTCCAGATCGGGCCGTTCTTCGCGGTCGACTTTGATGCAGATGAAGCTGGCGTTCATCAGCGCGGCAATCGTCTCGTTTTCGAACGATTCCCGCTCCATCACATGGCACCAATGGCAGGAGGAGTAGCCGATCGAGAGGAGAATAGGCTTGTGGGTTGCCTTGGCCGCCTTCAGGGCCTCCTCGCCCCAGGGATACCAGTCGACTGGGTTATAGGCATGTTGCAAGAGGTAGGGACTGGTTTCTTGTGCGAGGCGGTTGGGCTGTCGATTGGATCCTGGTGTCTTCATGGCGTGGACCGTACCATCGCCTGGGAGAACGGGTCAACGGCTTGACTGAGCGCCAAAAGACGGTTCGTAGGGGCACACAACAAAAAGGCCCGCGATCCGAAGATCGCAGGCCTTTCGAAAAACCAGAGGCACGCACTGAAAACACCTCGAGGGTGTTTTCGGATTAGTGACCCTTCTTCTCTTCCTTCTTCTTCTCTTCGGCAAACACGACGTGGCCGCCCTTCTTCTCTTCCTTCTTCTTCTCTTCGCCGAACACCACCACGTGGCCGCCCTTCTTCTCTTCCTTCTTCTTCTCTTCGGCGAAGGACGGTGCGGTGAAGCTGATTGCCACTGCCACTGCCATGATTGCCATCAACATGCTCTTCATAGATCCCCCTTAAAGGTTTAGATTGTGTGCCCGTCAACGCCGGGCAAATTAGCCGTGTACGGTAGACAAAATTCTTTCGATTGTCAACTGTCAATTCATTGACAACAAGAGGGGGGGACCTCTCCCGCACTGCTTGTGCGGCTGGTTTCCTGGCATACGGTTCCCATGATCGCAACCTACTTATCCCGTCCGATCGCGCTATGCTAAGATGCGTGGGCCGGCGGCTCGGCACACCATGCCTTTTTCACAAAGCAAATTCATCAAGTTCCAGGGCGGCATGCGCAAGCGGATCGATTCGCTGCGCACCAAGACCGAAGACAGCCTGGAGATCGCCGTCGATACGATGATGGAAGAACGGGTGGATAGTTTTTTCCGTGTGGAAGAAGGGCTGGAGGAAGTCATCAAGTCGTTGCTGGAAATCGAGGAGGAGCTCGGCATCGTCCGGGATCTCTCCGGGGCCATGCGATTAGAATCCCGGCTGGAATTTGTCGAGGACCGCTGGGACGAGTTCGATAGCGAGATTCGCGAACGGCCGCGCCGCCGCCGCAAAAAAGTCAGCCTCGCCGACATGCTGAAAGCCGCGAGCGGCAGCGGCGATCTCTCGCAAGGTTCCAGCGGCATCAATAACGCGATGGATGCGTATGCCGTCATGGGGGTGGAATTCGGCAGCTCCTTGGCCGATGTGACGGCGGCCTTCCGGCAGAAGGCCAAGCAGCTGCATCCGGATGCCAATAACGGGGACCGGAGTTCCGAGCCGGCCTTGCGGCGGATGCTGGAGGCCTATCAGTTTCTGAAGGAATATTTGAGTCTCAGCAATGTGGAGCCGCCACGGCAGGCGGACGCGTCTTATAACCCGACTGAATAATCAACAGGAGTGCCGTGCATTCAACGAAATATATCAAGACAACGGACGAGCTGGAGCGGTTATGCGACCAGCTGGCTCCGGCATCCCGCCTCGCCCTGGATACGGAGTTTGTCGGCGAAGACAGCTTCATTCCCCGGCTTGAGCTGATCCAGGTGGCCACGGAAAACCATTCGGCCATCATCGATTTTCCCGCGCTGCAGGATTCACATGCCTTGGCGCCATTTTGGGACATCGTCCGCAATCCGCAGGTTGAAAAGGTCGTCCACGCCGGGCGGCAGGACTTGGATCTCTTTGCGACCCATGCCGGGGCGATTCCCAAGCCGTTTTTCGATACGCAGATCGCGGCCGCCATGGTCGGGTATGGCGCGCAGGTCGCCTATGCCAATCTGGTCTTGCGGGTGCATGGGAAAAAACTCGCGAAGGCGCATACCTTCACCAATTGGAGCGCCAGGCCGCTCACGCCCGATCAGCTGGCCTACGCGCTGGAAGATGTCGAGTTTCTGCTCGCGATTCACGACCATTTGCGGGCGCGTCTCCATAAACTCGGCCGGCTGGAATGGGCCGATGAGGAATTTTCCCGGCTGGAAACCGCCGTCGGCGACACCCGCCGTGAACCGCAGGAACGGTATCAGCGTATTCGCGGATGGGACAGTCTCAAGCCCAAATCGGCTGCGCTGCTCCGTGAACTGGCGGCCTGGCGTGAGAGCGAAGCCCGGCGCAGGAATGTGCCGCGCGGCCGTGTCATGCGCGACGAAGTGCTCTTGCAGCTTGCCCGGCACCCCCCGCGCTCGCTCGACGAGCTGCGTGCCGTACGCGGGCTGCATGGCGGAGAAGTCGATCGGCACGGGGAGACGCTGCTCGCCACGATGCAAGCAGCCCTGGCCCTTCCGGCTTCGGCATGGCCGGATGTGCCGAAGGAGCGGAAGGTCGAGCCGGAATCGACCGGCATGGTGGAACTCCTTCAGGCGGTCATGAAGGCACAGGCCGCCAGTCATGAAATTGCCCCGACACTCCTGGCGACCACGTCCGATCTGCAGGCCCTGGTCGATGCGCGGGCGCAGGGAGCCACGCCGGACTTGCCGGTCTTGCGCGGGTGGCGGCGGGTGTTGCTCGGAAATCTGTTGCTCCAGGTGTTGAACGGGGAGGTGGCGGTCAAGATCGATCCCGCCTCGGGGAAGCTCGCCTGGTCATAGCCAGGCAAGCCAATCCCTTGGGGCCCTCGCGGGCGGCGGTCAGAGGAGTGATTTGACGGTCTCCGCCGGCCTGGCCAGGATGGCCGTGTCCCCCTTCACCACGATCGGCCGTTGAATCAGGTCGGGATATTGCACCATCAGATCGATCAATTCCTCGTCGCTGAGATTCTTCTTCGCCAAGCCCAGCTCCTTGTAGATGTCTTCCTTCGTGCGGAGGACGTCTTTGGGCGAGAGGCCTGCTTTTTTCAGCAGTCCCTTGAGCACGGTTTTGGTAAATGGCTGTTCATAATAATTGATGGCCGTGAAGTCCGCGCCGCTGTCACGGACCAATTGAACCGTCTGGCGGCAGGTGGTACAGGTTGGTTTCTGGTAAATCGTGATGTCGGACATGATCGCTCCTTTGTTGAGTCTGCGGCGTCTGTCTTGACGCCATTTTTCCGGCTGTGCTAGACCTCACAGCCATTGTCATTCACCGGGCGCTTGTGTGAACGCTATGCCACTTGTTGGAACCAGTTCGTCGGGCCAATTCTCCTGCGCGACCTCCACGCAACATACCTTGCGCGAACTTCGTACGAAGCGGAAGGGACAGCCGGTATTCGTGCTGGGCCATCTCCTGGCACGGAAAGGGCAGGAGGCGACCTTCGAAGTCTTTAACGACCGCATCGCGCTGGTGAAGTTTTCCGATGGAGCGGTGGTCGGATACGATCCGATTGAACTCTTGCTCCCCACGGAAATCGACGACAAAGGCGTGGCCTATTTTGAAATCCGGCCCTGCGGCCAATGCGAGATGCTGTTTCCGCTCACTGCCGAAGAACGCGATGCAGAGGTCGAACCGGCCCATTGCCACGAGTGCCGCGGATAATCAGTCCACCAGCGGCGCGACTTCCAGCGCTTTTTTCAGCAGGCAATCCCCGGCAAAGCCTTGCAGAATCATGGGCAGGAGCGAGGCGTCGATCGCCCGCACCGAGCTCACATGAAACCCGTCTCCGGCTCGCCGCCCGTCCAGTTTCAGGGCGTGGCAAATTTCCAATTTCTTCCAGATGGGGTTGCTGAGAATCGTCTCTGAGGCCAGCAGCTTCAGGTCCGAGACGGTTCCGTCGATCGCGATTTTCGCTGGCACTTTGGCCTTATCTTTGGGGGTCTCGCTGACGACGGCATAGGCCAGTTGCTCGTCCTCGGCCAGGACCATGGTCGTCTTCACGCTTCCCCATCCGATCAGCAAGCATCCCAGCAAGAGTATCGACGTGCGCATGGTATGGATTCCCTTCCCGCACTCCGGAAACAACCAACCGGAGAAAACAGTATGCCAATCGACCGGGGGCAATTCAAGGACGGCTGATCCCCGACTACGCGTTCATGATACACTCGTCATGAATCGATTCTGGCCGATCACCTCAGGGAGGTTGCCGCATGCCACACGATTTCATGCCGGGCTTGGCGGGGGTCCCTGCCGCCACCTCTTCGATCAGCGATGTGGACGGCCAGCAGGGGGTGCTGGAATATCGCGGCATCCGTGTCGAGACGCTCTGCGCGCAATCCTCCTTTCTGGAGACGTCCTATCTTCTCCTGTTCGGTCAGTTGCCGAGCGCCTCGCAACTGGCGCAATGGACGAACGATATCTCCCATCATCGCCGCATCAAGTTCCGCATCGTTGATCTGTTGAAATGTCTTCCGGAACACGGTCATCCAATGGATGCGCTGCAAGCGGCCGTTGCCGCGCTCGGCATGTTTTATCCCGGACGGCAGGTCAAGGATGGGCAAAATAATTATTGGTCCGCCGTGCGGCTGATCGCCAAGCTGCCCACTATTGTGGCCGCCTGGGCGAGACTGCGCCACGGCGATGATCCGATCCCGCCGCAGGACGATTTGGAGTTCTCCGAAAACTTTCTCTTTATGCTCACGGAGCACAGGCCCCATCCGCTCTGGAAAGATTTCTTCGATGACTGCCTGATCCTGCATGCCGAGCACACGATGAACGCGTCAACCTTCACCGGCCTTGTCACGGCGTCCACGCTCGCCGATCCCTATACGGTTGTGGCCTCGTCGATCGGCGCTTTGAAGGGGCCTCTGCATGGAGGCGCCAACGAAGAAGTCGTTCAGATGCTCAGGGAGATCGGCAGCCCTGACCGCGCGCGCCCTTATGTGGAGGAACAGCTGAGAGGCAAGCGAAAACTCATGGGCTTCGGCCATCGGGTGTATAAAGTGAAAGATCCCCGAGCCACCGTGTTGCAACGACTCTGCGAGCGGCTGTTTCAAGAGTGCGGCCCGTCGCCCCTTTATGCTACGGCGCTGGAAGTGGAGCGTGCGGCGGGAGAGGCGCTCAACGGGAAAGGAATTTATCCGAACGTCGATTTCTACTCCGGCATCATCTACGACAAGATGGGGATCGACGTAGATCTCTTTACCCCGCTCTTTGCGATGGCGCGCGTGTCCGGTTGGCTGGCGCACTGGCTGGAGCAGCTCCGCGAGAACAAATTATTCCGTCCCGATCAGATTTATTCAGGGGAACACAACCGCCCCTATGTGCCTCTAGCGCAACGCTAGCGACTGATCATCAGACACCCCCTTGACTCTTTACCGTGCGAAATTATCTTTCGACCAGACAGAACAACAGGCGCGGCGCCGACGCGAACCATTTAAACATCGTCATAGTTCAGGAGGTGTGCCATGAGTGCTCTTATGCGCTGGGATCCGTTTCGTGAACTGGAAGATATGTCGGACCGGTTGAATCGCATGTTTGCCCGGCCTGCGCTGCGGACGAACGGGAAGGAAACGCTGACGGTGGCCGACTGGGTGCCGACGGTGGATATCAGTGAAACAGAGGGTGAGTACGTGATTAAGGCGGAATTGCCTGAAGTGAAAAAGGACGACGTGAAAGTAACGCTGGAAGACGGCGTCCTGACCATCCAGGGACAGCGCCGTCAGGAAAAAGAAGAGAAGACCACGAAATATCACCGGATCGAACGGTCGTACGGGACGTTCGTCCGCAGCTTCTCACTGCCGGATCAGGTCAACGAGAGCGGGGTGAAGGCCGAATTCAAAGAGGGAATGCTGAACCTGCATATTCCGAAATCCGAGAAGGCTAAGCCGCGCGCGATCGAAGTGAAAGTCGGGTAAGCCGTTCCGATACCAGTGGTCTGAGGAAAGGCCCGCTCCGGCGGGCCTTTCGTTTTCTGCGGATCAGTCTCCGCAATCTTCCCCCCTGGACTCTTGAGCTTCCAGCCGGCAACCGTTTAAGATGCGCCCTCCGTTTGTCCACACGTCTATTTAGCGAGGAGACCAGGTTATGAAGAAGTCGTCAGGAGTGACCCCCTCGGCTGCCACCGGCACCCGCATCGAACGCGATACCATGGGCGAATTGGCCGTCCCTTCCGATGCCTATTATGGGGTGCAGACCGCCCGGGCCATCGAAAACTTTCCGATCAGTTCGTTGCGCATGCCGCGTTCCGTGATTCGGGCCATGGGGCTCATCAAGCGGGCGGCGGCCTCCGTCAACCATTCGCTGGGACTTCTCGACAAGAAACCGGCCGACGCGATCAAGCAGGCGGCGACCGAAGTGGTGGAAGGCAAGCTCGACGCCGAATTTCCGGTCGATATTTTCCAGACCGGCTCCGGCACTTCCACGAACATGAACACCAACGAAGTCATTTCCAACCGGGCTACCGAACTGTTGGGCGGCTTGCGGGGCAGCAAGCTGGTGCACCCGAACGACCATGTGAACCTGGGGCAGTCGAGCAATGATGTCATTCCCACGGCCATTCATATCGCCGCCGGGGAAATGATGCAGCGGGAACTTCTGCCGGCACTGACCCGCCTGCACAAGGCCCTGGATCGCAAGGCCAAAGAGTTCGACAAGATCGTGAAAATCGGCCGCACCCATTTGCAGGATGCGACACCGGTGCGGTTGGGGCAAGAGTTTGGCGGGTATGCCCGCCAGATTGAGCTGGGTATTCAACGGGTGAAGCGCGCTCAGGAAGCCCTGAGCGAAGTGGCGCTCGGCGGCACCGCCGTCGGCACCGGGTTGAATTGCCATCCCAAGTTTGCCTCCAAAGTCATGGCGATTATTTCCAAGGAAACCGGCTGCACCTTCAAGGAGGCCAAGAATCACTTCGAGGCCCAGTCGGCCCAGGATTCTCTGGTCGAGGCGAGCGGGGAGTTGCGGACGATTGCCGTGAGCCTCATGAAGATCGCCAACGACATTCGCTGGCTCGGCTCAGGCCCGCGCTGCGGACTGGGAGAAATCAATCTGCCGGAGACGCAGCCCGGTTCCTCCATTATGCCGGGAAAGGTGAATCCCGTGATTGCCGAATCCGTGACGATGGTCTGCGCGCAGGTGATCGGCAACGATGTGACCGTGACTGTCGGCGGACAGGCCGCCAACTTCGAATTGATCGTCATGCTGCCGGTCATGGCCTACAACCTGCTCCAATCGATCGAGTTGCTGGCGACGGTGTCCAATAACTTTGCGGCGAAGTGCGTCGAGGGCATCAAGGCTAACGAGGAACGTTGCAAGAGCCTGATCGAGGAAAGCCTGGCCATGTGCACCGCCCTGGCGCCGGAGATCGGCTATGAGGCCGCCGCCAAATTGGCGAAGGATGCCTATAAGTCCGGCAAGACCGTGCGTGAAGTGGCGAAGGAGCAAAAAGTGCTGTCCGATAAACGCCTCACTGAACTGCTCGATCCCTGGCGCATGACCATGCCCGGCGGACCGGTTGGCAGCGCGGGTGGCTAAGGGGCCACGATACGTCATATCGAAGAGATCTACATCCCCGGAGGGCTGTGCTATCAGGAATAGACCAGCACGGCCCTCCACTGGCTACATTCTTCCCGGGTAAACACGTCACAGCATCCGCTGAGTCTCTCCTAATTTTCTTGCGACTCCTCTGAGATCAGTTCAATCGGCGGTGTCATAGCCTGACAGTTCCGACAGGGAATACATCCGCTGGTAGGGCTAAACGCCCTTATCAAGCTGTATTTTCAATCCGCCGATAAATAGGTGTGCCACATTTTTGTGTGAGATTTCTGTCCTAAGATTTCAATGTGGACGTGGACTTATGAAGGGAGGCGCCGCCAATGGCCGCAGTACTGGAGAACACAATCACAGGGAGCAATCAGCAAATCGGACTCACCACTGATGGCAGCCAGTTTTTGACGTTCAGCCTGGGTGAGGAGCTGTATGGGGTAGACATTCTCCGCGTACAGGAGATCAAAGGCTACACGGCCGTGACGAAAATTCCCAACACTCCGCCGCACATCAAGGGGGTGCTGAACCTCCGGGGTACCATCGTGCCGATCGTGGAATTGCGGACGAAGTTTGGCTTGCCGACGATCGATTACACCATGTTTACTGTCATTGTCGTGGTGGTGGTGAGAGACAAAGTGATGGGTCTGGTCGTGGATGCGGTTTCTGATGTACTCAACATTGACAGGAAAGATATTCAGGCGGCGCCTGAGTTCGGGGCCAAGGTGAATGTGACCTTCCTCAACGGCATCGGCAAGTCCGGCGACAAGCTGATCTCACTGCTGGACATCGACCGGCTGCTCATCGAGCAGGAGGTCAAGGACGCGATTTCCGCCGCGGACTGACTGTGAAACGAGTGACGTGCGATCTGTGACGGGTGTGTGATGAGGAACAGGCCGGATTGGACTGAGGTGCGCATACAGGGGATGGAGACATCATGGGATTGAATGTCGAACTGTTGGAGGAGAGTTTCAAGCTGGTGGCGCCAAAGGGCGAAGCGCTGGTGAGCCGGTTTTACGAACGGTTGTTTCAGAAATATCCCGCCGTCAAGCCACTCTTCAAAGACACCTCGTTGGCGGAGCAGAAGAAGAAGCTGCTGGCTTCGCTGGTGCTGGTCATCCAGAATCTCCGGCATCCGGATAAACTATCGCATGCGCTGCAGACGCTGGGGGCTCGCCATGTGGAGTATGGCGCGCAGCCGGCGCATTACGAGGCGGTTGGAGAGAACTTATTGGCGGTGCTGGCGGAGTTCGCCGGCCCGGCTTGGACGCCGGCAGTCAAACAGGCCTGGACTGACGCCTACGGGGCCATTACTACAATTATGCTGCAAGGAGCAGCCTCCCAGCGCAGTCAGGCCAGGCCGTCACCCATTTCTCCGCCGCCAACGTCTCTGCCCGCACAATCGGATCACAAGGGAGGCTTCATCTTGAACTGGTTCGGCAATCTGAAAACCATGTGGAAGCTGATGGTGGGGTTCGTGCTGGTCGGTGCGGTCACGGCGCTGGCGGGGGTCGCCATCAACGCCGGCATTGCACAGCTTCAGGAAAATCTACGCATCGTCTATGAGGATTATACTGTGGCCGGGACGGATCTGGCCCGCACCGCCAATAATGTCATGCGGTATCGTAATAACGTCATTCTTGGCATCGGCACGAGCAGCCACGATGAGTTCCAGCGTTTCTATTCACTGCAGGGGCCGCTGAAAGAAAATATACTCAAGCCGCTGGAGGCCTATGCCTCCACCGTGCTGCGCGTGTCGAAATCCGGCCGTGATGAGCGGCGTGATCTTGACACCTTCCGGAAGGCGTTAGATGAGTATTTTGTGGCCGCAGAACTGACGATGAGCATGGCGAAAAACGGATGGGACGGGGCGGGCAAAGAGGATGTGGCTCTATGGCGGGAGCGGGCTAAAACCAACGCCGTCACCAATGCCGGACCGAAGCTGAATGCCGCCATGAAAGCCATGGATGAGTTGCTGGACACCGTCACCGAAGTTGCCAAAGACATGAATGAGGAGGGCAAAGCCACCGGCGCCAGCGCGCGGGGGACGCTGCTGGTCAGCACGGCGGCTGCCATTCTAATGGGATTGCTCTTCGGATATGTGATCGCCAGGTTTTTGGGAACGCGCCTGGCCAATGTGCTGGCGGCGGCCCAGGCCTTGGGGGGTGGTGATTTAACGGCGCGGTCGAGCGTGGCGACGCGGGATGAAGTGGGCGCGCTGGCGTCGGCGTTCAACCGGATGGGCGAGTCTCTGGAAGCGGCCTCGGCGAAACAGGAAGAGATGGTCGCCACACTGAACAACGCGCAGGCCAATCTCCTGATGTGCGATCGGAATCTGGTCATCACCTATGTGAATGAAGGAGCCCTGAAGACGTTCCGTGAGATCGAAGCGGAGATCCGTAAGGTCCTGCCCGCGTTCGACAGCACCAAGCTGGTGGGGACCTGCATCGACGAGTTTCACAAGGATGCCGCGCGCATCCGGCGGATCTTGGAGAATCCGAGGAACTTGCCGCATCGCGCCGACATCCAGCTGGGGCCGCTGACGCTGGACCTGAACGTCAAGGCGATCACCAATCGCAAGGGCGAATATGTGGGTAATTCACTCGAATGGCTGAACGTGACGGAGAAGCGGGTGGCAGACAAAGTCATTCTGCAAATGCAATCGGCGCTGGAGCATGCAGGCACCAACTTCATGATCGCGGATGCAGATGAGAAAGTAACCTTCGTCAACAAGGCGGCCTACAACTATCTGAAGCGGTTGGAACCGGAACTGCGGAAGTATTTGCCGGCTTTGGAGGTCGATAAGGTCGTGGGTGGATCGATCCATCGCTATCACAAGGACCCGCAGGCGATTAAGAATATTCTTGCTGGCCTGAAGCCGGGGGATGTCCGGCGCGGGGAGATCAAGCCGGGACCATTCGTGTTTGAGCATCAAACCCGCGCGGTGTTCGACCAGGCGGGAAACAAGCTCGCCTATGTTGTTGAATGGCGCGATGTGACCTCGGAGCGCCACGCGCAGCGTGAAATCGATCAACTGATCGCACACGCTTCCGAAGGCCGCCTGTCCGATCGCATCGTACTCGATCAGCTCGAAGGCGGATACAAGGTCATTGCCACCAATGTAAATAAGCTGATGGATGCCGTGTCCGTGCCCTTGGCTGAGGCTCAAAAGGCCCTCACGTCCCTGGCGGCCAACGACCTGACTCAGGAAATGAGCGGGAATTACCAGGGCGAGTTTGAACAGATGAAGAGCAGCTTGAACGGCGCCATTGGGAACCTGACCAGGACCATCACCTCCGTGCGCGAGGCGGTGGAAGCCGTGACGGCGGGAGCGGAGCAGATCAGCAAAGGGAGCGAAGACCTCTCGCAGCGGACGAGCGAACAGGCCAGTTCGCTGGAAGAGACTAGCGCGTCCATGGAAGAAATGACGAGCACCGTGAAGCAGAATGCGGACAACGCGAAGCAGGCCAATCAATTGGCGAGCGCCGCGCGGGAGACCGCCGACAAGGGCGGGGCGGTGACCACGAAAGCCATTGAGGCCATGGGGGCGATCAACCAGAGCAGCAAGAAGATCGCCGACATCATCACGGTGATCGATGAAATCGCCTTCCAGACGAATCTCTTGGCCTTGAATGCCGCGGTCGAAGCGGCGCGGGCCGGGGAGCACGGCCGCGGCTTTGCCGTGGTGGCGGCGGAAGTGCGCAATCTGGCCCAGCGGTCGGCGACGGCGGCGAAGGAGATTAAGGGGCTCATCAACGAGTCCATCCAGCGGGTGAATGACGGGAGCGAACTGGTGGACCAGTCCGGCAAGACGCTGGAAGAGATCGTGAGCTCGGTGAAACGGGTGACCGACATCATCGCGGAGATCACGGCGGCCTCGCAGGAGCAGGCGAGCGGGATCGACCAGGTGAACAAGGCGATCATGCAGATGGACGAAGCGACGCAGCAGAACGCGGCGCTGGTGGAAGAGACGACGAGCGCCAGCCAGTCCATGAAAGTGCAGGCCCAGGAGCTGATGCGCCAGGTGGCCACCTTTAAGGTGAACAACGGGCCAGGGCCGAGTGGCCAGGGGCCAGGGGCACGGGTGAAGACGGTGGCCAAGCCCGTGGCTCAGAAGCCGGTACCACGGGAGACCCCGACGCCCGCTGGGGTCGCGTCAGGCAATGGGCACAGTACCAAGAAGGATGAGTATGAGGAGTTCTAGAACAATCTGATGAGTGACGAGTGATGGATGGTAAGGTAAGAGGCTTCTCTCAACCTTATCACCCATCACTGCTCACATTCGGTCTCGCTTCCCTCCTGCAATCCTTGCCAACACTCGCCTGCATCGAGACTCCGGCTTTGACAGCCGAAATTCCTCTATGCTAATGTCCGCGAAACTGTTGGGGTTCTAGTCTTTTCTAATCACTTTTCCCAGGGAACAACGCATGAGCGCACAGAGCAAGCACGTGATCATTGTGGCCGGAGCCGGACCTGCCGGGATGGCTGCTGCCAATATGCTGGCAAAAGCCGGCCATGACATCATCATTCTCAATCGTGACATCAAGTTCGGTGGGCTGGCCGAGTACGGCATTTTCCCCGCGAAGCTCAAGCTGCGCGGCGGATTGAAGAAACAATATTGGGAGATGCTCGAACAGCCGAACGTCCACTACTTCGGCAACGTGTCGATCGGCAACGGGAAAGATCTGACGGTCGAAGACGTTCGTGCGCTCGGCGCCAGTGCGGTGGTATTCGCCATCGGCGCGCAGGGCACGAAAGCGATCGGCGTGGAAGGCGATTCCGCGCAGGGGGTGTTTCACGCGAAGGATGTCGTCTATCACTTCAATCGCTTGCCAGGGTTTGGCGATCGCCCCTTCGAGATGGGGAAGCATGTCGCGGTGATAGGCGCCGGCGACGTGATGGTGGACATCGCCCATTGGCTGATTCGCTATAAGAAGGTGGAGCGCGTCACGGCCATTGTCCGGCGCGGCCCGGCGGAGCGGAAGTACAACCCGAAAGAAATTCGGGCGGTCTGCTCGAATATGGATGTGGAAGGGATTACGAAAGAAGTCGCGCGGATCAAGGATCGCTTGGCCGCAGTCGGTCAGAACGCAGACGAGATCCTGAAAGGCTTGACCGACGAATTTACGAAATGCGAACCGACGGGCAGCGACACAAAGATGGGCTTTAAGTTCCTGGCTTCACCCAAGCGCATTTTGGTGGACGGCAATAATCGTGTGCGCGGGCTGGAGATGGAAGACAATAAGCTGGAGCCCAAGGGCAGCGATACGGCGGCGGTCGGGCTGAAGCAATATTATGAGTTTCCCTGCGATGCGGTGGTCTTTGCCGTGGGCGATCGAGTCGATGACACCGTTGGATTGCCTTATAAGGGCGGTGTCTATGTGACCAATCCCAATAAGACCAACAACGATCCTGACGACGCGCTGTTTCAGGCCTACGATGAGGCGGCGGGGAAGGTTGTGGATGGCGTGTTCCTGACTGGCTGGGCCAGGAAGGCGAGCGACGGATTGGTCGGCATCGCCAAGCGGGACGGGGAGTGGTGCGCGGAAGTGGTCACTCGGTATCTGGGCACCAAAACATCCGGGCAGCCGCTTTCGGCGAAGTCGGTGTTGGACAAATTACAGGGGCTTCTCAAGGAACGGAAGAGCCGCCCGGTCGATCTCGCTGGTTTGAAAACGCTTGATGCAGCCGAAAAAGCCCACACGGGAGCGGCCGATTGCATCGGCGAGTTCAAGTTTGCGGCGAATCAGGAGATGCTGAGTGTGATCGAGCGCGGCACGAAATAGGTTGGAGAAACCGGCCGGTCTTCAACCGTCTCCCCATTTCAGCTTTTCGCGCAAGACTTCGTAGTAGCGTGTTTCCGGAAAACGGATCAGTCTCGTCCGATGGTCCGACATCTTGATCTCGATCGTATCTCCTTGCGAGATCGAGACGCCCACTTGCCCATCCATCGTCGCCATCGCGCCATCATCCTTGCTCGTGAGCGTGACTTCGAGTTCCGCCTGCGCCGGCACAATCAGCGGCCGATGCGTCAGCGTGTGCGGACAGATGGGGGTCAGGATCAGTGCCTGCACGGCCGGATCGATGATGGGACCGCCGGCCGATAAGGAGTAAGCCGTCGATCCGGTAGGCGTGCTCACGATCAACCCGTCGCCGCGCAGGTTGGTGACGAACTCTCCTTGAATCGCAATCTTCAATTCGATCATGCGGGCCAGCGTGCCTTTGCTGATCACCACATCGTTCAGCACGCCCCCTTGTGCGACGGTTTCGCCGTGGCGGTGGATATGCGTCTTGAGCATGAGCCGTTCGTCCAGCACAAAGTCGTTGGCAAACACCCGCTCCAGCGACGGATAGAGATTCTCCAGCCGCACTTCCGTGAGAAAGCCCAGCCCTCCCATGTTGACGCCGAGGATGGGGATGCTGCGTTCGCCGGCGAGCCGCGCGGCATTGAGCATGGTGCCATCGCCGCCGAGCACGAGCAGCACGTCGGCTTTTCCCGCCAACTGGGTTTTCTGGATGCCGCCCGATTCGCCAAGCAGAGTGGCGCAGGTCGTATCCAAGAGGACATTAATGCTTCTTGCCCGCAGCCAGGCCACGACGTTCTGCAGAGTGGCCTTGATCTCCGGAAATTTGGGCTTGACCAGAATGCCGATGCTTTTACTTTTCATAGGAGGCATCCAACGAGGCCGTGAATATGGGGCTGCGTGAAAGGTGCGGGATTGTATAGGGAGGATTCTTTTTCTGTCAACGCGAGAGAGCCCAGTCGGCGGGCTGTCGAATAAGAGAAATCCTGCATGGCCAGCGGCGTTTCACGGCGGCGTTCGAATCGTGCGTAACCTTGACACTCGAAAGACCGCTAGTTACAATCAGATCAAGATTTTCCATAGGTTTGCGCGACACACACCCTTTACGAGCGTATACCACAAGGAGGCAGGATGTTCGAACGATTCACGGACAAGGGTCGGAAGATCATCATCCTCGCACGCGAGGAAGCCGAGCGACACCAGAACGATTACCTCGGAACGGAGCATCTTGTTTTAGCGATACTCCGTGAGTCCGACGGGATCGCTCTTATGATCCTGAAAAAGATGGGGCTCTCGACGGAACAGATCCGGCTGGAAATCGAGCGGAATCTGCCCGGCGGCGGGACGACCATGACCTTTGGAGAAATCCCCTTCAGCCCCCGCGTGAAAAAAGTCATTGAATATGGGGTGGAGGAAGCCCGGCTTCTTGGACACAATCATATCGGCAGCGAACATCTTCTCCTCGGCCTGCTTCGTGAGGAAGAGGGCATCGGCGGGAAGATTCTGCGCAGCTTGGGAGCCAATCTCCTGACGGCAAGACAGTTGACCGTCACCTTCCTCAGGAAATCCGCGCCGCGTGAACGCGACCGAAAGAGCAACACGCCGGCACTCGATGAGTTCGGGCGCGACCTGACCCAAATGGCCCAAGAGGGGCAGCTGGATCCGGTCATCGGCCGGGCCGATGAAATCGAACGGGTCCTTCAGATCCTCAGCCGGAGGACGAAGAACAATCCGGTGCTGATCGGCGAATCCGGCGTCGGCAAGACCGCCATCGTCGAAGGCTTGGCGCAACGCATCGTCCAGTCTGAAGTGCCGGACAATCTGCTGTCCCGCCGGGTCATCGCGTTGGATCTCGGTTCCCTCGTGGCCGGGACGAAATATCGCGGCCAGTTTGAAGAGCGGCTCAAGGTCGTGATGAAGGAAATCGTTCAGGCCGGGAATATCATCATTTTCATCGATGAGCTGCACACCCTTGTGGGCGCCGGCGCCGCCGAAGGTTCGATCGACGCCTCCAATATGCTGAAGCCCGCGTTGTCTCGTGGTGAAATTCAGTGCATCGGCGCCACGACGCTGGATGAATACCGCAAGCACATTGAAAAGGACGGCGCGCTCAAGCGGCGGTTCCAGCCGATTCATGTGCAGCCGCCAAGCTTGGACGAAGCGGTGAGCATCATCCAGGGCTTGCGGGACCGTTACGAAGAACATCACGGTGTGGAAATCACCGAAGACGCAATCGTCGAGGCCGTGAAGCTGTCCGACCGATATATTACCGACCGGTTCCTGCCGGATAAGGCGATCGATTTGATCGATGAAACCGGTTCGCGCGCCAAGCTTCAGACCTACGCGTTGCCCTCAGAGTTGAAGGCGATGGAGCAGGAATTGAAGAAAGTGTCCCGTGACAAGGAATTGGCGATCTCGATGCAGAACTTCGAGGAAGCTGTGCGCCACCGGGAAGAAGAGGAACGGTTGCGGAAGCTGCTCGAAGAGTCGAAGCGCGAATGGAAGAAGAGCCAGGAAAAGAATAAACCGACGATTACGAAAGAAGATGTCGCCTACGTCGTCTCGAAGATGACGGGCATTCCGCTCTTTAAGTTGGAAGAAGAAGAGTCCAACAAACTGCTGCGGATGGAAGAATTTCTTCACAAGCGCGTCATTGGCCAGAACGAGGCCATTTCGGCGATTTCCCGTGCCATCCGCCGCTCGCGTGCCGGGCTCAAGGAAGCCAAGAAGCCGATCGGCTCCTTTATCTTCCTCGGTCCGACTGGCGTCGGGAAAACGGAACTGGCGCGAACTTTGGCGGAATTCCTCTTTAACAGCGAAGACGCCTTGATCCGGGTCGATATGTCCGAGTATCAGGAGAAGTTCACCAGCTCACGGCTGTTCGGAGCCCCTCCCGGATACGTGGGATATGAAGAAGGCGGCCAGCTGACTGAAAAGGTCCGCAGGCGGCCCTATTCGGTGGTGCTGTTCGACGAAATCGAGAAGGCCCATCCGGATGTGTTCAACGTCTTGCTCCAAGTGTTGGATGACGGGGTGTTGACTGACAGCTTGGGCCGAAAGGTCGATTTCAAGAATACCGTGGTCATCATGACCTCGAACATCGGCACGAAGATGATCCAGAAGGGTGTTTCGCTCGGCTTCCAGAGCACGGACGGGGAACAGGCTCGCAAGAAGAAGGAAGAAGTGTTCGGCGAATTGCGCCGCTCCTTCAGCCCCGAGTTCCTCAACCGGATCGACGAGATCGTCATCTTCCATCAGCTGGACAAGGAGCATCTCAACAGCATTCTCGATATCCTGCTCCGCGAGCTGAACGGCCGCCTCGTCGAAAAGGGTGTCGAGATCGAGGTCGACGACGAAGTGAAACAGTGGCTTATTAAAGAGGGCTATGAGCCGTTGTATGGTGCCCGTCCGATGCGGCGCACGATTCAGCGGGCGATCGGGGATCCGCTCTCCGACGAGCTCATCAAAGGCCGTTTTAAGGACAGCCGCAAGATCAAGGTGGTGCTCCGTGATGGTGCACCGGCCTTTATCGAGCAGGAGGCGATGGCCGGCGTCTAAACCGCAGTCTGTGAATGCAGGCTCACTCCACAGTACGTGCCTTGACACCCCCTGCGGCCACAAGCCGCAGGGGGTGTCTGCTTTCATCCCGGTATGTGAAAGTGTTATGAATAACCCGTATGACTACTAGACTTACGGGAGAGACCATCCGCTACGAATCCTGGCATCCTCACCCCATTCTCGGCATCGAATCCTCATGTGATGAGACATCTGCCGCCGTCCTTGATGAGCGAGGACAGGTGCTCTCCAATATCATTGCGTCACAAGATGCGGTTCACCGGAAGTATGGCGGGGTGGTCCCTGAACTGGCGGCCCGCGCCCATCTGGGGACAATCGATCGCGTGGTCAAGTCGGCGCTGATCCAGGCCGGGCTGACAAGGCGCGATCTTGGGGCGATTGCCGTGACTCAGGGGCCTGGTTTGGCCGGAGCCTTGTTGGTGGGAGTCAACTACGCCAAATCGTTTGCCTATGCCTTGAAGCTCCCTCTCATCGGAGTGAATCATCTCGATGGCCACATCGCATCGGCCTGGCTGGCCGATCCGGAATTCCCCCATCCCTGCGTCGTGCTGGTAGTGTCAGGCGGACACACGCATTTGTATCGTCGAGAGGCAGATGGCAGCAATGGGCTTCTTGGGTGTACGCGCGACGACGCGGCGGGTGAAGCCTTCGACAAGGGTGCGCAGATGCTGGGGCTGGATTATCCGGGCGGTCCCGCTATCGACCGTTTGGCCAAGCAGGGCAATTCACGCGCTATTCGATTTCCGTTGTCGCGTTTGCGGAAAAGTAGTTTGGAGTTCAGTTTTAGCGGCCTGAAAACCGCGTTGTTGTACAAGCTGCGGGACATGGAGGCCTCGGCGCGCACGGCTCAGGCGGCTGATTTGGCCGCCGGCTATCAGGAAGCCATTGTGCGAGTCCTCGTCGATCGCGCCTTTATCGCGGTTCAATTGTCCGGCACAAAGGCGCTTGCCGTGGTCGGCGGCGTGTCGGCCAATTCGCGTCTGCGGACGCTTCTCGCGGAACGGGCGGCGCTGGATGGCGTCAGGCTCGCCTTGCCGCCGATGACCTATTGCACGGATAATGCGGCGATGATCGCCTCAGCCGGACGGCAATTGCTGCTTAGCGGGCGCCCCATCAATCGTGAGATCGATATCATTCCCACACTCAGGCTTGGGACTCAGGCGAACATTGCCCTGGTTCAGGCCGGATCATAACGAGGCCCTGTATTTCAGACATTCATGGACAGACGACGGGACTTCGCGCCAGCCATGTAGCGGCTCTTGAACGGCTCTATCGCCGCCGTGTGCCCGCCGATGAAGTGCTGTCTCTGGATTTGGCCAAAGCGGCCGCACAGCTTGCGCTCGAAATCCGTCGCCCGCTCTCGCTGCTGTTAACGAGGCGTGGAGTCGTACAGGAAATTATTGTGGGAACGGAGATGGTGCTGTCTCCGACCACGCAGGCGAAATTCAGGACCGGTCCGCGCTCGCTTCGTGGACTCAGGCTCATTCGGACCCAACTGCATGACCGGCCATTGAGCCAGGAAGATCTGACGGACCTCGCTTATCTGCGCCTCGACCTCATGGGGGTCTTATCTGTCAGTCCTGATGGCACTCCCGGCACTGTCTATCTCGCGCACCTCCTTCCGCCGGATGGCAGCGGCGAACTCTGTAAGATTTTAAAGCCGACGCCCTTGCCGCAATGTCCGATCGTCTTTGATCGGTTTATCGAAGAGCTGGAGGCGGACATCCAGCAGGCGTTGAAGCACCATGCTGTCGGGGGGAAGCAGGAGTCGGCGATGTTGGTGAGTGCCTCGTCACGTGGCCGCGCCGAACAGGAGGACCGTCTGGCCGAGCTGGCCGAACTGGCAGACTCCGCGGAAGTGGCGGTCGTGGATAAGATGGTTCAGCGGATTCCAGCTGGTCATCAGCGCTATCTGTTAGGGAGCGGAAAACTGAAAGAAGTGCTGATACAAACCCTGCATAAGGGCGCGGATATGCTCATCTTTGACCAAACGCTTACACCGGCCCAGGCACGAGCGATTTCAGAGATGACCGATATTAAAGTTATCGACCGGACTCAGTTGATTTTGGATATCTTTGCCAGACGGGCGCACAGCCGGGAAGGGAAAGTGCAAGTCGAACTGGCCCAACTCCGGTACCTGTTGCCACGGCTCTCCGGGCATGGCACGCAGCTCTCCCGGCTGGGAGGCGGGATTGGCAGCAGAGGCCCCGGTGAAACAAAGCTCGAAACGGATCGCCGGCGCATTCACGATCGGATTACACATTTGGAAGGGGAGATTAAAGACTTTGCCCGCCATCAGGGGCAGCGCCGGGCTCGCCGTGAGCGCCATGGGCTGCCAGTGCTTTCGCTGGTCGGGTATACCAACGCGGGAAAATCGACGCTCCTCAATGTGCTGACCAAGAGTCACGTTTCGACGTTAAACCGGGTCTTTGAAACGCTGGATACGACGAGCCGGCGTCTGCGCTTTCCGGAAGATCGGGAAGTGATTGTGACCGATACCGTGGGGTTCATCCGGGACCTGCCGCAAGAACTCGTCGGGGCCTTCCGCACCACGCTGGAGGAGCTGCGGGAAGCCGATCTGTTGCTGCATGTGGTCGATGCGAGCGCGCCCGATATCGACGCGCAAATAAAGGCGGTCCTGGACATTCTTCTGGAGCTGGGGCTTGACCAGATTCCCCAAGTGCTCATTTTCAATAAATGCGACCGGCTGCCGGCGCAGCAAGCCGAGGTGCTGTGCTTGCGCTACCAGGCCATCGGAATTTCTGCGCTGAATCCGGACACCGTGAAACCGTTGATCGACCATCTTGCGACCCGTGTCTATGCGATCACCAGCGGGCACGGGACTGCCTCTCCACACGTGAAGGCCCCCGATCCGGTGCTTGCATCTCCCGTCTAACCGCTGCACAATTGACTGCATTATCCATGGATGCCAGACCAGCCCGCACCAAATCTTTGCCTGATCGACCTGCCGGAATCGCCCGTATACTGATGCGACAGATTCCCGTGGCTCGGATGGAATTGACGCATCGTTCTCCCTGGGAACTGTTGGTGGCAACTATTCTGTCGGCGCAATGTACGGATCAGCGGGTGAATCAAGTGACTCCGGCCTTGTTCAAGCGATTCCGGGAACCCCGCGAATTCGCCGCCGCGCCGCAGGCTGAGCTTGAAACGCTAATCAAATCCACCGGATTTTACAAAAATAAGGCGAAGCATCTGATTGGCTGTGGACGGGCGGTGGCGGAACAATTCGGCGGCACCGTGCCGCAACGCATGGAGGAGCTGACGACGATTCCCGGAGTGGGGCGCAAGACGGCCAATGTGATCCTGGGAACGGCGTTCGGAAAGCCCGCTATCGTGGTCGATACGCATGTGAAACGGGTCGCCAATCGGTTAGGCCTCACGGCGTCGGACGATCCCGAAACGATTGAAGAGGATCTGCAAAGACAGTTCCCTCAAGCACAGTGGACCGATGTCTCCCAGCGCCTGCTCTTGCATGGACGCTATGTCTGTCTGGCCCGGAAACCGCAATGCGCTGAATGCTGCTTGTATGCCGAGTGCCATTGGAAAGGAAAAGCTCCACGATGATTACCAGCATGACAGGATTTGGACGACGGCAAGGTACTTGGGAAGACAGTCACGTCACGGTTGAAATCCGGTCGGTGAACCACCGGTTTCTGGAAACGGGAATTCGCCTGCCGAAATCGATGAACCAGCTTGAGGATGTGTTCAAAAAAGCCATTCAAGGCCATTGCCGGCGAGGGCGGGTCGATCTCACGGTGCTCGTGCAAGGCGGGCGGGGAGGAACACGGTCCCTCCAGGTGGATGCGGTCCTGGCGAAAGAGTACCATCAGGCACTCCGCACGCTCCAACGCACGCTGAAGCTCAAAGGGTCTATCGATGTCGGGTTGCTGGCCGGCCTTCGGGATGTCATCACGATGTCCGATCAGCCTGCCGACGATCCGCAGCTCGCCAAGCTGGTCACCAAGCTCACCACCCAGGCCATCCAAGACCTGGCTAAAATGCGCAAGAAGGAGGGCGCCCTCCTGGCCAATGATATTCAGGCCCGCCTCGACATTTTGCGCGGCTTGAAATCCCAGGTGGCGGCCAAAGCCCCGCATGTCGCACAAGAGGCCTTTGACCGGATGAAAGGGCGGGTTGAGAGGCTTTTGTCGGGCGAAGCGCCGGATCAGGCCAAACTGCATCAGGAATTAGCGGTCTTTGCCGATCGCAGTGACATTACAGAAGAATTGGTCAGACTGGATGCACATATGATACAGTTCGAGCAGACGCTTCAGAGTACGGAGTCCGTTGGGAAAACATTGGATTTTCTCATTCAGGAAATGGGGCGGGAGATCAACACCATTGGCTCCAAAGCCAACGACCTCACCATCACTGCTTCGGTCGTCCAGATGAAGGCCGAACTCGAACGGATCAGAGAACAGATCCAGAACGTGGAATGACAACCGCAATGAGCAGCAATGGCGTGACCGCAACTTCCGAGCAGGGGTACCATACCCCGGAACGCCGGGGTATTCTGTTTATCATTTCCGCTCCATCAGGAACGGGCAAGACCACGCTCTGCAAGCAAATCGCGGCAACCGTTCCAGGGATTTGGCATTCCGTCTCCTACACCACCCGCCAGCCGCGTCCCGGAGAAGAGAACGGGCGGGAGTACTTTTTCATCGAAGAAAAAGTGTTTCAGGACATGGTCGAGAAAAACGAGTTCATGGAATACGCCCATGTCTACGGCAACTGGTATGGCACCCCTCGAAAGTCGTTGATGGACAAAATGGAGCGGGGCATCGACGTGCTCCTGGAGATCGATGTGCAGGGCGCCCTCCAGATCAAGAAGAAGTTTCAAGATGCCGTGTATATTTTTATCCTGCCCCCGTCCATGGAGACGCTGCGCACCAGGCTGCAGAGCCGGGCGTCGGACACGCCGGAAGAAATCATGCGCCGGCTCCAAAAGGTCAAAGAAGAAGTCTGGAGCTATCGGGAGTATTACTATATCGTCCGAAACGACGATCTCGCGCAGTCCTTGCGTGAGCTGCAAAGCATTTTCCTGGCCGAGCGCTTGAAAACCAAGCGGCTCGATATGAATTGGCTGGAGCAAAATTTTATTCTGGAGCGAGAGTCTAAATCGGGAGAGCGCGACGCGCCTTCCACCACCAAAGGGAGTACTGTTCACCATGATTGACATGCTTAATTTGCTGCCGCAGTACAAGGCCGGCCAGTTCGATTCCCGCCACCGGCTGGTCATCATCGCCGCTCAGCGCGCCAAGCACCTGATCCAGGGGGCCAAACCGGCGGGGCCCTTGCGGTTCGCCAAGGAAACCACCTCAGCCTTGGATGAGGTCTTGCGCGACCAAGTGAAATATCTGATCGGGAAAGACGCGCGCGATGCCATGAAGGAAGCGAAGCGCGGCAAAGAAGGGGAAAGCGAACGGCTGGCCATGATGACCGGCGAAGACGCCCGCGAAATCAAGAAAGAGCTGAGCGTCTATGTCGATGACACGGTGGCGCCGGCCGTGAAGGAAGCCGAGGAGTAGGAGTACTCGTTGGACGCCGATACGCACACACGCCCATTGACCGGCAAGCGGGTGGCGCTCGGCGTCACGGGGAGCATCGCCGCCTATAAGGCCGTGAGCCTGCTCCGCGCGCTCACGAAGGCCGGGGCATCGGTGTCGGTCGTCATGACCAAGGCGGCGGCCAAGTTCGTGACGCCGATGACGTTTGAAGTCCTTTCGGGCCAATCGGTCACCACCGATCTCTTTGAAGCCCATCAGGAAATGAAGCATTTGTCGATTCCGGAGCAGGCCGACGTCATCGTCGTGGCTCCGGCGACCGCCAACTTTCTCGCGAAGGCGGCAGTGGGCCTGGCCGACGATGTGCTCTCGACCATGCTGCTCACCACGCGCAGTCCGTTGATTGTCGCGCCGGCGATGGATGGCGATATGTGGACGCATCCCACCGTGCAGGACCATGTCCGCACGCTTCGATCCCGAGGGGTGCTCGTACTGGATCCGGAAGAAGGGCCGTTGGCATCAGGGCAGGTGGCCCAAGGCCGGCTGGCCGCCGAATCCCGCATCCTTGAGGCCGTTGAGCGGACCCTGCTGCCGCAACTCGACTTCAGGGGACAGCGGGTGCTGATCTCCGCCGGCCCGACGCAGGAACCCATCGATCCGGTGCGGTATATCTCTAATCGTTCATCGGGGAAAATGGGGTATGCGCTGGCGGAGGCGGCGAGAAACCGTGGCGCCGAGGTGACGCTCGTCACAGGACCCACCGCATTGACTCCGCCCGCAGGAGTTCGGATGATTCCGGTCACCACTGCCCAAGACATGGCTGCCGCGATGACGGCACATTTCGAATGGTCTACCGTCGTGATCATGGCCGCCGCCGTCGCCGATTTCCGCCCCAAGGAAGTAGCATCGCACAAGTTGAAAAAGAGCGGGCAGGCCGTGCCGACGCTCGAACTGGAACAAGCCCCTGATATTCTAGCCATGCTGTCGGCCAAACGAACCTCGCAAATCCTGGTGGGTTTTGCGGCGGAAACCCAGCATCTCCTGGCCCATGCCCAGACCAAATTGGCCGCCAAAGGGCTGGATTTGATCGTAGCCAACGACGTGACCCAGGAAGGGTCTGGTTTTGGCAGCGACCGGAATGCCGCCGTCATCCTCTCCCGCACCGGCCAGCAATGGCCATTGAGCCTCAGAGCAAAATCACAAATGGCTCACGATATTCTCTCCGTTATAGTAGACTTTCCCAAGAGTATGCAGGGGACCCACGCGCCGACAGTCATATCCTAAGGGGACGACGATGGCTTCAGGATCACAGGCCGGTAATGCCGCCGAAATCGATCGCCATGCCCTGGCCCTGGCAAAAGATCCAGGCTCAAAAGCTTTTATTCCTCTCGCAGAAGAGTACGGCAAAGCCGGCATGTGGGCGGAAGCCGCAGGTGTCCTTGAAGACGGACTCAAGCAGTATCCCGGCTTCATTACGGCGATGGTGGCTCTTGGCCGGGCCTACGATCAGATGGGGCAGCCCACCAAAGCCAAGGCCATTCTGGAAGAAGCCATCAAGATCAGCCCGGAAAATCTTCGGGCCCATCGAACACTCGCGAAAATTTACGCCGCCGAAGGGGCCACAGAAGCCGCGCTCCGTTCCTGTACGGTCATCCTTGCCGCCAATCCGTCCGATCAGGAATCGCTGTCAATTCGTGCCTCGTTAGGGATTCCGCCGCCGCCGGCTCCAGCAGCAAAATCGATCAAGCCGGTCACACCTCCTGCCATGGATGCTTCTCGGAAGACCCCGCCGCCTCATGATGCGGCAGTTTCCGTTGCCACGGTTGAGGCCCCGGAATCCGCGCCACTCATTGAGCCTGCCGAACCGGATGCCAAGGTGGAAGAGCCCTCCGTGGTCACGTCAGGTTCCATTGAGTGCGAGTCCGTTGTTATAGGGAACGCCGAACAGGCAGACAGCAGCCCGGCCCTGCAACCCGATGACGCCCGTTCGGTATCTGAGCCTGAACTCACGCCAGCCGCAACGGTACCTCCGGCTCGTCATCAGGCGGCGGTCGAGAAACTGGAGCAATGGCTGCGCTTCATTCAGACCCGCCGTCGCGACCGGCCGTCCGCCGAAACCGTCGCGCCAACTTCCTACGATTGATCAAAGGTTTGACCCTCCTTTGCAGGGCTGCTAGAATGCCCCCGCTGCTCGCTGACTACAAGCTTGCAACCTTCTTGTTCACGTCGGAGGCGGTTCGTACCTGACATGGTTCGTGTCCTTGTCTTGCATGGTCCTAATCTCAACTTGCTAGGGACCAGAGAACAATCGATTTATGGCTCGACGACGCTCGACGCCATCGACGCCGCTATTTCGGAATTAGCCGATGAGCTGGGCGTGGCCGTGGATATTCGCCAGTCCAATATCGAAGGGGAACTGGTCACCTGGATCCAGGACGCGCGCACCGGTTATCAGGGGATCATTATCAATCCAGCCGCCTACACACATACCAGCATCGCGATTCGGGATGCGATTGCTGCAGTGAACCTGCCGACGGTGGAAGTGCATCTCTCCAATATCCATCAGCGGGAAGAGTTTCGGCACCGGTCTTATGTTGCCGGTGTGGCGCTGGCACAGATTGCAGGATTCGGTCCTACAGGGTATACCTTGGCGTTGCGCGGCCTGTCCGAGCATATCGCCGCACAGGGGACCAAAGCGGGAACAGCAAGATTGAAGCAGGCGCGCCGCCCTCGGCGGCGTGCCTCATAACCGATGAATTTGATTCACCGTGCCGGGATGAAGGGGGTCTGGAGTGATTTCGACTGTTGATTTTCGCAGTGGGGTTCGTCTGATGGTGGAAGGCGAACCGTATTACATCGTTGATTTTCAGCATGTGAAGCCGGGCAAAGGCGGCGCGTTCGTGCGGACGAAATTGAAGAGCTATCTGTCCAGGAACCTGGTGGAACGCACGTTTCGCTCCGGTGAACGGTTTGAAGAGCCGGATCTTGAAGAACGGGAAATGCAGTTCCTCTATGCCACGGGCGACGACTATACCTTTATGGATACCGAGGCCTACGACCAGCTGACCTTTCCCAAGAATCAGCTGGGCGAGAATGCCGATCTGATCAAAGAAAACATGATCGTGAAGATCCTGGTGTATGAACACCGGCCGATCGATGTGGAATTGCCGAATTTCATCGAACTCAAAGTCGTCGACGGCGAACCGGGCGTGCGCGGCGATACCGCGTCCGGCGGAACCAAGCCCGTCGTGGTCGAAACAGGGGCCACCATCAAAGTTCCCCTCTACCTGGAGGTAGGCACCGTGATTAAAATCGATACCCGCACCCGATCCTATGTGGAGCGTGTCCGGTGAGCACGCGGCGGCCAACACGTGCAAAAAAACAGGGCCGTCCGATCGTGCTGCCACAGACCTTTCCCGGCGGGCAGGCGCCGTCCGATGCCTTGCTCACGGGGAATCAGACCAAGCAGATCCAGGATCTCATCGATCTCCTGCGCCGGAATAACCTGACCGAACTGGAACTCGAGCGGCAAGGCGTCCGCATCCGGGTCCGGCACGAAGTCGGTGTCAAAACCGTCACGACGTCGGTGCAGGAATCGGCGCCGGCCTCATCGCAACCAGCTCCCCAGTCTGGCTCCTCTGCAGGGCCGTCGGCGGAAGAGACCGCCGGGATGATGACGATCACCTCGCCGATCGTCGGCACCTTCTACCGATCTCCGTCTCCCGACGCCGATCCCTATGTCGAAGAGGGGGACTACGTGAAGAAGGGGCAGGTGCTCTGCATCGTCGAAGCGATGAAGCTCATGAACGAGATCGAGTCCGAAACGGACGGGCGCATCGTCAAGATCCTGGGAGAAAGCACCAAGTCGGTCGAATACGGCCAGGCGCTCTTTCTGATCGATCCGAAAGCCACCCCGTAGTCCGCCTCAGCCAATCCACATCGGAGCTACTGCGTGTTCAAGAAAGTTCTCATCGCCAATCGTGGAGAGATCGCCCTGCGGGTGATCCGCGCCTGCAAGGAACTGGGCATCAAGACCGTCGCCATCCACTCGGAGGCGGATGCCGCGAGTTTGCACGTGCGTGCCGCCGACGAAAAGGTCTGCGTGGGCCCGGCGGAGGCCGCCCTCAGCTATCGCAATATTCCCAATGTCCTGAGTGCCGCTGAAATCACCGGCGCCGATGCGATCCATCCCGGGTACGGATTCCTGTCCGAGAATGCCCACTTCGCCGAAGTGTGCGAATCCATCGGCATCAAATTTATCGGGCCCTCGTCCGAGAATATCGCCATGCTGGGCGACAAAGCCAAAGCGCGTGAAATCGTAATGAAGCGCGGCCTTCCGGTCACACCCGGCAGCCCCGGCCAATTGAAGAGCGAAGAAGAGGCCCTGCAAGCCGCGCAGAAGATCGGCTTTCCCGTCATCATCAAGGCTACGGCTGGCGGAGGCGGGCGCGGCATGCGCGTCGTCAACAAGGCCGAAGACCTGGCCCGCGCGTTTCAGGCCGCCCAGGCCGAAGCCAAATCCACGTTCGGCAACGAAAGCGTCTACCTCGAACGGTATTTCCTCGAACCGCGCCATATCGAAGTGCAGGTCATGGCCGACCATCGCGGCCACGTGATCCATCTCGGTGAGCGGGATTGTTCCATCCAGCGGCGGCATCAGAAGCTGCTGGAAGAAACGCCGTCGCCCGCCGTGGACGAAAAGCTGCGAAAAGAAATTGGGCGTGTCGCAGTCGAAGCTGTCAAGGCGGCCCATTACCGGAACGTGGGCACCGTCGAATTTCTCCTCGACAAAGACCGCAATTTCTTTTTCATGGAAGTGAACACCCGCATTCAGGTCGAACATCCCATCACCGAAATGGTGACGGGCATCGATTTGATCAAGGAGCAGATTCGCCTGGCCGCAGGCCTGCCCTTGACCATCCGGCAGCAAGATGTCGTTATGAACGGCCACAGCATGGAATGCCGCATCAACGCCGAGGATCCGGAGAAGTTCACCCCCTCGCCGGGGACGATCACGAGATACTGCCCGCCGGGCGGGTTCGGCGTGCGGGTCGATTCCGTGATGCAAACCGGCGCCGTCGTGGCGCCGCATTATGACTCCATGATCGCCAAGCTCATCACCCACGGCCGAGACCGGCAGGAATGCATGGCCCGCATGCGCCGAGCCCTCGATGAATTCGTCATCGAAGGCATCAAGACGACCATCCCGCTCCACCGCCGCATCCTCGACGACCCCGACTTCCAAAAAGGCCACGTCTCCACCACGTTCCTGGAACGGTTTCTGGCGAGCTAGGGCTCTCCTCTGAAGCTCTGTCTCTTGGCTTAAATCAAGATATTCTCGTCTAGGCGAACCAGCTACCGGTAGAGAGATGCGAGGTCAAGCAACGATCCCAACTCTCCCTCTTAATAGATACGCCAAATTGGAGCGCTGGGATCACGTAGAGGGCCGTCGGCATTCCGACAGCGAAGTTGTCCCTTGTAAATGAAGGGAATCTTCATGAAAACGGGAATGCAGGAATCAGTGAGGGTGGCTTCAACAATCAACGTCTCTTTGCGGACTTGAATAATCCCGCCATCCTTCAAATACAGCATGACAAGTCTACAGACAATGCTGGGGGTGGCTCCCTGGGAAGTAGACTCTTTCACAGTACCGTCGAAGCAAGCCAGGCTGGGAGCGATGGTGATGCGCCTCTTGCCGCCGACAGCCATACCATTCAATCCCAAGCTGATTCCTTGCTGTTCCAGGGACAGGATGCCGCTCTCGTCCACGTTATTGTGAATAAGCACGGATCCTTCCATTTCGAAATAGTCGATGGCGGGGCCGCGATAGATCGGCTTACCATCCCCGGAGGCATAGCGGACTTCAATATCCGCAGTGACTTTGCGGCCCAAAGCAGCGAGGGGGCCATTACCAATCATGAGGTCCTCGATCTGGAGATGCTCTCTCTTCAGTCGTTCCAGGCTCTCCCTTTGTTTTTGGGTGAGGGCGATGGGTGTATAAGGCCCCGTCTCTTCGCTGACGGAGCAACCAAATTGGGCCAGAACGAGAATCAATAGTACCAAGATTCGCTTCGGCATTGTCTCTCCTTCGGTAGCCAAACTGTACCGCTGGATCTGAGTATGGTCAACGAAAGATGCTCAGAGCGCGCAATGCAACAGAGCTGTATCGTGACTGACGTCTCGCTTGGGAATGTGTCGCAAGCTGAAAGTAGTCGCCCGATGCGTTTGTTGGCGAGGGCTACTCCAGCGGGTGGCGGACTCGAAGGCCGGGAAACCGGTGGTAGTCGCGGTCGGCGGTGACCCATTCACTGCCGTGTTCGATTGCCAAGGCCGCGAAGAAGGCATCGGGCACGAGATTACCCTTGACGTCGGTGGTGGCGCAGAGACGAGTGAAGATTTCCCAGTGTCGCGGACCGGGATTGATGATGGTGCAGTTGGGCTGATCGCGAAGTTCTCGGGCAAAGGCCAGCGCTTTCGCCATCGTGCTAGGGGGATTAAAGACCTGTGGATGGGTCACGACGCGAAGAAAACCGCTCAACACGAGGTCGGACACACCGTAGGCCTGCTCGGAGTTAATCAGCGCTTCAAGCCAACGGCGATACGGATCATGGTGCGGTGTATCCTGGCGGTGGGCATAGACGAGCACATTGACGTCAAGAAGAACCATGGGGCCGTTCCATAAAGGCGAGGAGGGCAGCCGAATCGTCCACATCCACGCCGGGTCGGACTCCATGCCCAGACACTGTGGTGAGCTTCACCGGCTTTCTGCTTTGCTGGACAGCTCGGCGAGACAGGACTTGGCGGAGGGCATCTTCAATGACCGCCGTCAATGACTTGCCGGTGTCATGGGCGAATCGTTTCGCCGACTTGAGCAACTGATCGTCGAGCCGAATTGTCGTTCGCATGCATCAGAGCATACCCATGAAGCATCAATATGTCAACGTGGACTCAACCTGAACCGCTGTATTCATGCGATCTAATCCAATCATTGCTCGGTGAGAAATACCATGGCAATCAACGCCCCCAGCGTTGCCCGTTTTCAGTAAATTGGCAATCGCTTAGCGGCTTCTCGTCAGTAGTAATGCCAGATGGGATTGCCGGGAGTAATTTGGGGGAAGGGTTCTTCTCGGCAGGCCTGCAACTTAATCATGTAATCGCCGAACATGTAGAGAGCTTGCCAAGTGATCACAGGATTGCAGGATTCGGTCAGGGTCGCTTCGACAATCAAAGTTTGCTTATGGAGTTCGATGCGATTCTTCGAGGCGTCAGTCAGGTAACAGAAAGCACGGGGGGGCATCCTCGGCGATGTCAGTGCAGACGAGTTTCCGATCGATGGTCATGCGTCGGCGTCCTCCGACAGCCATGCCATTCAAGCCGAGGTCGATTCCGTTCTGCGTCGTACTGAGGACCCTGCTGTCACGGATGTTGCCAGCAAGCCTGCTGAATCCTGGGAAGCTAATAATCGTGCCACTATAGACAACGGTCCCATCGGTATATCGGACCTCAATGTTGGCAGTCAGGCGACGACCTCGAGCAGCGACGGGACCGGTTCCAACTTGGATATCTTCGAGCCGCAAGTAGTCACGTTTTTCGGCCTCACGCAGCAACCGGCCTTCCTCGGGCAGGGAAGAGATATCGTAGGGGCCGATATTTTGGCCACTTTGGCTGCACCCGGAGTTGGCGAGAACGAGAATCAACAGAATCAAAGCTTTCTTCAGCATAGTCTCTCCTTCGGTAACCAAACTGTACCGCCGGATCGGGATGTGGTCAACGAAAGTTGCGTCTGCGGCGCCACCTCGCAGCCTAAGTGGTAGCTGCTCGGCTGCGGCCTGGGTGGGAGGTGTGGCTCGATCGATTCACGTCGTCACTGGGGAAGGCACCGACAGCGGGGGCGAGGTCAAGCACAAGTCAATAATCAGGCTGACCCCATTTCATTCATAGATCTAGCTAGACCAGCGATCGGCGGGGATGTGCGAGGTCAAACAACGACCCCCATCTCTTACTCTCTGCTCAGGCTGCATGGACGAGCTTAGTAAATGTGCCAGTCGGATCCACCAACTTTGGGTTCACTCTTGGTGCGACAACCGGCACTGATGTCAATCAGCGTGAAACTACTACCGGCACGCCAGCGAAACCGGATGGGAGCGCAGGATTCAGTCAAGGTAGCCTCGACAATCAGATTCGATTTGCGAACCTTGATTTCATTGACAAAATGTCGCTCAGGTCTGAGCAAGTGGCACCAAGCATCTGGGCCATCGCAAACCAAGGTTTGATCGACCACGACACGGCGTTTGCCGCCGACAGCCATCCCATTCAGTCCCAATTGGATTCCGTGTTGGCTGTCACTCAACATGAAGCGGTCGGGCAGGTAAGAGGCGAGCAAGCCCTCGAACCCAACATAGGTGACGAGGGGACCCTTGAAAATGGTGGTTCCATCGTCGGCATACCGAACCTCGATCTCGGCCTTCAGCCGACGTCCCCAGGAGGCAATGGCTCCGTTTCCGACTTGGATCTCTTCGATCTTCAGAAACTCTCGCTTCTCTCGCTCCAACCTGGAGCGAACTTCCTCCAGATTCCAAGTGTTGAAGGGGGACAGGTTCTCCCCATAGTTAATGTCACAGCCCCATTGGGCCAGAGCGAGAACCAACAAGGTCAACGTGCGCTTCAGCATAGTTTCTCCTTCGGTAGCCAAACTGTACCGCCGGATCGGAAGATGGTCAACGAAACGCGTCTAAGACGCCATCTCGCCACCTGAGTGGTAGCCGCTTGGCTGTGGCCTCCTGTACAATGCGGCCCCATGCGGACCACACATTCTATTCATACGCTTCGAGGTCTCTACCTCATCCTCGATCCGTCGATTTCACCGACGAAATCGTTGAGTGATGCGCTGCGGCAAGCTGCGCAGGCTGGCGTGAGAATCGTTCAGTACCGCAACAAGACGGCCTCGATGAAGGAGGCCTATGAAGAGGCCCTGCCACTCAGAAAACTCGCGGGAGAGTTGGGCGTGCTGTTCATCGTGAACGATCGCTGTGATCTGGCTCTAGCGGTGGATGCGGACGGGGTGCATCTTGGGCAAGGAGATCTGCCGCTGGATCTGGCTCGGAAGGTGATGGGACCGGACAAGCTGGTTGGCATCTCAACGCACAATCCAGATCAAGTGCGGGCTGCCAGTGCGGGCAAGCCGGACTATCTCGGCTTTGGTCCGATCTTTAAGCCAGGCTCGAAACAGGATCACGATCCGGTGGTAGGCATTGACGGGCTGCGGGCGATTCGTGACCTCACGTCGCTGCCGATCTTTGCCATCGGCGGAATTACGGTCGGGAATGTGGGAGAGGTGATGAAGGCGGGTGCGAACGGCGTCGCGGTCATCTCGGCCATTCTGAAAGCCCAAGACATCAAACAAGCGGTCAGCGACTTCCTCGCACAGATGCCAGCACCAGCTTCGTAAGCTTGTTCATTTCGGTATGCGCCGCCAGTTTTTCTACGGCCCGTTCAAACTGCGCATCAACGTCAGCCATGTAGGAAAGCGGCCCAATCACCGGCATCCCGGAAGACTCTCGTAGTAACTCCACCGTCGAACGTTCCTGTCGTCGTGCCACAGCGGTCTTTGCTGGCACTGTCTGATTGAGCACCAGTGCAAGAACGGGGATCTTCCTCTCACGCAGCGTGTTGAGTGTGAGCATCGCATGGTTCACTCCGCCAAGCCCGACTCGCCCTATGACCAGCACTGAGGCCTTCAACTTCCCGATCAGATCCAGCACATCCATCGATGGAGTGATCGGTACGTGCACCCCGCCAGCGCCTTCAACCAGTAGCAGGTTATGTTGTGTGTGCAGCGCACGGTAGGCCTTCATGATCCTCGCGATCTGAATGGATCGTCGTTCAGCCCTCGCTGCATCTAACGGCGCAACCGGGAGGCGGAAGGCATAGGGCCTGATCAGGTCGAGCGAATCCGAGACGTGCGCCGCCTGCTGAAGGCGAGTGGCATCAGAAGGGCGGCTCTTCTTCACGCCGGTCTCGACCGGCTTCATGACGCCGACATCCAGCCCTTGTTGCTTCAGACTCCAGGCAAGAGCCGCAGTCACGAGCGTCTTGCCGACCGCTGTATCGGTCCCAGTGATAAAAATCCCATGCGTCATGCTATCAGCCATACGCTCTCTGCTCTTTTCTCACAAGTCCCGGCTATCGCAATTCCACACCTGGCCAGACATATCGTTGAGCTGAGCCACATAGACAATCGTGCGTGCCACTTCCTCAAGGGCCGGTGGCCGGCGGAGCGCATGGTCTTGCCAGTCTCGCTGGTCGAGCGTGGCATCCTCGGCCATACTGGTCTGCTGCCAGCCGGGCAAGACGAGATTGACGCGCACGTTCTGCGGTCCCCATTCGCGTGCCGCCGTTTTGACGAGTCCAATCAGGCCGGCTTTCGACGTGGCATAGGCGGCTTGTCCGGTCGATCCGTGGAATCCCGCATGCGAGCCGATGACGACAATCGAGCCGCCGCCGTGCGCCAGCAGGGGAGGAGCCATGGCCTGCAAACAGTGGAAGGTGCCGGTCAGATTCGTCTGCATCACGTCGGCCCACTGTTCTTCCGATTGGCGTACCAGAAGGCTGCTCGCCGCGACCCCCGCATTGCAGATGAACGCATAGGGGGGTGGCGTCTGCTGGCAGAATGTCTCGACCATGCGGCGAACTGCGTCAGCCTCACGAACGTCAGCCTCATAGAGCGCGCCGGTTCCCCCCGTGATCTGGACCGCTCGCAAGGTCTTCTCTGCTTCGGCCTTGCGGCGATGGTAATGTACGCCGATATGCCAGCCGGCTGCGGCAAAGGCCAGGCAGACCGCCCGCCCGATGCCACCTGAGGCTCCGGTCACCAAGACCGATGGGCGAGTCGTGTGTTTCGCTCGGACTGTTCGTGGGGGAGAAGCCATAGAGAAAGGGATTATGAAAGCAGCCCATCCGCAACGCAAGTCTCTGCCGTCTGATACCAGGCTCTTCTTGCTGCCTCTGCAAGTCCTATGATACGGTCCTTTTCAACAGAGGAGGGGATGCATGCGGCACAGATCAAGGACATTCTTCGCATGGGCTCTTACGGGGCTGCTCGTGGCGACGGCGGCATTCGATCACCGTGTCTGCGTGGCGGCTGAAGAGGCCCTGCCGATTGCCCAATCCGCCGACTACTTTCCCGACCAGATCGGCAACCGCTGGCAGTATCGCGGGCAGATTTCCGAAGGCCCGATCCAAACTATCGACCTCAAATACTTTTCGAATGTGTCCGAGGTCACCGGCACGAAGAACCTGAACGGCATCACCGTCACTGTCTTTCACGACAGCAATCCCGGCAACCATGGCGAATCGGAGAGCTACTATCGGCGCGATGTCGTCGGCATTGTGTATTATGGCTCCGATCCCGGCACGCCGCTCGAAAAACAAATCACGCCCTATCAGATCGTCCGGTTTCCGATGAAGGCCCCGTCCTCCTTCCAGCAGTTCGACCGTGCGGGACTGGACTTCGGCGCCGATATGGATCGCGATGGCACCGATGAAACGGTGGATGTGAAGGGCTGGTCCAGTGTGGTGGGCCGTGAAAGCGTCACGGTGCCGGCCGGCACGTTTCACGATACCGTCAAGGTGGAAGCGCGCATGATCATGCAGATTCACCTGTCGGGAGGGGAGAAGTCCGCTCGCGGGACCGATGTGATGACGGCCTGGTTTGCCAAAGGGGTCGGGCTGGTGAAGTATGTCGAGCGGCAGGAACTCTCGACCGTGAAGGAAGACCGGGGCGTGGTGACCGAAATTATGGAAGAACTGGAAGAATACCGCATCGCGCCGGCGCGCGGGTCAGTCAGCCGCCTCGAACCCGCGGCGGAGGGTATTCTCACTGATGACCCGGCTGATCATGAATTGCGCCAGGTAGTCCTCTCCTCCCGCCTTCGCCCCCACTCCTGACAGCCGATGTCCGCCGAACGGCTGGCGGCCCACCAAGGCGCCGGTGATCGGCCGGTTGACATAGAGATTCCCCACGTCGAACCGCGCTCGCGCCAGCGCCAGATTGGCCGGGCTGCGCGAATAGATGCCGCCGGTGAGGGCATAGGCCGTCCCATTCGCGATCTCGAGCGCCTCCTCCATATCGGCAGCTTTCATCACCGCCAGCACCGGGCCGAATATTTCCTCTTGCGCGAGACGATGATGGGGCTTCACCTCCGCCACCACGGTTGGTCCGACGAAGAAGCCGGGCCCTTCGGACGAGCGGCGAACCAGCAGGCGGCCCTCTCGTGCGCCTGCCGCAATGCACTCCTCGATGCGCTGTTTCGCTCTGGCATCGATGACCGGGCCGACCTGCGTGCCGGGATCACGCGGATCGCCGATCGTGAGACTCATGACGGCGTCGTTCAAACGAGAGAGAAATGGCTCGTACACCGACTCATGCACAATGGCGCGCGAACAGGCCGAGCACTTCTGGCCGGCGTATCCGGTGAAAGAGGCCACCACGCCAAGAATGGCTTCATCGAGATCCGCTGAGTCATCGACGATGATCGCGTTCTTCCCGCCCATCTCCGCGATGACCCGCTTGACGTGCCGTTGGCCTGGTTGGACGGCCGCCGCACCGGCGAGAATCTGCAGCCCCACAGCTTTTGAGCCGGTGAAGGCAATCGTTGAGACTTCCGGACGACCCACCAACGCTCGCCCGATCTCCGGTCCACCAGGAAGGCACATCAGCGCCTCTGGCGGGACGCCGGCCTCAAGAAGAATATCGGTCAGCAACCGGCCCATCAGCGGCGCCCGTTCCGACGGTTTGAACAGGACCGTATTTCCGGTCACCAGCGCCGCCGCCACCATGCCGGTGGGAATGGCGAGGGGAAAATTCCAGGGCGCGATGACTGCCGCCACGCCACGCGGCCCATACACCCGGTGGTTGAGCTCGCCTGGCCGGTCTCCAAGCTTAAGCGGCTGTGCCAACCGTTCCATGTGGCTCGCGTAGTATTCGAGGAAGTCGATGGCTTCGGCGACATCCGCATCCGCTTCCCGCCAAGGTTTGCCCACCTCGACGATCTCCCAGGCCGCCAGTTCATACCGCCGTGTGCGCATCAGCGCCGCCGCGTGCTTCATGACGGCCACCCGCTCGTCGGCAGGGCGGCGATGCCAGGTCTCGGCATGGGACTGGGCCAGACGCACGGCCGATTCGATATCTGCCTCCGATGCCGTTCGCACCGTGGCAACGATGTCGTCCGGCTGTGCCGGATTGTGCGACTCCATCAGCGGCCCGTTCAGACGGAGAGCGTTCGTGGCCGGCTCCAGAATATTTCCTTTGCGCGCCCGCACTGACGTGATCGCATCCTGCATCGCAGTCCGCAGAGGCAGGCGTGAGAAATCGCTGTGCGGCTCATTCCGGAACCCATCCGATGATGCGGGAGCACTCGGTTGGCTGAGCACCGCCGGCGGCGCCAAGAGCGTCGCGAGCGACTGGGACTCGACATATTCTTTGCGGAGAAAGGATTCGTTGGATGTGTTTTCGAGCAAGCGGCGAACCAAATAGGCCATGCCCGGCAACAAGCGCCCCACCGGTGTGTAGAGCCGCACCCGGCGGCCGAGTGTGACCATCGCATGTTGAAACGGTTCGGCCATGCCGTAGATCATCTGATATTCAACCGTCTCCGGTGCGAGCCTGAGCGACTCCGCGACCGCCTCAATGACCGCCAGCGTGCGCAGGTTATGGGTGCCGAAGGCGGGACGGATGAGCGGTGAGTGCTGGAGGATCGTATGGGCCAGCGATTCATAGTGGGCATCTGTCTCGGCTTTCTGTTCGAACAGCGGTACCGGCCATCCGGCTTGGCGATACCGGACGGTGTCCGAATCCCAATAGGCGCCTTTGACCAGGCGAATCGTGATGGGCGTCCCGCGTGCGCGCACCCAGGACAGGAGATCATGAATGTCCTGCTCGGTCTCGCGATGATAGGCTTGCAGCGCGAGGCCGGCATGGGGATAAGACCGATAGGCCGGTTCGGCGAACAATCGCGTGAAGATCGAGCGCAGCAGGTCTTTCGTGTCGGCTTGCTCCATGTCGAAGATCAATCCGCAAGCGGTCGCTGCCGCGAGATCCACGATGGGCCGAAGCCTGGCTGCCACGGCGCGATAGCAGCCCTCCGGGTCGATCGCATCCAGCCGCGAGGTCAGCGCAGAAATTTTGAGCGAGAGCTGGACTCGCGGCAAGGGGCCAAGATGATCCCGCTCCAGCCGCGGGGAGGGCGCCCAGGAAGCTGCTGCCTGGCTCAGGGTGGTCAATGCCTCCAGGCAGCGATCGCGGTACTGATCTGCCTCGGTCTCGCTGATCGTCGCTTCCCCCAGAAGGTCAACGGACCAGGTCCGCCCCTCTGTCCACAAGCGCGCGAAGACAGGCGCTGCTTCCGCAACCGTGGCTCCGGCGATAAAGAGGCGCGCCATTTGCTCGACGTGGTGACGGATGGCTTTGCCGGTCATTCGCGCGCCGATCCCGGTCGATGCGAGCGTCTTCAATCCCCACTGAAGGCCAAAGAGTTCAGTATCGACTTGGCCGAAATACTCCTCTGCCAGTGAGACGACACGGGCATCGTCGGCCACCGCCGGCAGGACATCGATGAAGCGGAAGAGGCGCGTTTTGAACGCCGGATCCTTCATGGCCAGATTGATCGCCGCGTGGGACCACCAACGGCGCTCGAAGAGAGTCGGAGAGAGGCCGGCGGAGAGTTGAGCCAAGTGCGCTCCGATACGGAGAATCGCCGGTTCGAGTGAGTGGGAATTTGCCATCCTGCGCTCCTCTCGTTGCCATGAGGTGGTTGCAGTATACTCCATCCGATTCGTATCAGCGCTCGATTCCCTCAGCGGGACCTCTCATGGTGAAGGCTCTGTGCAGTGTGCCGGTTGAACAATTCCATCCATTTCGTTTAACATGCGAAAGATAAGCTTGTTCACCGGAGACCGGCTAGGGTGGACCGTATGAATTTTATCTTCAGGAGGAAGAATGACCGCGACCGACCAGCCTGTCTCGACAGATCGGACTGCCTTCTCGTACACGAATTTCACGCTCTTTTGTGTCGTGGTCGCCGCCACGTTGATCGGCATTCCGCTCTACGGCTACTACGTCGGGTTTGCCCTCTTTGATTGGATTCTCTTCTTCGTCATGTACATTGTGACCGGGCTGGGTATTACGGTGGGGTACCATCGGTTGGTCTCACACCGGAGTTTCGAGTGTCCCGACTGGGTGAAGCGCATCATTTTGATCGTGGGCGGATGGGCGCTGCAGAACTCCGCCTTGATCTGGTGCGCCGACCACATTCGCCATCATGCCAAGACCGACACGGACGAGGACCCCTACAATGCCAGCAAGGGATTTTGGCATAGCCACTGCGGCTGGCTTTTTTACGAAACACCTCATCGCACCGACAAATATGAAATCCGCCTCCGCCGCGATCCGGTAATTCTCTGGCAGCATCGCTATTACTGGCTGATCGTCCTCTCCGGGCTGGTGTTGCCGTTTGCCCTCGGCCTCTGGTGGCATGGCAATTTGATGGGTGGGATCAGCGCGCTCTTGATGGGCGGACTCTTGCGCATGTTTCTGGTGCTGAACTCGACATTTACGATCAATTCGCTCTGCCACATGATCGGCAGCCAGCCGCATGGCACGCAAGACAGCAGCCGGGATAGCTGGCTCATCTCCTTCGTGAGCTTCGGGGAGGGGTATCACAACTACCACCACACCTATGCCCGCGATTACCGGAACGGTCCTGAATGGTATAATTTCGACCCCTCGAAGTGGATCATTTATACCCTCTCGCTATTCGGACTGGCGACCAATCTGCGCCGCCTCGACCCCACGGTATTCTAGCTTCCAGGCGAGTCTTCCCCGGTCGGGCCATACCACACGATGGTCCGACCGGCCCATTTCATTTCACGTACGCCATCGCTTATGATGACCGGACAGAGGATCGTATCCTGACGGCCAGCGGCCAGATTGCTGGTCGCGGCACACACATAGAGCGGGAGGAACACAGTATGGCTGACGAACATTCGGGAGGCGCTCCGCAGGCGCAACCGAAAGATGCGCTCATCGCCGGCGTAAAACATATTATTGCGGTCAGCAGCGGCAAGGGCGGCGTGGGCAAGTCCACCGTCTCGGCTAATTTGGCCTGCGCCTTGGCGCTCACTGGCGCCAAAGTCGGTCTCTTGGACGCGGACCTCTATGGTCCCAACATCCCGATGATGATGGGGAGCACCTCAGGCCCCGGGCAAAAAGACGGGAAGATCGTTCCCGTCGAAAGCCATGGCGTGAAACTGATCTCCATGGCCTTCCTCGTTCCGGAAGAAGCGCCGCTTGTCTGGCGCGGCCCGATGGTCCATCAATACCTCCAGGCCTTTTTCCGAGATGTGCTCTGGGGCGAACTGGACTATCTGTTGATCGACTTGCCGCCCGGCACCGGCGACGTCCAGTTGTCGCTGTCGCAAATGGTTCCGCTGGCCGGCGCCATCACCGTCACCACGCCGCAGGAAGTGGCCCTGTACGATGTGCGCAAGGGCATGGCGATGTTTCAGAAGGTGAATGTGCCGCTGCTGGGCATCGTCGAAAACATGAGCCACTTCGTGTGCGGCCATTGCGGCGAACGCACGGAGATTTTTTCCTACGGCGGTGGCGAGCGCGCGGCGGAGAAGCTGGGCATTCCGTTCCTCGGCCGCATTCCCATCGATCCGGCGATTCGCGACGGCGGAGACACCGGCCATCCCATCGTAACGGCCAATCCGGCTTCGCCCCAGGCCGCCGCGTTTCGTGAGATTGCGCAGAAAATCATCGCCGCGGTCGGCGGCCCTGCCGACCAGGGCAAGCCCTCCATCGGGAACTTGCTCGATAAACTGAAACAGCCCTTTACTAAAAGCTCATAACTCGACGGAGGCGTCAGATGGGAGAATTCGTACGTGTGGCCGGCACAGCTGATGTGCAACCGGGCCATGGCATTGTGGCGGAAGTGGGCGGCAAGACCCTCGCGGTATTCAATGTGGACGGCACCTTTCACGCGATCGATAACACCTGCGTGCATCGGGGCGGGCCGCTCGGCGAAGGCGACGTGGAGGGCCATGTCGTGGCCTGTCCCTGGCACGGCTGGCAGTTCAACATCGCCACGGGCGAATGCGTGAAGAATCCATCGGCCAAAGTTGATGTCTACCAAGTGAAGGTCGAAGGGGCTGACATCAAAGTCTTGCTCTAACCGATCGACAGAAAGAGGGCTCATGGCCACCTCAGCAACAGAACAAGTCGATATCGCGGCCGCACTCGTTCGCCTGTACGTGTTTCTGGCCCAATACCTCGACCGCTGCTTCGATGAGGTGGCTCGCAAGAGCTACCCGGACTCAGAACTCCAAGGTCACCTGACCGAGACCAGACGGCAGCTCATGGAGATTCTTGCGGTGAATCCCGTGGTGAAGAAAAAGCTCGGGGAAGAGTGCGACCGCATCTTGGCGCTCGGCGCGGCCTGTTTGAAGTCTGGCGCCGCCGATGCCAAGACCCGCGAGTCTATCCAGGCAGAACGCGCGATCCTCAGGCACAAGACCTTGGCGCTGAGCGACCTGGTCGCAGTGTTCCGCGCCTTAGAGTAGCCATCCTATGGGCCAGCCCGGACTTGATAAACATCAATTGGCCGGCTTTGATGTTCGGCTGCGTGGGTTCAGCCGCCCGATCGAATTTGAGCAGAGGGAAGAGGGCTACTGCGCCGTCTTTCGGTATGAAACGACTCGCGTCGAAAGCCCGTTCCAGGCGACGCAGGACGCGGCGCTCAGGCTGCTGATCCAGACGCTCCACGCGCATGGGTACCGGCAATTACGCACGCAAATGAGCTTTCGCGGCGGGGTGTATCTGGGCTCGCAAGAGGCCTGGGTCGAATACCAGGATCCGCAGCCGGACCCGGAGCCGGAAGGGCTCATGACAAGACTCCTCAGTTGGTTCCGTCCACGTGCCGCGAAAGAGTAACCATCGGCCATGAGTTTTATCTCGCTGGAGCAGCTTCGGTCCTCGTCGGCGATCAGCCGCCCGCGACTGCCTTCCTGGTTCAAGGTCGAGGCCAAAACCGGCCAGGACTATCTCGACATCAAGCAGACGATGGACCGGCTCAAGCTCCACACGATCTGCGAAGAAGCCCGCTGCCCCAATCGCTGGGAATGCTGGAATGCGCGCACGGCCACCTTCCTCATCCTTGGCGACATCTGTACTAGACGCTGCCACTACTGTTCGGTCGAAACGGGGCGGCCCGTGGCGGTCGATCATGGAGAGCCTCAGCGAGTCGCCGAAGCAATCCAGGCGCTTGGCCTGCGCCATGCGGTCATCACATCGGTGAACCGGGATGAGTTGGAAGACGGCGGCGCCGCGATCTTTGCCGAGACGATTCGGCAAGCCAGGCAGCTGAGTCCCGCATGCACCATTGAAGTCTTGATCCCGGACTTTGAAGGAAATGAGGCGGCCCTTGCGGCTGTCTGCGCCGAGCAGCCGGAGATTCTGAATCACAATATTGAAACGGTGAGACGGTTATTCCCTTCGCTGAGGCCGCAAGGGAAATATCAACGATCGCTTGAACTTCTTAGACTGGCCAAGCAGCTGGGCATGACGACCAAGTCTGGACTGATTCTCGGGATGGGCGAAACGCTGGATGAAGCCCGTGAAGTCATGCAGGCCTTGCGATCGGTCCATTGCGACATCTTCACCATCGGACAATATCTCCAGCCGACGAGAGACCATCTGCCCGTTGCAAAATATTATGACCCTTCCGAATTCGCGGCACTCAAAGAGGAGGGATTGGCGATGGGATTTACTCACGTCGAGTCCGGCCCCCTCGTGCGCAGTTCGTACCATGCCGAGCAGCAGGTGGCGTCGACCTAGATTCTCTTCCATCCCGAGATCACGCAGCGCTGTGCGATCAGTGGAACAAATTGAGGCACCTGCTCTGCGATCCCGTTCATAAACTGGTCTGCCAGAGACTGATTCTCAAAGCATTCGTACACGTCATCAAGAAATCCGCCTCGGAGCAGGGGATGGTGCAGAAACTCACGGCCTGGGCCTGTGGCAATCTCAAGTGGGTACTCCACCGCTTCGATTCGTTCTAGCCCTAGCCACTCCAGCCAGCCACGTGCCTCCTTCACAGATGGACGCTCGGCAAGATACTCCTGAAATCGCACGCGTTCCCTTGCCAAGCTCTGCCGTACCATGTCCTGCTCAACGCGTTGCCAGAGCGAATCAAACGTTCCCAGCGAAGGGAATGTCAGCACGATTTGACCACCGGGTGCGAGGTGCTCACTCAAGCCTCGTATTGCCTCCAAGCGGTTGGGACGGAAGAACATGACCGAGAGATTGCCGGTGATGCGATCAAACTTGGGAAGGCCGCCAGGCAGCGCGCGCATGTCGGCGCAGTCGAAGCGCAGCCAGGGGAGCTGTGAGCCTTGAATGGCTCTGGCGCGAGCGACTTGATGCTGACTCAAATCGACGGCCAGAACCTGTCCCGTCGGGCCAACCTGTTCAGCCAGATACAATGCGGGAATGCCGTGGCCGGATGCGATGTCGAGGATTCGCAACCCTGGACGGAGATCAAGATGGCGAAGCAACGATTCCGCAAACGGCGTGGACCAATAGTCGTGTGCTGGAAGAGGCCAACGGACTGTATGCTCGGTCATCCGCTCACGTCCATTTCTTCGTTCTATTGTCAGAATGCGTGAGCTATACGACGTCTATGTTGCCAGGGCCAAGGCCTTGGCGATGAGGGTCTGGGCTTCGTCCTGAATTTGCTTGAGGTGATCTCTTCCGCGGAAACTTTCGGCATACAGCTTGTACACATCTTCGGTCCCTGACGGACGGGCGGCGAACCAGCCGTGCGCGGTGACGACTTTCAATCCGCCGATCGCCGCGCCGTTGCCGGGGGCCGCGGTCATCATGGCGACGATCTGATCACCGGCCAATTCGGTGGCCTTCACCTGCTCAGGGGAGAGCTTGGAGAGAATAGCTTTTTGTTCCGGTGTGGCCGAGGCATCGATTCGCTCGTAGACCGGTTCGCCTAATTCATCGGTGAGCTCGCGGTAGAGTTGTGAGGGGTCTTTCCCGGTCTTTGCCATCATCTCGGCGGCCAAGAGATCCATAATGATGCCGTCTTTGTCGGTTGCCCAGACGGTGCCATCGTGGCGCAGGAAGGAGGCGCCCGCGCTTTCTTCGCCACCAAATCCGAGGGAGCCGTCCAGCAATCCGCTGACAAACCATTTGAAGCCGACCGGCACCTCGACCAGCGTCCGTTTGAGCTTTGCGGCCACGCGATCGATGAGGCTGCTGCTCACCAGTGTTTTGCCGATCCCGGCGCCAGCATTCCATCCAGGGCGATGGGCAAAGAGATAGGCGATGGAGACGGCTAGGTAGTGATTCGGATTCATCAAGCCGGCGGTCCTGGTGACAATGCCGTGGCGGTCGTTGTCCGCGTCATTCCCAAATGCCACATCGAAGCGATCTTTCAGGGCAATCAAGTTCGCCATCGCATAGGGAGAGGAGCAATCCATCCTGATCTTGCCGTCCCAATCCAGCGGCATGAAGCGAAAGGTGGGATCGACGGTCGGGTTCACATTCTCGATATGCAAGCCATAGCGGTCGGCAATCGGTTGCCAGTAGGCAATGCCTGAGCCTCCGAGCGGGTCGATGCCCAGCTTGAGCGTGGAGGCTTTGATTGCCTCCATGTCGATCACAGACTTGAGATCGCCCACATAGGCGCTGATATAGTCGTGCCGGTGTGTCGTGCTCGCACGGCGTGCCGCGGCGATGGGCATGCGTTTGACGCCTTGCAGGCTTGCTTCGAGTAACGCATTGGCCCGTTCTTCGATCCACTTGGTGACGTGCGTGTCGGCCGGTCCGCCCTGCGGTGGGTTGTACTTGATGCCGCCGTCTTCCGGTGGATTGTGTGATGGGGTGATGACGATGCCATCGGCCAGCCCGTCCGTCCTTCCTTTGTTGTACGAGAGGATCGCATGGGAGATGACCGGGGTCGGAGTAAACCCGCCGTCCTTATCGATCATGACCTCCACGCCATTGGCTGCCAACACCTCCATGGCCGTCGTCCAGGCTGGCTCTGAGAGGGCATGAGTATCCTTGCCGAGATAGAGTGGACCGGACGTGTGTTGTCCGAGCCGGTATTCACAAACGGCTTGAGTCACAGCCAAAATATGCGATTCATTAAAGGATCCCTTGAGGGATGATCCACGGTGGCCAGAGGTGCCGAAGGCGACCCGCTGCTCACGGCAGGCCGGATCAGGCCTCAAGCTGTGGTAGCGATCCACAAGCGCGGGAATATCAGCCAGCATGTCTGTGGGAGCGGGTTTTCCAGCAAGCGGATGATGCCTCATTGCGTCCTCACACATTTCCTCATCCAGGAAGCAGTGCCTCCTCGACAGGGTCTAAATACAGGGAATTATCATCGACGGACGAACTCAGCGGGATGACTTTACGATACGAATAGGATATGGTTTTCCGGCCTGTTTGTCGAGAGCGCGGTGAGGGATCCGAGAGAGTACGCATGAGCCCGCACGACAGTTCCAGCCAGCCTGCGCTTCATCCTGAGGCGAGACGCCACCTCGCCCATGTCCGCCGGAACGACGACGGATCGTTCGCCATCCATGAGTATGAAACACATCTGCGGGCCGTTGAATAAGTGATGACCCAGGCGGCAGTAAACCTTTGGGCGAAAACTTCTCGGGATAATGATGGCCGGTGGCATCCGCTTATCCTCCACATGCTGGATGTGGCTGCAAGTGCAGAGGCTATTCTGGTTCGCGAACCGGAATCGACTCGCACGAGAATAGCAGCGATCTTGGGGCTGGAGTGGGAGCAAGCCAGACCGTGGTTGTTGTTTTTGATCGCCTGCCATGACTTAGGGAAGGCTTGTCCTGGATTTCAATGTAAGTGGATGAATTTATCCAGCCTGGATGGAGGAAGAAGTCCAAACACCGACATCAACCACGCCTTTGTTAGCCAGATTGCATTGTCAGCTTGGTTGCTGGGACAGGGATGGTTAGACGACTTGGCGGAGTTAGCGGGCGATGCAGTTGGGTGCCATCATGGAGAACGGGCATCCCCGACCGCCCTTGACCTTTTGAGTGGTGATAGACGGGCCATCGGAAAAGATGAGTGGTCGGCGGTACGGCATGACATTCTAGATGCGCTCGTGGAGGTTCTGAAACCAACAATTACCCCAACCAAAGAGAAACTATCTGGTCCCGATTTTATGCTGCTAGCGGGACTCACGAGTTTTGCCGATTGGATTGGTTCGAACGAAGCGTGGTTTAAGTTCGGGAATCCCGCAGACTGTCGCGATTTGAAATCGTGGTTTGAAGCGCGAAGAGCTTGTGCCGAGCAAGCTCTGAATGCAATCGGATGGGAACCCAGAATTCCGCTGGCTAAAAAAACGAAGTCATTTTCGGAGGTATTTGGATCTGGCTTTGTTCCTCGTCCATTGCAGCAGACTGTTGCCGAAGCACTCACTGAGTTGAAGGGGCCCGCTATTCTGCTTCTTGAGGCGCCAATGGGGGAGGGCAAGACAGAGGCAGCCTTTTTTGCCCATCTGGAGCTGCAGCGACGATTCGGACATCGTGGCTTGTACATCGCATTGCCGACCAAGGCGACTGGTAACGCAATGTTCAAACGGACTCTGAAGTTCTTGTGCGATCAAGGGTTGAATAGAAGTCTTGATCTCCAACTCGTGCATGGCGGGGCATTACTCAACGACGCATTCCAGCAATTGAAGCCAACCGGTATATGGGATGAGAAAGAGGGGCAGGTTCGAGCCGGAGAATGGTTTACAAACAAGAAGCGGGCGCTGCTTTCTGAATACGGCGTGGGAACGGTAGATCAAGCGCTACTGCCCATTCTGCCGGTGCGACACAATTTCGTTCGCCTCTGGGGGCTCGCGAATCGGGTGGTCGTCTTTGATGAAATCCATGCCTATGACGCCTATACAGGCACCCTTCTCATTCACTTGCTACGCTGGCTTCTGGCACTTGGATCATCAGTAGTTCTTCTTTCGGCAACGCTGCCGCCATCGATTCGTCGGAAGTTGGCCACGGTCGTAACCAACACATTGCCCGAGCAAGAGGCTGAATATCCGCGCCTGTCTGTCTTTCAGCATGGGGAAAAAGTACGCCAAAAACATTTTCAGGCTGATCCGGCTCGTCGCCAGACAGTGCGGCTGCAAGCCCTTACTCCAGACTTGTCCGATATGCGTGCGGCCCTAGAGACATGTCTTGCCCAGGGAGGAATGGGCTTGGCGTTGCTCAATACGGTGCAGCGGGCGCAGGACCTATACCGATTATTTTCAGACGGCGAGCCTCTTGAGCGCGACGGACAACGTGTCGGCAAACGTTTGGCAAATGGAACGTACGTGTTCTTGTTCCATGCGCGCTTTCCAGCAGACCAGCGGCAACAACGGGAAGAGCTGGCAATCGAGACCTTTGGGAAGGACTCGCATCGGACAGACCGAAAGATTCTCATTGCAACTCAAGTGGCGGAGCAAAGCCTGGATGTGGATTTCGATGTGATCGCGACAGACCTTGCGCCAATCGATCTTGTACTTCAACGTGCAGGGCGTTTGTGGAGGCACGCACGACCATCTCGGCCCGTATCCGAACCGCTGCTTCTGGTCGCGGGACTTAGCGATGACCTGCCTCCTTCGTTCGGAAAACCGCTCTGGTGGGGCGCGGTCTATCGTGAAGACATCCTGCTGCGTACGTGGAACCTCTTGCGAGGGAAGCAGCAAGTCACGCTTCCGGACGAGATCGATGCGCTCGTGCAGGCGGTGTACGAGGAGCAGGTCGGTGTGCCTGAGTTCGTACAGGAGCGATTGGACAAAGCCTTGATGGCCAGTGATGGAAAGTCCATTGCTCATACAGGGCAGGCGAACCAGGCCATCATAGGCTTTCCTGATGATGCGTCTTGGAACGATCCAGCGAGATTTGTGCTCTACGACGAGGATGAGCCTGGTGTGCATCGAACACTCATGGCCCAGACCAGACTGGGCGAGGATTCGGTGGTAGCGGTCCCCTTATGGCCGGAAGACACCTTCGATTCAAGGAATATTCCAGAATTTGCTCAATCTAAGGATTGGTTTCTGCGAGCCATCAGTCTCACGCGCAAGGGGGTAGTCCAGCAACTCAGAAAGTTGGGAGTGCCAGAAGGTTGGAAAGAGTCGTCGCTTCTGCGCAACTGTTTCCCACTGCGACTGGATGCGGATGGGCGCTGGGTCGAAGACACCACAGTGCGCCTTGATGAGGATCTGGGGTTGGTGTACGAGGCAAAGGAGAGCGAATGAGCCGATTCAACCTGATTGATGAGAAGTGGATTCCGGTTCGATTCCTCAATGGAAGCCGAGAGGAACTGGGGATTCAAGACACCCTGTTGCAGGCCAAGGAGATCGCGGCAATCGAAGACCCGTCGCCATTGGTCGTGGCTTCCTTGCACAGGTTCTTACTCGCCGTCCTGTACCGCGCTCTGGAGGGTCCGACTGACATCGACCAAGCCAAGAAATTGTTTAGAGATGGGCTGCCTCGTGAAAAGATCAGAGCCTATCTCGAAAAGTGGAGAGATCGGTTCTGGCTGTTTCACGAGAAGTTTCCGTTTGGTCAAAATCCACATGTGCCGAAGAATGAAATTGAGCCTTGGACCAAGCTGACAGCAGAATTCAATGCGACATCCAATAAGGTCCTTTTTGATCACACGGACACGACGCGTCCCGGTACAAGAGAGCCAATGGAGTGCGCTCGCTGGTTGATTGCCACCATGAGTTTTTCAATCGCCGGGGGGCGAGGGTACTACCCATCACCATCGCCAAACGCCATAATGTGCATCCCTTTGGGAGCGAACCTCCATAACACCTTCTGTCATGCCCTTATTCCCTATCCGAATCGAGAGGTTCTGCAAGGGGATTTGGCGCTTTGGGAACGTAATCCCGAGGTCCTGCCACTGGCTGAACCAAAACGGATGGCTGCCGGGTATGCAGATCTCTATTCATGGCAGCCTCGGATGATTCACCTCGAAGAACTGCTATCAGGTGCGGTGGCGTCGGTGAGGTTTGTTGCCGGACTGGGCTTTGATAACTCATCCAAACAGCCTGATCCGATGCAACCCTATAAGGTTGATCCGACATATGGGAAGTTACCGGTTCAATTCAGGGAGGAGCGCGGAACCTGGCGTGACTTGGATTCGTTACTCCCCGATGACACAGGTTTGGCACCCCAGACAATTCAGCATGCCCTTCGCCTGGCAGGGAGAAACCCGACCTTACTCCCGAAGTCGGTGCTGGTTCTTGGTCTGCGGTACTCCCCGCCAAGTGCAAATGTAGATTTCTGGCGAATGGAACAATTTGTCTTCCCCGTGTCTTTGGCAACCAAGGACGGTATCCGGTCAGAAGTCACAACATTGCTTACTTGTGCAGAAGAGTCGCAGAAGTCTCTGTGGATGTCGTCAAATGCCTTTGCCCGCGCTCTACTGAGCCGGGGTGACAGACCACCAGACAAGAAAGATATTAGAAGCGTGGTGCAACAAATGCCCGTGCATTCCTGGTACTGGTCTGCATTAGAGGGTCGATTCCAAGAAGTTCTTCACGCGTATACGCTTGACCGTGATTCGGAAGACATTCGCTGCCAGTGGCTTATCTCAGTCCGGGCTGTTCTCAAACAGGCATGGGAACAGCATCGCAATTCGGTTTCAATGGGCGACGCCTGGGCCATCAGAGCGCTGGTGAAAGCTGAAGGGCCTGTGCGGGCCAAGTTGAAAGAACTCGACGAGGAAATCCTAAGACTCACACCGGCGAGGGAGGAAGCATGAGGAGATTTATTGAATGGCTGGAAGGCCTCAATCAGAAAGATACCAAGGTGCGCGCGGTGCTGCGGCGTAGTTTGGCGTTTGATCCGGGAGCCTTTGTGCCCGCGTATCCGTATGTTGAACCATTCGTGAAGGACGAGGGCAATTCATGGCGGCGGGAGATGCACTACCTGGTGGCCGGCCTTTGGGCTGCTCACTGGCGGGAGGAACGTCTAGGTGGCCTGATGACTATCGGAAAGGCATGTGCGGTTTATCAGGTGGCAAGTGGCTCCACCAGTACCGAACGTCGATTCATCACACTGCTTGATTCCGACAGCGATCAGCTGCCTCACCATCTGCGTCAGATGGTTGCCCTGCTCAAAGAGCAACCCATAGATTTTGATGCGCTCCTAACAGGTCTTCTGTATTGGAACGACGATCGGAAGTGCACTCAGAACGGGTGGGCGCAAGATTTCTACAGAAACATCTCAGATGACATGGAAATAGAATCCATTTCCCAGGAGGAGAAAACCGCATGAAGACCTTGATCGAAATCCATGCCCTGCAACATTTTGCTCCATCGAACCTGAATCGAGACGACACTGGCGCTCCAAAAGATGCTTGGTTCGGCGGCACTCGCCGTGCTCGCGTCTCCAGTCAGTGCCTCAAGCGGGCAGTCCGCAGTTATTTTGGTGAAAAGAAAGGCGAGGGGTTTTTCAGTCCAGATGAACTCGCCGTGCGGACCAAGAGGGTGTATCAGGCCATTGCCGATCGGCTGGATGGCAAGCGCCCACATGCCGAAACGTTGGCCAAGGCGGAGATTGCCTTGTCATACGTCAAACTTAAAGCCGCTGAAGGAGGCAAGACTCAATACCTGCTCTTTCTTGGCCAGAATGAAATAGCTGCTTTGGCTGAAGCGATTCATCAGTTCTGGGACCAGATTATTCCCGAGGCCAAGGAGGCTGGTGAAAAGACCAAAGGGAAAGGGAAAAAGGCTGCTGCTGGCAGTGCGCCGAAGGAGATTCAAGAGCGTATAGATTCTATCTTCAATGGCGGCAAGGCTGTGGATGTGGCGCTCTTTGGACGCATGCTGGCCGATATGCCAGAGAAGAATCAACACGCTGCCTGTCAGGTGGCCCACGCCATCTCGACCCATGCGGTTGAGCGTGAGTTTGATTTCTACACTGCGGTCGATGACTTGAAGCCAGAGGATACGGCTGGTGCGGACATGATGGGAACGGTGGAGTTCAACTCGGCCTGTTTCTACCGGTATGCTGTGGTCGATTGGGAGAAACTGGTGGATAATCTCCAAAAGGATACGGACCTTGCGGTCAAGGGGCTGCGGGCGTTTCTAGAGGGCTTTGTCGTTGCAGAGCCGACCGGCAAGCAGAACACCTTTGCGGCACACAACCAACCGGAATTTGTGGCGGTATCTGTTCGTCGCAATACTGCGCCGTCTAATCTTGCCAATGCCTTTGAAACAGCGCTTCGTGTTCGCAAGGATGAATCGCTCACCAAGGTGTCTGCAGAGAAGCTTGTCGAAAAAGCAAAGAAGCTAAGAACTGTATATGGCGGTGACGGACAGACCTTCGTGTTGAATCTCACAGAGACCAAGCTTGACGGATTCGGAACCTCGGTGAGCACCTTGAGGGAATTGCTGGAGAAAAGTCTTGCTGCTGTGAAGGAGTAAAGCATGCCCACACTGTTGCTACGACTTGTTGGTCCCATGCAGTCGTGGGGGGCGACCAGTCGTTTTGACCAACGCGATACTGGGAAGGAGCCCAGCAAATCAGGCGTCGTGGGCTTGGTTGCCGCCGCGATGGGAATCGATCGCGAGAGCTGGGTTGATTTGGAGCCGCTGACGCGTCTCTCGATAGGCATTCGTCACGACCGGCCTGGAGTTCCTAAGCGAGATTACCAGACTGCACAACATATCATTTCGGCGGACAGGTCGAAGATCCACGATACGGCCGTGACGACGCGAGACTATCTGGCCGATGCCGCATTCCTGGTTGGGTTAGCAGGCAACAACCGTGCATTTCTAGAGAGAATTCACGCTGCTCTGCGCGATCCTGTCTGGCCTTTGGCACTCGGCCGGAAATCCTACGTTCCCTCTGAACCGATCTGGATGGAGAATGCTCTACAGGACGTGCCTTTGCGTGAGGCCCTGGAGCGATATCCATGGATTGCCACGCAGCGGAGATGGGAAGCGCTTCCCGAAAAACTACTGATATCCCTGGAGTCCGATGACGGTTCCGGCGTGCTCAAAATGGACCAGCCTTTGTCATCATTTGCCGAACGGCGCTTCGGCGCTCGGTTTGTGCACTCGGAATGTATTCCTTTCCCTCAAGGGGTGACGCATGCTTCTGCATAGACTCCATCTTGACCCACGCTGCCGTGAGGCTAGGCGTGATTTGGCCGATCCGTATCAGCTCCATGCAACCTTGTGTCGAGCGTTCAGTCCACCAGACCAAAAATGTCCTGAAGGGGAAATCCTGTGGCGACTTGAGCCGGAAACCAGGTCCGATGGATTTCCGCGCGTGCTCGTTCAAAGCCGCACGATTCCCGACTGGGATGGCATTGGCGTGAAAAGTTGGCTGGCGGAGGTGGATTCGCCAATCGATCTGAAGAGTCGTCTGAAGCTTGGCGCACTCACCGCTGGTCAGCGATTTCGGTTTCGGTTACGGGCCAATCCGTGTGTCACCCGCAATGGTAAACGGTTAGGACTGCTTCAGCTCGTCGAACAGGAGCAGTGGATCAAACGAAAGGGGCTCATGCACGGGTTTCTACTTCCAGAGCTTCCTTCGCTCGATCTATCGGAGGAAGGGGGGGCGCGAATTGATGTGCGGGTCTCTCAAGAACAGATGCTGACCGGAAGACAACATCACGGAAATAGTATCCGCATCTTCTCGGTGTTATACGATGGCGTGTTGACAGTGACTGATGTGTCCGCGTTTGTGAAGGTGTTGCAGACGGGGATTGGCCATGGCAAGTCTCTGGGCCTTGGGCTCTTGTCTGTGGCGCCAATAGCATGATGCACATACCGTTGAGGCTATTATATGGCTGATATTCTGCCTCCGCTGAAACCCATCCCGATCAAGGAACGGCTGTCCGTGTTGTACATCGAGTACGGCCATCTTGATGTCTTGGACGGCTCCTTTGTGGTCGTGGATAAGAATGGGGTGCGGACGCATATTCCTGTTGGGGGTGTCGTGTGTTTGATGCTGGAACCAGGCACGCGGGTGTCTCATGCGGCCTGTGCATTGGCGGCCCGAGTCGGAACGCTGTTGGTCTGGATCGGGGAGGCGGGGGTGCGGTTGTACTCGGCCGGGCAGCCCGGCGGGGCGCGCGCCGACCGGCTCCTCTATCAGGCGAAGCTGGCGCTGGATGATGAATTGCGGTTAAAAGTCGTGCGCAAGATGTATGCGCTTCGGTTTGGTGAAGAGCCTCCACAACGCCGGTCCGTCGAACAATTGCGGGGCATTGAGGGAGCCCGTGTCCGGGAGATGTACAAGCGCATTGCGGGCCAGCTTGGTGTGCAATGGAAAGCACGCAACTACGATGTCGAAGATTGGGATCAGGGCGACGTTGCAAATCGCTGTCTGTCTGCTGCGACGGCCTGTCTCTATGGTGTGACAGAGGCGGCGGTGCTTGCGGCGGGCTATGCTCCGGCGATTGGATTTATTCATACGGGGAAACCCTTGTCGTTTGTCTACGATGTAGCTGACGTCTATAAGTTCGAAACCGTCGTGCCCTTGGCATTTCGCATCGCCGCCAAGAACCCGGTGAATGCCGAACAGCAGGTGCGGCTGGCCTGTCGTGACAGCTTTCGCGAGACCAAGCTCTTGGAACGGATCATTCCCGGCATTGAAGAGATGTTGGCGGCAGGAGAAATTCCACGGCCCGCTCCGTTCGAAGAGCAGGTGTCTCCAGCCATTCCCAATCAGGAGAGTATCGGCGATGCTGGTCATCGTACTTGAAAATGCTCCGCCCCGGCTTCGTGGGCGGCTGGCAGTCTGGCTATTGGAGATCCGGGCCGGCGTCTACGTCGGTAACTATTCGGTAAAAGTGCGGGATCATATTTGGAGCCAGGTTGAAACCGGAATCGGAGAAGGGAATGCGGTCATGGCCTGGCGCACGAACAATGAAGCGGGATTCGATTTCGTCACGTTGGGAACAAACCGCCGAATTCCCGTTGAAATAGATGGTGCGAAGCTGGTCAGCTTTCTCCCTGAAAGCGACGCAAATAGTCAAAAAGCGTAGCCTTCGTAACGGGCGTTACGACTCAGGGGTAATTGGTAGATTTTGAGAGCAATGAATTTGCCTGGTAGATCAATGTGATGAAAGAAGTGTGTTCCCCGCGCGAGTGGGGATGAACCGGGAGACGGGAACTTCTCGCCGCTCTTAAACGCGTGTTCCCCGCGCGAGTGGGGATGAACCGCCCGCGTCACGATCACCGACAGCGGCGGGAATGTGTTCCCCGCGCGAGTGGGGATGAACCGCATCTGGCGTTGCCTCGTGGTCATGGTGACTCTGTGTTCCCCGCGCGAGTGGGGATGAACCGGTATAGATGCCGGCGGCATAGCTGTACTGGCCCGTGTTCCCCGCGCGAGTGGGGATGAACCGGTCATGAACCGCATGGTGGCCACGGAGGCGGAGTGTTCCCCGCGCGAGTGGGGATGAACCGGCGCGACTGCGGGAGCAGCACAGCCGGCTGGTGTGTTCCCCGCGCGAGTGGGGATGAACCGAAACCCTGCGCGGTGGATGGACTGCCGCTGATGTGTTCCCCGCGCGAGTGGGGATGAACCGTACACATTGCTTTTTTGCCCCCCTCGCCAGTCGTGTTCCCCGCGCGAGTGGGGATGAACCGGTTGAGGCTCTTGCTGAATTTCATCAACTCTTGTGTTCCCCGCGCGAGTGGGGATGAACCGCACGCGGGAGAAGATTCGGCAACAGGTCGAAGCGTGTTCCCCGCGCGAGTGGGGATGAACCGTCGGCAACCGGTGGGATGATGAGTTCGCGGTCGTGTTCCCCGCGCGAGTGGGGATGAACCGGTCGTCACGCCGTCGCCCGCGCCGTGAGTCGTGTGTTCCCCGCGCGAGTGGGGATGAACCGTTCGACGCCCTCATGGCCGACGCCGACACCAAGTGTTCCCCGCGCGAGTGGGGATGAACCGCAACATCCGCACCCATGGCAAACATAGTGATCGTGTTCCCCGCGCGAGTGGGGATGAACCGAGATAGGATGAGGCGAACCGACCTGTTTATACGTGTTCCCCGCGCGAGTGGGGATGAACCGGCATCCGACCAGGGTATCGGTGGCGATAATCAGTGTTCCCCGCGCGAGTGGGGATGAACCGGCTTTGCAGTTGACGACGGTGGTGAGGGCCATGTGTTCCCCGCGCGAGTGGGGATGAACCGATCGGGGCGAGCGGGTTGCCGCTGTTCTACCGGTGTTCCCCGCGCGAGTGGGGATGAACCGGATGACACCATGGAACGCATCACAGAAAAACAGTGTTCCCGCGCGAGTGGGGATGGGCTGAAGCCCGCCAATTTCAGTAGTCCTCAGCAGTGCTGGTCGAGCGCCCCTCCTTCGGGGCGGGCGAGGATTGAAACAACCAAGGTGCTTCTGCGTGCGTAAGCCGCTCTAGTAGCGCCCGTCCTTCGGGGCGGGCGAGGATTGAAACGTATGGAAAAGGGAGCAAGAGCCGCGCCGGTCATCGAGAGCCCCTTGGCTTCGATTCCAGGCAATACATCTTGACCCATGCGGCAATATCGGATGTGGGAGCGTTCAGATCAGCGAAAGAGGGATCAATGTAAATTGCCCGGATTGCGGCCCGATGCTTCATCCCGGACACCCGGAGCCGTTGATAGGCCCGCGCAACCTCGATATGCCGCCGCCGCTGTTGCTCGATAAGTTCATCCGTCTTTATTTGCCGCTCACACAAGGAGACCGTTCGCCGCGCCGTGCCCACGAGGTCCGAGAGCCAGTTCAGGGCTTCCGAGAGATCGCCAGCGAGGGAGTCGCCCACATAGACGCGAATCATGATTTCATTGGTCTTGGGATCGACCGAGAAGGAACGGACTTCAGGAGCGGGAAAACGAAGTACGTGGGATCGACTCATAGGCACCCCTTAACCGGCAAATTAATGGTGTCGGCGTTGAATTGTCCAGAATTGACCCAGGAGAAAAGATCGGCTAGGGTTGCGAGGGGTTGGCATGGGGGGCCGTCAGATCGTTGCGCCTCCCCCCGGTGCCTTCGTTGCAAGTTGACATAATCACTCTTATCAGACTGTGAATAGTTGAAAGCTTATGAGTTTTGAACTAGTCGGACGGATTCGAAAGGAACTCTCGATCACCAGTCACGCCTTCTATGAGGCTGTGTTGGCAATCTCTGAGCGTGTGAATCGCAAGGTGCATATCATGCGGCTTCACTGGCAAGCCTCCTCTATTCTGGCCCGCATCGACGAGGTCACACATACATTGGGCCAGCAGATTGCTACCTCGGTTTCACACCGGGCGGCTGGCCGTGGCGCAAAAGACAGCGATCTGAGCGATCTCGATACGTCGGTCACCTGGGCTCACCAGCGCATTCAAGATCTGAAACGGGCTCTGGCCGGAATCGACACAGAAATCCGCCAATTAAAGCTGGAAACCATCCATGCGGATTTATTGCGCTTGCAACAAGACTTGAGTGTACGGTCAGCCGGTATTGAGCGCATCACCATTTCGCGAGGCGCTGCTGCGGTCGGCCAGACCATCAGCAACGTCCCACGATCGTCGTCGATTCATATTGCCACCGTGATACGAGGTCCGTTCTTACTGGCTCCGAGCGATGACCTGGTATTCCGAATCGGCGATATTGTCATATTGATTGGGGCACAGACCGAGCTGGACCATCTGACGCAGTGGTTTACCAGCACCCGCCATACGAAAGCCTCTATTCCGCAATCGGCCTAGGCAGTAGTCGCGCTGCTATTCTTTCGGTACAATAATAAATAAGCATCTTCATACATATTTTTGATGAGGCAGAGAACCATGAGACGTCGGCTGAATATGCTCACCCTTCTGATCCTCTCGGTCGCACTCCCCGTCATGGCGGAGGCTGAAACCGGCACGGTGGCGGGTCTGACTGATTCGCCGGGGATCCGGATGCTAGAAGAAATCCAGACGGTCATCATGGATTTGGCCGAACAGGCCAAGCCGGCGGTCGTCAATCTCTTTCCGATTCCCGGCGGCGGCCGTCCGCGTGAGTCCGGAGGCGATCGTTCCCCCAACACTTCAGGGTCCGGGTCCGGTCTGATTGTGGACAGTGACGGCCACATTGTGACCAACAACCATGTGGTGGGCGATGCGACGGAAGTCGAAGTGCGCTTGTCGGACAAGACGAAACTCATCGCCCAGGTCATTGGCAAAGATCCGGATACAGATCTGGCCCTCCTCAAGGTCACCGCCGATCGGCCTCTGCCTAGCGCGCGCTTCGGCGATTCGAGCACCGTCCGCGTGGGGCAATGGGTGCTTGCCGTGGGCAATCCGTTCGGGCTCGATCGCACGGTCACGCTGGGAGTCGTGAGCGGCATCGGCCGGGAGAATATCAATCTGTCGCGCTATGAAAACTTTATCCAAACCGACGCGTCGATCAATCCAGGCAACTCCGGGGGGCCGTTGTTCAATCTGCGCGGCGAAGTCATCGGCATTAACACGGCGATTATTAACTTCGCCCAAGGCATCGGCTTCGCGATTCCTTCGAATATGGCCAAGCAGGTGATTCAACAGCTCACGTCGCGCGGCAAGGTTGTTCGTGGGTGGCTCGGTGTCGGCATTCAGCCGCTGACGCCGGAACTGGCCAAAAAGTTCGGCGTGAATGAGGGCGAAGGGGTGCTGGTCAATGAAGTGTTCGAAAAGGATCCCGCGGCGGAAGCCGGCATCAAGCCGGGCGATATCATTTTGACCATCGATGGAAGCGTGGTGGATTCTCCAAACAAACTGTCGCGGCTCATTGGTGTGTTGCCGCCCGGGGCCATGCCAAAGATTGAAGTGGTGCGTGATCTGAAGCATCTGGTCATTGCCGTGCCTCTGAGCGAACGGCGGGACAGCGCCGTCGTCGCATCGCTGCCTCAATCCCGCACCGAAGTCAAACTTGGCCTGGACCTTCAAGATTTGACCAGCGGTCTGGCCGACAAATTTAAGCTCCGCGAAACCCGCGGCGTGCTCATTACGAAAGTCGATCCCGGCAGCCTGGCTCACGCCGAAGGCCTCCGCGAAGGCGATTTGATCAAGGAAGTGAACCGTGCAGACGTGGCCACGGTCGGAGAATTCACGTCGGCTATTGCCAAGGTCCGGCGAGGCGACACGGTGTTGCTTCGCGTGCTGCGGGAGAATCGCGCGTTTTATGTCGTGCTGAAATCATCCGACTGATGGCTCGGGCTAATGGGCCGCTACCATCTGCTTGTCAGCCTTATGGGCCTCAATGATTTTCCCGGCTAAACCGCCTGGCACTTCATCATATCCGGACAATTCCATGGCATAGCTTCCCCTCCCACCGGTCAGGGCATTCAGCACCGACGCATAGGTAAACAGTTCGGCCAGCGGCACCAGGGCTGTAATCCGTTCCGCCTGATCGTTGGCCGTCACCGTCAGAATTCTACCGCGCCGTGCGTTCAGGTCGCCCATGACCGTGCCCACTGTGTCCGCCGGAGCCTCGACCTCCAGCCGCATCAACGGCTCGAGCAACATGGGATGCGCCGACTCCAGAGCGTGCTTAAAGGCCATGGACCCGGCGATCTTGAACGAGAGTTCCGAAGAATCCACCGGATGATGGGACCCGTCGTAGACCGCAACCCCCACATCGACAACCGGAAACCCGGTCGTCCCGCCGGCATGCATGGCCTCCACTACGCCCTTCTCCACAGCGGGAATGAAATTCCTCGGAATCGCTCCACCGACCACGCGGTTCTCAAATCGAAACCCCTCGCCGCGAGCGAGAGGAGCCAGTTCAAGCCAGCAATCTCCATATTGGCCATGTCCGCCCGTTTGTTTTTTATATTTGCCCTGCGCGCGCGCCGTGGTCCGAACCGATTCGCGATAGGGCACCTTCGGGGCATGGAGGATCACATCCACGCCAAATTTCCGGTGCAACTTCTCCAGGGCCAGATCGATGTGCAGTTGCCCCATTCCGCTCAGCACCATCTCTTTGGTGTCAGTATTACGAACATATTCCAGCGTGGGGTCTTCCTCGATCAGTTTATGGAGACCGAGGCTCACTTTATCGATCTCCGCGGTTGATTTGGGATGGATGGCAAATGAGAGCATGGGGCGAGGCAGATTCAACGCGGGATAGCAGATTGGATCCTGTTCCTGGCACAAGGTGTCGCCGGTTTGCGTATCTTTCAACTTGCCGATTGCAATAATGTCTCCGGCCTGTGCCGAGGAGATGGCGGCGTGATGTTTCCCCAACACCGTATAGAAGTGTCCCAGTTTTTCACGGGCATGTCTGGTCGCATTGAGGACCATGGTATCGGCTTGAATCGTGCCGGACAAGATTCGGCAATAGGAAAGTCTTCCAACAAATGGATCGATGAGCGTCTTGAATACATAGGCAGAAAATGGCTCCCTGGCCAGACCAAGGCGCTCTACGGCCGTTCCCTTGTCAGGATTCACTCCAGTCAGCGGCGAAGCCGCGAACCGCTCTGCCGGCGAGGGAAGCAGATCTTGGATCGCCTTCACCAATGACCTAATGCCGACATGACGAAGAGCCGAGCCTCCGAACACCGGCATGACCTGTCGAGCCAGCACGGCCCCGCGCAATCCGGCAATCAAGTATTCTTTCCCGATGTCGTTTGTGGCCAGATAGGATTCGAGCAGCCGTTCATTTGTCTCCGCGACGGCTTCCAATACCTGCGTTCGTGCTGTACTCGCCACTGCGCGCAATGATTCCGGGATAGGTCTTCGGTCCACCTTGGGTGATGCGGGTCCTGAGTAGAGGGCTTCTTCATTGAGCACATCGATCACGCCGTCAATCTCCGGTCCGGTCTGTATTGGCAGAACCATGGGGACAGGATTGCAATTCAGCTGCGCTCGACAGGTTTTCAGGGCATTCTCAAACGAGCTGCCGGTCTTATCCTGTCCGTTGATAAACACCAGGCAAGGAAGGCCCAGATCGGCAATTCGCGACCAGGCGCGAGCCAGTTCAGTCCGCACGCCGCTATCGCTGTTCAGGACGAGGATGACGGCATCAGCCGCGCGTAGGGCCGAAACTGTGTCGCCCATGAGACTTGGGGCGCCGGGAGGATCAAGGAGATTGATGGAGATGGGAGGGAGTGCACAGTGCAACAGGCTGGTACTCGAAGAACTTCTATGGCGATGTTCTTCGGGTTCAAAATCCGATGTGGTAGTTCCCTGAGAGACTGACCCTAGGACGGGAATTGCGCCCAGGGCAAACAGCACTGCTTCGCTGAGAGAAGTTTTCCCTGCTCCGAGGTTTGAGACTAGCACGACATTTCTGACAGACTCTGTACGAGTGTCTTCCATGGCTGCCTCCTCTTCGTGCGGTGAAGGACTTCAATCCGTGCGTACTACTTCATGGGCAATCCTCTGCAACAAGTTCTCCTTTTTGAATTGTTACGCTTCGCGCCCTGTTCCTGCAAGCCATCCCTCGTCGGCAAAACTGACGTATCGTCCGTCCCCGACAATCACATGATCCAACACGCGGATGCCCAGGACCTCTCCCGCCGCGACCAGCCGATCCGTCAGGCGCCGATCCTCCGCGCTGGGCGTGGGATCTCCGCTTGGATGGTTGTGGAGAAAGATCACCGCGGCGGCAGACTCACGAACCGCCATGGCGAACACTTCCCGCGGATGGACAATGCTCAACGTTAAACTTCCCTCGGAGACCGTGGCCTCTTTCATCACGGTATTCTTGGCGTCCAGCAACACCACCTTGAACAATTCATGCTTGAGATCCCGCAGCAACGGGTGAAAGTGGCGGTAAAGATCCGCGCTAGAAGAAATCCTGGTGCCTGTCGATAAGGGAACCGCCATCGCGCGCTTTCCTAATTCGAATGCGGCTTTGAGTTGGGCGGCTTTGGCGGGTCCCACCCCAGGAATCGCACACAGCTCTTCTATGCCGCTCCGTGCAAGCCCTGGCAAGCTTCCCGCGTGGTGCAGGATCTCCATGGCCATCTGGACAGCTGAGGCGTCGCGGCGGCCGGTTCTGAGGAGAATGGCCAACAACTGGGCATCCGTCAGCACCTCAGATCCTTTGGTGAGCAGACGCTCTCGAGGCCGTTCGGCCTCAGGCCACTGGGTAATGCCTTTTCTCTTTCCACGCCCTGTCATAAATGCCTATTCAGGGACAAAAAACTGACACTCCGGACGTTTTTGTCCGGGCCCAGTCGGCACTTTTTATCCCATGGAGACAAATACGTAACAGCTAACCTATTGAAATATCGAAAACAGACAATTTGGTGCAGGTCTTGCTTAATCTCGGCTGCAGCAGCACACGACGTCACCTGGGAGGGATTCATGGAATGTCCAAAGTGCAAAGGCCTGATGATGCTGGAGCGGTTCTCCGACTTCTTCCTCATTTTCTACGCCTGGAAGTGCATCAACTGCGGTGCGATCATTGATCGTACGATCTCCAGCAATCGACGCAAGAGCCTGGCCGCGAAAGATCCGCAGCCGGTTGCCGTCCGCTAAGATCGAACCGTGGGGTCGATCGTGACCCGACCTTGATGAGGTCGCACGAGCCGACCGTCGTCTCTTGGATCTGGTTCGGTGCGTCCCACGGTTCGCGCGAGTACGCGAATTATAGCGAGCGTCTGATTCTCGGTCAAAGTGCATCGCACGACGATGCTCCCCGCCCTTCCATGACGATAGGTCATGGCTCCTCGTTCATCCGTAATATCATTAGACTCGCAGTTGCTTGACCCCTGCAAAAACGCTGTGTTAGAGTCACTCGCCTTGACGATGCGACTCATCTGATACCATGCGCGTGATTGCTGGAACCCACCGGGGACGACGCCTTCAGGGTCCGCAGGGAACTGCACTCCGTCCTACCTCTGACCGTGTACGGGAAGCACTGTTCTCCATTCTTGGCAACCGGCTTCCTGAGAGTCGAGTGTTGGATCTATATGCAGGAACCGGGGCCATCGGGATCGAGGCCTTGAGTCGAGGATCGGCTCAGGTGACCTTTGTCGAGTCGCGCGCCGAATCACTGACGCTCTTGAGGCGAAATGTCTCGGATTGCCACATGAGCAGCCAGGTTATCATACAAGCGAGAACCGTCCAGCAGTTTCTTGCTCGTCCGGAACTCTGGACCGGTCCCTATGATATTGTCTTTGCCGATCCTCCCTATGATGCGACCTATGAGCTTGAGGGCATCTTCAAGAACATCACGCCGGCCTTGGCCACGCCGGATGCCTGGTTGATAGTCGAGCATGCATCAAAGATGGTCCTCCCGTCCCAACTGGGGCCCAGCTCGTTCACTCGACGCTATGCCTATGGAGATACCGCCTTGTCGATCTTTACCTTCCCCGATGTGGTGCCGGCATGAAAATCGGCATTTATCCCGGCACGTTCGACCCGATTACGCACGGTCACACCGATATCATCACCCGCAGCCTTCGGGTATTCGATAAAGTGGTGGTGGCGGTGGCTCCCAACCCGGCCAAACATCCGCTGTTCAACCTGGCTGAGCGGCTGGAGATGGTGAAGCTGGTCATGAAGGATTTGACCCAGGTGGAGGTGACGGCGTTCGAAGGCCTGCTGGTTGACTATGTCGAACGGTCGGGTGCCCATGCTATCATTCGCGGCTTGCGCGCCATTTCTGACTTTGAGCATGAATTTCAGATGGCGCTCATCAACCGGAAGCTGGCCAAACAAGTCGAGACGGTTTTTTTAATGCCGAGCGAAGAATATTCCTATCTCTCCTCAACCATTATCAAGGATGTCGCGCAACATGGGGGAGCATTGACCGAATTTCTCCATCCTGAAGTGGCCCGACGCCTCCAAGAACGAATTCGGAGTCTGAAATCATGAAACTCGCTGCACGTGTGAGCCGTATTACGCCCTCTCCGACCCTGGCCATGACCGCCACGGCCAAAGCCATGGCGGCCCAAGGGATCGATGTCGTCGATTTCTCATCCGGAGAGCCGGATTTCGATACGCCGGAACCAGTGAAGGCCGCGGCGGAAGCCGCGATTCGAGCCGGATTTACCAAATACACGCCTTCATCAGGCATCGATGAACTGCGCCAGGCCGTCATTGACAAGCTGCAGACCGAACTCGGGCTCCGGTACGAGAAATCACAAATCCTGATCTCCTGCGGAGCGAAGCATTCGCTCTACAACCTGGCTGAAGCGCTTCTGGAACAGGGCGATGAGATCATCATTCCGACTCCCTACTGGGTGTCCTATGCAGACCAGGCGTTGCTCAACGATGCTACGCCCGTGCTGCTACCCACGAGAGAAGATCAGGGCTATGCCATCAACCCCGATGAACTGCAGCGGCTTATCACGCCGCGCACGAAAGCGATTATCGTCAATAGCCCCTGTAATCCGACCGGCGCCACGTACGACAAACGCACACTTGAAGCCATTGCCGAGATCGCGCTCAAGCATAAGATTTTGATCATCTCGGATGAAATCTACGAGAAAGTCCTCTACGACGGAGCCACGCATTTGAGTATTGCCACGTTGAGTCCCGACGTCGCGGCTCAAACCGTGATCATCAACGGCGTGTCGAAAGCCTATGCCATGACAGGCTGGCGGATTGGCTATGCGGCTGGCCCGAAAGATTTGTTGACGGCCATGGCCAATATTCAGAGTCAAAGCACCTCCAATCCCTGTTCCATTTCGCAGAAAGCCGCTGTCGCGGCGTTGCGAGTGGGCAACCCGTTTACCGAAAAGATGGTCGCGGAATTCGACCGCAGACGGAAGGTGATGGTGGAGCGGCTGAATGGCATTCCCGGCGTCAGTTGCCGGCTGCCCGGCGGCGCATTTTACGCCTTCCCGAATATTCGCGGCGTCCTCGGACGGCGCGGGCCAAACGGAGTGATCGATTCTCCGACCGCCTTCGCCAATTATCTCCTGAAAGACGCGCATGTGGCCGTGGTTCCAGGAGAGCCCTTTGGGAGCGCCGACCATATTCGGCTGTCATATGCCACCAGCATGGAGGCGATTATCAAAGGGCTAGATCGTCTTGCCGCCGCGGTCGGCAAACTCACGCCCTGAGTCCCGTCTTGACTCGTGTGAATTCGAGGTTATTCCTATATAGGTTAACCCATCATTGCCGGAGGATGTCCTGTGCCGATTTACGAATATCGCTGTGAAGAGTGCTCGTATACGTTTGAGTTGAAGCAGAGCATCAAGGATGAGTCGATCGCCAGTTGCCAGAAATGCGGCAAGCCCGTCAGCCGCATCATCTCGGCCCCGGCGATCATGTTTAAAGGAAGCGGCTGGTATATTACGGATTATTCCGACAAAATGAAGCCGCCGTCAGGAGACGCCTCGAAACCTTCCCCAACATCAACGACGCCGGCAAAATCCGAGTCGGCCTCCAGCGCTCCGGCGGCATCATCGACGACAGCCCCGGCTGCCGCTCCCGCCTCCTCATCGTCAGGAAGCAGCAGCGGCACCTCATCTTCGGCTGGGACGAGTTCGTCCTCGTCAGGCAGCTCGTCGAGTTCGAGCTAAACTTATCCTGTTTCTAGGTATGCTTGGCGGGCGCTTTTTTCTTCGCCGGTGTTTTGGGCGCTGGCTTGGCAGCCGGTTTGGCCGCTGATTTAGCCGGAGCCTTTGGCGCCGAGGCTCTCGCCGCTTTCGCCCGCAAGGCTTCCACTTCGTTTTGCAGGCTGGAAATCATCCCGGTTTTTTCACGGTTCATTCGGTCCAGGCTCTCGACCTGCGCCTGCAAATCCTGTTTGCCTTTGGCCAGATCGTTTAACTGGCTCTGGAGTTGAGTCTTCTCCATATTGCTGGTCTGGATCTCCGAGCGGAGCTGCTCGATTTGTGCCTGTAACGCCGGTGGCCAGTAGTCGCAGCCCGACAGCGTAAGCCCTGCGGCCACCAGCAGGCCCATGAGCATCGATTGACGTGTCCGAATCATCATTCCCCTCCTCCTTCTGACATGGTTCGAGTCGATGTATACCACATTTTTCTCTACTGAAGATGAAGTCCTTGCGCCGTGAGCGTCTTCTCAATGTCCAAAGGGGCAATCGCCCCCTCCCGGAGTATCGTCACGCCGTCGCAGATACTCACCACAGTTGACGGCAGTCCTCCGGGAGTCATTCCAGCATCAACAATGAGGGCGACCTCGTTGCCAAGGGAGAGATTCACGTCCTGTGCGGTCTGGACCGGCGGAGCCCCGGACCGGTTGGCACTTGTGCCGGTTAACGGGCCAATCCGCCGCAGCAGATCGGCCAGCGGCCCGCATGACGTCAGCCGGATTCCCACCGTTCCGGTTCCCGCCGTCAGATTTGCAGGCAATCGGTTGTTGGCGGGAAACACAATGGTAAGGGGGCCTGGCCAATAGGCCTCCATCAGCGCCTTGGCCGCCGGAGGAACGTGGCCTACTAATCCGTCGAGCTGCGCCCGATCGCCAATGAGGACAAGAATCGGTTTGCCGTCCGGGCGGCCTTTGACGGCAAGGAGCCGGTCGATCGCGGCCGCATCGAAAGGATTCGCGCCGAGTCCGTAATAGGTTTCCGTCGGGAGCGCGACTACACCGCCTGCGCGCAACACCCCGGACAGGGAGGCGCTGAGCGAGTCCACTTCTGTCGCACGATACGGCGTGATGATAGCCATGAAGAGGGCGAACCGGACGATTTCTAGGCGCGCGGCCCCAGTGCCCGATGCGCAATGTCGGTTCGGAAATGACAGCCGTCGAAAGACAGGGTCTTCACCCGGCGATAGGCTTCCTGCTGCGCTTCGGCAATGGTCTTCCCATAGCCGGTGATGCCTAAGACGCGGCCTCCGGCCGTCACAATGTCTTGCCCTTTGCGAACGGTGCCGGCGTGAAATACCGTGGCCGACGGCGTGCTGTCAGCCAGCCCGTGAATGACCTTCCCGTTTTCGTAGGCGCCGGGATAGCCGCCGGAGGTCATGACCACGCACACAGCGTAGGTGTCATGCCATTCGACGGTGAATTGATCCAGCCGATGTTCCACCACCGCTTCGATCACGTCGATCAGATCGGACTTTAGGAGCGGCAGCACCACCTGAGTTTCCGGATCGCCCATGCGGGCATTGAACTCCAAGACGTACGGCGTGCCCTTGACCACCATCAAGCCGGCATAGAGGACGCCTTGGAACGGACAGCCCATGCGCGACATGGCCACCACGATCGGCTGGAGCACATCACGCGTCACCTGTACGCGCAGCGCAGCCGTGCCGAGCGGCGCGGGACAATATGCGCCCATGCCGCCGGTATTGAGCCCCGTATCCCCGTCTCCTACGCGTTTGTGGTCCTGCGCCGGCAGCATCGGCACTACGGTTTTGCCGTCCGTGAAGGCCATGATCGTCAACTCTTCCCCATCGAGAAATTGCTCGATGAGAACACGCTGGCCGGCTTGGCCGAACACCGACTTTTCCATGGAGTCGATAATCGCCTGGCGCGCCTGTTCGCGAGTCGTCGCGATGATCACGCCCTTGCCCTGTGCCAGCCCATCGGCCTTGATCACAACCGGCAACTCGTGCTGATCGACGTAGGCCAGCGCGGCCTCCATCTTCTCAAAGCTCTGCGAGCGGGCCGTCGGAATTTTTGCCGTGGCCATGACCTCTTTGGAGAAAATCTTGCTGGCTTCGAGGCGCGCGGCGTGTTTGGTCGGACCGAATATCTTCAGCTTGGCCTTGCGAAACTCATCGGCAATGCCCAGCGCCAGCGGGACTTCCGGCCCCACCACGGTCAAATCGATTTGTTCCTTGATGACGAACTCTTTGAGGGCGGCGATATCGTCGGCCTTGATCGGCAGGCAGGCCGCAAGCGATTCCATCCCCGCATTGCCTGGGGCGCAAAATAACTGCGGCTTGCGCGGACTCTGCGCGAGCTTCCAGACGATCGCGTGCTCGCGTCCACCGCTGCCGACAACAAGAATCTTCACTACAAAGCCTTTCGTGATGGGTGATCAGTGATGCGTGATGAAGTGACTACGAGCCGAAACGGGAACAAGACGATCAAGGCAAGAGCCGCCTGGTTCTTGCCTTGGTCACGCATCACTTTTTACGGCCTTTTCAATGTCTAAAATGCCGCATTCCCGACATAATCATCGCCAGCCCGTGCTCGTCGGCCGCCTTGATGATTTCGGCATCGCGAATCGATCCGCCCGGCTGAATGACCGCTGTGATGCCGGCCTGAGCCGCCGCATCCAATCCGTCGCGGAAAGGGAAGAACGCATCCGACGCCATCACGCAGCCCTTCACCGGCATCTGCGCTTTCATCGCCGCCAGTTTGACCGAATCGACCCGGCTCATCTGTCCCGCGCCGATGCCAACGGTCTGGCCAGGCTTGGCGTAAATGATTGCGTTTGATTTGACGTGCTTGCAGACCTTCCAGGCAAAGGCACAGGCCGCGTATTCGTCATCCGTCGGCTTTCTGGCCGTCGGCACTTGCAGCGCGCGCAGGTCCGTGAGCACACCCAAATCGCGGTCTTGCACGATCAATCCGCCAACGAGCTTCTTGAGATCGTAACCGACCTGCTTCACCTTGGTGAGCGGGCCGACATCCAAGAGGCGGAGATCCTTCTTGCGTTTCAATTCAGCCAGGGCGTCCTCGGCAAATCCCGGCGCAATGACGACCTCTACAAAGGTGGACGTGATTTCCTTCGCGGCGGGCAAATCCACGATCCGGTTAAATGCAATCACGCCGCCGAAGGCCGACACCGGATCGGTCTCGCGCGCTTTGACGTAGGCTTCCACCGGCGTCGCGCCCAACGCCACGCCGCAGGGATTGTTGTGCTTGATGATCGCGACCGCGCACTCATCGTATTCCTTCGCCAATTCGAGCGCCGAATTCGCGTCCAGGAAGTTGTTGTACGACATCGCCTTGCCGTGGAGAATCTTCCCGCGCGACACTGACGGTTCGTTGGAATTCAATTCGCGATAGAAGGCGCCTTGCTGGTGAGGATTCTCCCCGTAGCGCAACGTTTCCGCCAGCTCGAATTGCATCGAGAGGATCTTGGGAAACTTCACCTCCCCGCCCTGCACCTGCTTCTCCAGATAGGTGGCAATCAGACTGTCATAGCGGCCGGTGTGTTGAAACACTTTCATGGCCAATTCGCGCCGGAGCGCCGCCGGTACGTCGCCGCTCTTGATCGCATCCAGCGCCCGGCCATAGTCCGCCGGATCGACGACGACCACCACATCTTCATGGTTCTTGGCGGCCGAACGCAGCATGGAAGGGCCGCCGATATCGATGTTTTCAATGGCCTCTTCAAATGGGCAATTGGGCTTGGCAATGGTGGCTTCGAAGGGATAGAGATTCACGACGACCACATCGATCGGGCCGATGCCGTGCTGCTGCATTTGCGCCACATGCGCCGGAACCGACCGCCGTCCCAACAGACCGCCATGCACCTTCGGATGAAGCGTCTTCACCCGTCCATCGAGGATTTCCGGCGAGCCGGTATAGGCCGCCACATCGGTGACCTTCACGCCGGCATCGCGCAAGGCTTTGGCCGTGCCGCCGGTCGAAAGAATTTCCGCGCCAAGAGCCTCCAGGCCCTTGGCCATCTCAACAACTCCGGTCTTATCTGAAACGCTGATCAGTGCCCGCTTGATGCTGGCCATGGTTCACTCCTTGAGAGTCATACATAGTGAGTAGGTCACGTCTTGGAAGGCGGGCTGAAGAATAGCAAATGGCTTCCGATAAGTGCAAGAACAGGCACTGGATCCATTCACGCGAGTGCGCGCCAGGGCTTGTTGATGTTCAGTGTGACGGCGATACCATGTTGAGCTGGTGGCGCTGTACACGGTCGAATGTCCGTTTGACTTCCCCTTCCCTGCCCTCCTAGAATCCTCCATGGCTTCGTCCTTCGTCCATCTCCATCTCCATACCCAATTCAGCCTGCTTGACGGCGCGAATCAGATCGAGCCGCTTGTCCAGCAGATCAAGGCGTTCAACCAGCCGGCGGTCGCCATGACCGACCATGGCAACATGTTCGGCGCAATCGAGTTTTACCGGAAGGCCAAAGAGGCCGGGGTGAAGCCGATCATCGGCTGCGAAGCCTATATGGCCTTGGGCAGCCGCCATGCGAAGAAAGACAGCGGGCTCGCACACAACGATTACTACCATCTGATTTTGCTCGCCAGCGACCTGACTGGCTACCAAAACCTTATCAAGCTCGTCAGTAAAGCATATCTTGAAGGATTCTATTATAAGCCTAGGATGGATAAGGAAATTCTCAAGGAGCATCACGAAGGGCTCATCGCCCTGTCCGGTTGTCTCAGCGGAGAAATTCCCTACCTGATCGGCCAGAAAGATATGGCCGGCGCGATGGCCGTGGCGGGGGAATTCCAGGAGATTTTCGGGAAAGACCGCTTCTACCTTGAAGTCCAGGCCAATGGCCTCGACCACCAGCGGATCGCCAATGCCGGCTTGATCGAGATCCATAAGAAGCTCGATATTCCAATGGCCGGGACGAACGACTGCCACTATCTCAAAAAAGAAGATTCGCATCCGCACGAGCTCATGCTCTGCCTCCAGACGGGCAAGACCTTGAGCGACCCGAACCGGATGAAATTCGACACGGACCAGCTCTATGTGAAATCGACCGAGGAAATCGCTCCGGCCTTCGCCGAATTTCCCGGCGCGGTGAGCAATACCTGCCGGATCGCCGATGACTGCAAGCTGGATCTGCCGCTCAACAAGACCTATCTCCCGCAGTACAAAGTGCCGGAGGGCTACACCCGCGAATCGTACGTCGAAGAACTGGCGATTGCGGGATTGAAGGCGCGCCTCAAGGAGCGCCCCAGCCAGATTCCCTCCGCCGCCTATGAACTGCGCCTGCGTGAAGAGCTGATGGTGATCTGCTCGATGGGCTTTGCCGGGTATTTCCTGATCGTGTGGGACATCATCCGCTTTGCCCGCTCACGCGGCATTCCCGTCGGACCGGGCCGCGGCTCAGCCGCCGGCAGCCTGGTGGCCTATGCCTTGCGCATCACGGATCTCGATCCGCTGGTTTACACGCTCCTCTTCGAGCGGTTCCTGAATCCCGAGCGCGTGTCGCTCCCCGATATCGACATGGACTTCTGCATGGATCGCCGTGGCGAAGTGATCAACTACGTGGTCGAGAAGTATGGGACCGACCACGTGGCGCAGATCATCACGTTTGGAACGCTCGGCGCCAAGGCCGCGATTCGCGATGTCGGCCGGGTGCTGGAAATCCCCTACGCCGAAGCCGACAAAGTCGCCAAGCTGATTCCTAATCAGTTGAATATGACCTTGCAGCAGGCCCTTGAGCAAGAACCGAAGCTCCGCGAACTCGTCGAGACCGACACCAGAATCGCCGAACTCATGAAAGTCGCGCAATCGCTGGAGGGCCTGGCGCGCCACGCCTCGACGCATGCCGCCGGTGTCGTGATTTCAGAAGGCCCCCTCACCGATCATGTCCCGCTCTACAAGGGGGCCAACGACGAAATCGTGACCCAGTACTCGATGGGGGACGTCGAGAAAATCGGCCTGGTGAAGTTCGACTTCCTCGGCCTCAAAACGCTCACGATGATCCGCCGCGCCGAAGCGCTGATCAATGACAGCCATCCGAACGATCCGCCGCTGGCGGTCGATCAGCTGCCCTTCGACGATCCGAAAACCTTTGCGCTCCTCTCATCCGGGAAGACCACCGGCTTGTTCCAGCTGGAAAGCTCCGGGATGCGCGATTTGCTCACCGGCCTGAAACCGGACCGGTTCGAAGACATCATCGCCATCATCGCGCTCTATCGCCCCGGTCCCATGGACCTGATCCCCGACTTCATCAAACGCAAGCAGGGCAAGATTCCGATCACCTACGAAACGCCCGAGCTCGAGCCGATCCTGAAAGACACCTATGGTGTCATCGTCTATCAGGAACAGGTCATGGCCATCGCCAACAAGGTGGCGGGCTTCTCGCTGGGACAAGCTGACATTCTCCGCCGGGCCATGGGCAAAAAGAAGCCGGAGGAGATGGAGAAGCTGCGCGTCAAGTTTCTGGAAGGCGCCAAGACCAAGGGGATCGCGGAGAAAAAGGCCGAGAAGCTCTACGAGCTGATCCAGAAGTTCGCCGGCTACGGGTTCAACAAGTCGCACGCCGCGGCCTATGCCGTGGTCTGCTATCACACCGGTTACTTGAAGGCCCACTACCCGACCGAGTTCATGGCCGCCCTCATGACGACCGACATGGGCAACCAGGATAAGATCGTCGGGTACTTCACCGAATGCCGCGATCTCGGCATCAAGGTGCTCGGTCCGGACATCAACGCGAGCAAAAAGCATTTCGCGGTCGTCGATGGCGTGATCCGGTTCGGCTTGGCGGCCATCAAGAATGTCGGCGAAGGCGCCGTCGAATCGATCATTGCCATTCGCAACGACACCGGCCCGTTCACGTCGTTCTTCGAGTTTTGCCGGCGCGTGGATTTGCACAAGGTCAACAAGCGCACATTGGAAGGATTGATCAAGGCCGGCGCGTTCGATTCGACCGGCGCGAAACGCTCGCAGCTCATGGCCGTGCTCGACCAAGCCGTCGAAGACGGGGCCGCCGCGCAGCGGGAACGGGACCTGGGGCAGACCAGCATTTTCGGCGAAGAGTTCCAGGCGCAAGACACCGGTACAGCCATGGCCACGCCGCCGCTGCCCAACATCGCCGAATGGGACCAGGCGCAGCGCTTGAAGTACGAGCGCGAACTGACCGGTTTCTACATCACCGCCCACCCGCTCACGCGCTACGAAGCCACCATCAAGGCCCTGTCCACCGCCACGACGATCAGCCTGGGGGACGTGGCCGATGGAAAAGAAGTCAAACTCTGCGGCATCATTGCCTCGGTCAAGAGCATGGTCACGAAGAAGGGCGACCGGATGGCCTATCTCACTTTAGAGGACTTGCACGGCACCGTCGAAGCCATCGCGTTCCCGGACCTCTTCAGAACCGCTGGCGACTTGATTGCCCCGGAACGCGTGGTACGGCTGGTCGGGACGGTCGATCGGGGCGATAAAGGGACCAAGCTGCGCGGCGTGAAGATCGAACCGCTCGCCGACGTGCAGATGCAGTCCATCAAGCGCGTTCACATTCGGCTCACCGACCGGCCTGATGTCGGCGAGCAACTGCCTCGGCTGCGCGACATCTTCAAACGCTACCCAGGAGGCACGGCTATCTCCCTGACCTTTCAAATGAACGGCACGCTCGAAGCGGACACCCAGCCGCTCCCGAATCTGACCGTGACCCCCAGTGAATACTTTGTCGCGGATGTTGAAGAAGTGCTAGGCAAAGGGGCCCTTTCTTTGCTATCTTAGCGTACGTAATTGGGGGTACCATTGGCGAAGACCCCACCCATTGATCAACCGGGTACGACAACGACTATGCGCGACTACCTTGAATTTGAAAAGCCGATCCGCGAGCTGGAAGAAAAAATCGAAAAGCTGGCGGCAGCCAATTCAGGAAAATCTTCGACCCAGGAAGAAATCCGCAAACTGCGCGGGAAAATCGCCCAAGCCGAACACGAACTCTATGGGTCCCTGACTCCCTGGCAGCGCACCCAGCTGGCCCGGCATCCCCAGCGCCCCAGCACCATCGACTATATCAACGAACTCTGCCGTGGCTTTCTGGAGTTTCACGGCGACCGTTCCTTTGGCGACGACCGAGCTATTGTCGGCGGGTTCGCCCGGTTCAACGACCGGACGGTCATGATCATCGGCCATCAAAAGGGCAAGACGCTCAAAGAGCGGATGCAGCGGAACTTCGGCATGCCCAACCCGGAAGGCTACCGGAAAGCCCTGCGCCTGATGCGAATGGCGGAAAAGTTCAACCGGCCGATCATCACCTTTATCGATACTCCGGGGGCCTATCCCGGCATCGGCGCCGAAGAGCGCGGGCAAGCCGAAGCCATCGCCCATAATCTACTCGTCATGTCCCGCCTGACCGTCCCGATTCTTTCCGTGGTGATTGGAGAAGGCGGCAGCGGCGGCGCCCTGGCCTTGGGCGTATCGGACCGCGTGATGATGCTGGAACATTCCGTCTATTCCGTGATTTCCCCGGAAGGCTGTGCCGCGATTCTCTGGGACAACCCGGCGAAAGTGCCCGATGCGGCTGCCGCGCTGAAAATCACCGCGAACGATCTGCTCGAGCTTGGCGTAATCGACGAAATTATTTCCGAACCGCTCGGCGGCGCCCATCGCGACCCCAAAGCCATGTGCGAGCGAGTCGGCAAAGTGCTCACCAACCAACTCTTCCAGCTCACCGACCTGTCAGCCGACCAATTACTCACCCAGCGCGATCAGAAATATCGCAAGATCGGCGCGGTGAATGGGTTAGTTGCCCTCACGTAAGCGGCGTGGGACCTTCAATTTGATATCTCGCTCTGCGCCTGTAACCCCACTGCGATGAACCGCTGTTGAATGGCCGCTAACATCATGGCGCGTACGTCTGTCCGGCAGACATCCAGCTCCTCATCCTGAAGATAGCGATCGACCGTGCGGGGCAATTTCCGCCACCAGGCATTGGCTGAGACTCTGGCTTGCTCTGCCCCCACCGCGTCATGTTCGAGAATCTTCCGCAGCTCCCGCTCAAAAAACCCGACGTGCGTTTCCTCGTCCTCCACGATCGCCGCCATGTCCGGACGAAGCCCGACCAGCAATTTGGCAAACTCCAATCCGAGCGCCTCATAACCAAAGAGCAACACGGCCAGGGCCGGCCATTGCTGCGGCACGGTCGGCAGCACCTCGCGTCCGCGCGACTGATGACCCAGCATCGTTTCAAACTGCTGCAGATGATCCAGTTCATCCGCTTCGTGCTGTTTGAGGAAGGCCTGCACATTCGGCGGCACATCGCGCAACTGCGCGGCCCGCACGGCCCAGAGGGCCATGGCTTCGGCGCGTAAGAATCGTTCGAGGATCGCCCGTTCACAACTTTTTGGCAGCATCATGCGGGTAGCCTAGCATGCTTCTCTGAGCGAATTGAAGGTGAAGACTGTCAGATTCTCGTTCCGCCTTGCAGGATATGGGGACTCTGAATAGGATGGGGCCAAGACAATACTGGAGGATCTATGGCTTCGATGAGACACCCGGCTTCGGCGCTGCTTCCCGTCCTGACGTTTCTCGCTGGTTGTGCGGCGATGGGCGGCCCGCCTGAAGACATTATGAAACGAGTGCCGGTCATTGAAATCGGCAAGCCGGAGCCGGCGGATAAGAACTATGTGCTGCATGTGCCAGCCGGGAAAACGATCCCGATCCACGTGTCCGTGAAAGGTCCGTTGGTGCTGCAGCCTGGTGAAACCAATCTGCAGATCCAACTGACCCAGGGACTCTACATCTATAAGGATTGGTCGAGCCTCGACGGCATGAACTGGACCCATCAGGCCTTCGCCGGACGGGTCTCACTAGGGCTTGCCCCGAAGGGCGGGATTGTCGATATTTTCATCGACCGGCCCAACTAGCGTGACTTTAGCCATTCCACCGCACCTGCTCCGGCTACCCGACCGCTCGCGAAACAGGCGGTCAGCAGATAGCCGCCGGTCGGGGCTTCCCAATCCAGCATCTCGCCGGCGCAGAACACACCCGGCACATCCCGCAGCATCAGCCGCGCATCCAGCACTTCAAACGCCACGCCGCCGGCCGTGCTGATCGCCTCATCCAGCGGCCTGGGCGCGAGGAGCGTAATCGGCAGCGATTTGATCGCGGCGGCCAGCTTGGCCGGATCGGTAAAATCCTCTTTCGACACCACTTCACGCAGCAATCCCGCCTTCACCCCTGATATGCCGACCCGGCGGTCCAGGTGCGTCGCCATCGTCCGTTTGCCGCGCGGGCGTGAGAGCTCGTTCGTCAAACGGGAGAGGTCGCGATCAGGCGCCAGATCGAGCCGCATGGTCGCGGTCCCCTTGGCGAGAATCTCATCCCGCAGGAGGGACGACATCGCATAGATCACCCCGCCCTCCACCCCCGTGGTCGTCACGACGAATTCGCCCTGCTGCCAGCACTCCCCGCCGGTCGGGGTCAGAATCTTCAAGGCCACCGACTTCACCGGCTGTCCGGCAAACTTGCTTTTGAAATGCTCGGTCCAGGCCACATCGAATCCGCAATTCGCAGGACGCAACGGCGTCACTACCGCGCCGCGCTGCCGGAGCAGCGGAACCCACCCGCCATCGGAACCCAGGGCCGGCCAGCTTCCGCCACCGAGCGCGAGCACCACCGCATCAGCCTGCACGGTGGTGACGCCTTGCGGCGTGGAAAAAGTGAGTCCCCCGTCTTCCGTCCAGCCTGACCAGCGATGCCGGGTGTGAAAGATGACGCCGGCCTGGCGCAAGCGGCGCAACCAGGCCCGCAGCAGCGGAGCCGCCTTCATATCTTTGGGAAATACGCGGCCGGAGGAACCGACAAATGTTTCAATGCCGAACTCCCCCACCCAGGCACGTAGCGCCTCTGGGCCGAACGCCGCCAGTAGCGGGGCGATCTGTGCCCGCCTGGCCCCATACCGGGCGAGAAACGGTTCCAGCGGTTCCGAATGGGTGAGATTCAGCCCGCCTTTGCCGGCGAGGAGAAACTTGCGGCCCACGGAGGGCATCGCGTCATAGAGATCGACCTGCGCTCCGCCGGCGCGCGCGGCCTCCGCAGCCATGAGCCCGGCCGGACCGCCACCGATGATTGCAATGTTCATAGAAAGATCCACTTCACAAACTTACAGGCCGATCGTCTCGATGGCGTGCAGCTCGTCTGGTGAGAGGGTGAACTGATCGCACGCGAGATCCTCTGTCATGTGCGGGGGATTGCTGGTGCCGGTGAGCGGCAACATGCCGATCTGCATCGCGAACCGAAAGACAATCTGCGCGAGTCCGGTTTCATGCGTCACCGCCATGGCGCGCACCGCTGGATCGACAAAGACTTCCCGGTTGGCCGTCAGAAGGGAAAAGCCTTGATAAATAATATGCTCAGCCTTGCAAATCTCTCGCACGGCTTTGTCCCACCCGAAGGCCGCGTAGCAGCGGTTCTGCACCACCATCGGCTTGTGCCGGGCCTTGGCGCAGAGCAAGGACAACTGTTCAGCGGAGACATTGCTGATGCCGATCATCTTGGTCTTGCCGGAATCGTAGAGCGCTTCGATGGCGGCCCAGACTTCCCAATCCGCATTCCCTAACCCACGTCTGGAATAGGGACCGTGCAGCACATAGGAGTCCAGATAGTCCGTGTGCAGATGGGCCAACGAGCTCTGGAAGGACTGATGCACCTGCGTGGTGAGGTCGGCCTTGGCATCGTAGGGAGTCCGATGATCCTGCCCATCGACTGAGGTAAACTTGGTCTGAAGAAACAGTGTGTCCCGAGCAATGCCCTGCTTCGCCAGTTCCAACAGCGCGTCGCCCACCAGCGCTTCCTGGTAATGGATCAACTGATTCGCGGTGTCGATCGCCCGAAACCCGGACGCAACCGCCAGTTGCACCAGCCGGGTCGTGGCCTCTTTCTTCCACGCGGTGCCATACATGAATGCCGGAACCGTGATGCCGTTGTAGGCTGTGATCGCCATATCCTCGACTCCAATCGCACCGATTCTATGAGCAGGCTTGAGAGCGTGCCTTCTGTGAAGCGTGTCCATTCCCCTGTGTGGAATAGCTGTCAGTATACTGAAGCCCCGCACAATCCGAAAGCTCGGTGTTCAGGCTCACAGATGCAGAACCTGCTCGCATGACCAGTGGAAATCAGCGGCCTGAGAATGTCATCATCGTCCGGTCTTTCCACGATGCTTCGTGGAATCTGTCCCCTCTACCGGAATAAGAAGGAGCGCTCATGTTGAAACCCCTGCTCGAAGTCCCTGCCGACGATCATGCGCGCACCTATCATCAACTGGGCTATCTGGTCGTCTATGATGCCGTCCTCAACAGTGAATATGCGTTTCTCGTCTATACAGAACACGATCGAGATTCCAAGGCCTGGCGGATGAAAATCAAATCGACCCACACGGAAGGAGCCACGTTTGAACCGGCGGCGGTTGAGACAAAGGCCCGGGAAGCCGGCGCGAAAGGCAAGCCCTATGTCAGATGGGGCTTTTTCTGTGAGCCGACCATGTCGGATCCGCGCCAGATTGAATATCGGCTGCATCAGGAGCAAGGGAAACCGACGGCGATTGAGTTGTTCGTGCGGCTGCGCACCTATGAACACCAGGCCGATACCCCGCAGTCGCTTCGTTTCCCCTGGCCGAACGAGCCTCAGGCCTCCTCGTGAATCGGCAACGGCCCTCAACGGCACGCTTGCGGCGGCCGCACCCAGGCGCTACACTCTGCCGGCCATGAATGCCGAAACCCCTCATCTCAATGCCGAGCTGGCCGTCAGCCAGCGCTATCTCACGGCCAACCCGTGGGTGATGCAGGCCATCACGGGATTCTTGTCGGCCTACTTCATGGAGCATCCGGGGTTTCGCGTTCAGCGGCACTTTGATGAGTCCGCATCGGGCATGCATGTCTGGGTGTGCGAGATTCCCGCTGCGCTGAAAGTGCCCCGCCTCCTCAAACGCCTGCAGGCCGACATTCCTCCCTGCCGAATTCTGCCGCCAGACGACGCGCAGGCGCCTCCGCCCCGGTACGTGCTCGACATCCAAGGGGAATAGCCACGCCGTCACAGAGGTCTCGGAATCATGAGCACATTCGATTCGGGGGACAGGCGAGAAGCACACAGGAAGATTAGCCGCGCGGTCTGAACCACTCCAGGAACCGTTCACAGGTCGCTTCCAGCGGCCGATCGGCCATCACGGCAATCCCCGCCAGGGCCAACACACTCATCAGCAGACTGGTCTCTTCAAAATCCGTCATGGCATTCCCTCCCGATGCGCTTCACCCTATCCTATCGATGGCCGCAGGGGTAGTCCTCAAAAGAGGGGCCTGAGAGGGAATGCCAGCGATCGGGCGATCACCAACCGGCAACAACGACGCGCGCGCACGACCGGGCGAGCGCACGGCGTCATTGTCTGATCGGCCCGGCCGGCGTGCCGGTCCGTTGCTTAGTCGCGGAAAATCCTGACCGGAACTTTTTGTCCTTTGATTCTGGTGCGTCCCAGCGTCTGGATAATGCCTTGGGCCATCGCCTCCGGCACATCGACGAGTGAAAACCGGCTCTCAATTTCGATGCCGCCGATCATGCTCGCACTCAGCTTGGCTTCGTTCGCAATGGCGCCGACGAGATCGCCCGGGCGAATCCCCGCCTCGCGGCCGGCGCCGATATAGATTCGGGCCATGCCTGGAGCCCGCCCACTACTGCGCACCGGCCTGCCCATGGCCGGCCGTTCGCTGGGCCTGGCAGGCCCGCCACGATAGCGGTCGTCAGGCCGTCCCATCGGGCGCTGCGAGGGCCGATACTCCGGCGCCTGCGGGCGCACTGGTACGGCGGGAATTTCAGCTTCGTCCCGCTCACCGGCCTGTCCCTGATGCGCCAGCTTCATGGCCGCGGCGGCGACATCGATCACTTCAAAATCCTGCGCCAGGGTCGTGACCACGGTGCGGAAATGCTCCAAATCCCCAGCCGTCAGTACCTCGCGAATCGACGATAAGGTGCGCTCCACTCGCTTCGTGCGGAGGTCGGAGACCGACGGCACCGGGGCCACCACGACTCTGGCCTTCGTGAGCTGCTCGATGTTGCGCAAGAAGCGATGCTCGCGCGGATCGATGATCGTGATCGCCGCGCCTTCGCGACCCGCCCTGCCCGTTCGGCCGATGCGGTGCACATAGACTTCAGCGGATGACGGCAAATCGTAGTTGATGACGTGCGACACGCTGGGAATATCCAGGCCGCGCGCCGCCACATCGGTGGCGATCAACAGCTCGGTCTGCCCACTCCTGAAGGATTGCATTACGCGGTCGCGCTGCGGCTGGCTCATGCCGCCATGAATGGCTTCCGCCCGATGGCCGCGGCTGGTCAGCATCACCGTGACTTCGTCCACTTCCACGCGGGTGCGGCAGAAGACCAGGGCTGATTTGGGCCCCGCCATATCCAGGACTCGTGCTAACGCCGCCGCCCGATAGGGGCGCGAGACGATATAGGCCGTTTGCTGGACCTTGGGCGCGGATCCGGCCTTGACCGGCTCCTTGGCAATCGTGATCTCGACCGGATTCTTGAGATGGCGATGGGCGATCGACTTGATGCGCGGCGGCATCGTGGCGGAGAACAAGGCCGTCTGTTTCGTGGCCGGCGTTTGTTCGAGGATGGCGTCGAGATCGTCGGCGAAACCCATGTCGAGCATTTCGTCCGCTTCGTCCAAGACCACCATTTGAATGTGCTTCAGTTGCAGCGTATTGCGCCGCAGGTGATCCAGCGCCCGTCCCGGCGTCGCCACGACCACGTCCACGCCGCGCTTCAGGGCGTATAACTGCGGGCCGATCGCCGCGCCGCCGTAAATCGCCAGCACCGAGGTCCGGAGCTCCTTGCCGTAGCGCTGCAGTGCCTCACCCACCTGAATGGCCAGTTCGCGTGTCGGCACCAGAATGAGCGCGCCCGGCCGTTGCTTGGGGCCATGGGCCAGCCGCTGCAAGAGCGGCAATGCGAACGATGCCGTCTTGCCCGTGCCCGTGGCGGCTTGTCCCAGCAGATCCTTCCCGGCCAGCAGCGGTGGAATCGATTCGCGCTGAATCGGCGTGGGTTCTTCATACCCCAGCGCATCCAACGTCGCCAGCAGCGACGCTTCGAGGCCGAGTGCGGCAAAGCCGGGGGAAAAGCCATGGACGGCCGTGGCGGTGGACGGGTCGATCGTGTCGTGTTTCATAGAGCCTGTCGTATCCTTTTCTGACATTACTGCGCCATCTGTTTCGGCCAGAGCGATTCCAGCTCAGGAAACTTGGCGCGATAGTCCGCATGACTGGCGCGGATGACCTTCATCGCTTCATCGCGGCCGTACAGGCTCGTAATCTCCACTTTGTGCTGAACCGATCCCGGAGCCTGCTTGTAGGTGAGAAAATAATGCTGCAACCGATCGATCAGCGCGATCGGACAATCCTTGATGTCCCGGATATTGCCGTAGGCCGCATCGTCCTTCATCACGGCGATGATCTTATCGTCGGCTTCCCCTCCGTCGGCCATGCTGAACCCGCCGATGGGAATCGCCGTGAGCAGAATATCGCTATGGGCAATCGTCTTTTCCGTCAGCACGCAGATGTCGAGCGGATCGCCGTCGCCCACCATGTTTTTGCGTTTCGCGCGCTTCGCGAACAAGGCCGCCACTTTTTCGCCGCAAAAGGTTTGCGGGATGAGTCCGTAATAGACGGGACAAAAATTGGAAAAGCGCTGCGGGCGGTCCACCTTGAGGAATCCGCTGTCTTTATCCACTTCGTACTTCACCGTGTCGGTGGGCACGATTTCGATATAGCTGGTGACGACGTCCGGCGCCTTCTCGCCGATCGAGACTCCATGCCAGGGATGCGCCTTGAACATCAAACTCATCAGTCGCTGAATCGGATCCATTCCGGAACGCCCCATTCTTTCCTCCTCTAATGCAGTGCCTGAACACATTGACCGTTGCCGCCGCGCATCACTCAAGGCTCGTGCGAGACACCCGTCCGCAGCCTGTGCACGGAAACGGCATACCGATAGATCGCGCCGAGCCTGCGTGCCACTGCATCGACCGGCAGGATTCGGCGACCGACCGCTGTTGTAAGGAACGACAAGAAACGGACAGGGATATGTCGAACGGCTAGGCCCCCTCGGGCTCCTGAATGGGCCCGGCCCATTCGCCTTTCGCCAATGTGACTTCTTGATATCCGCCGTCAGGCCACTGAAACTGGCCCAACGCATCCACTTGGACGATGAACGGATCCGCTTCGTGGGCTAACCCTCTATACCAGTACCACCCAGCCGCCGCCGGCTTGTCCGTGGTCCACCGATAGCCCGTCATCTCCGCAATCCTCTCGTGCTTGCCGTGGCAGTCTGCTAGAGTCTGCCTCTCATGAACCCACACACTATCACGTCTCGGCTCCCAATAGAAGATGTGTTGCCGACTCTCTGTGCGGCCTTGGCCCGCACCCCCAATGCCGTCCTGACGGCGCCGCCCGGCGCCGGGAAGACGACGGGCGTGCCGCCGGCGCTGCTCACGGCCTCCTGGCTGGGCGGCAACAAGCTGTTGCTCCTCGAACCCAGGCGGCTGGCCGCCCGCGCGGCGGCGCATCGGATGGCAACGGCCATGAATGAACAGGTCGGCGCCACCGTGGGCTATCGCATGCGGCTCGACAGCAAGATCGGGCCGAAGACCCGCATCGAAGTCGTGACCGAAGGCATCCTGACGCGCCTCCTCCAACAGGACCCGTCGCTCAGCGCCTATGGCGCGGTGCTCTTCGACGAATTTCACGAGCGCAGCCTCCAGGCGGACACGGGCCTCGCCCTCTGTCTGGAATCGCAGCGCCTGTTCCGCCCCGACCTGCGTCTGCTCGTCATGTCCGCCACGCTCGATGTGGAGGCCATTGCCACGCTGCTTGGCGAGGCGCCGGTGATCACTTGCGAAGGCCGCATGTTTCCCGTCGAGACCCGCTATCTCGAGCAGCCGATGGCCGGACATCTCGATAAGGCGGTCTCACAGATGATCCGCCGGTCGTTGGCGCAAGACAGCGGCAGCCTGCTCGTCTTTCTGCCCGGCATGGCGGAGATTCGCCGCGTTGAACGGATGTTGCTGGAGGCCAGCCTCGGCCCGGCTATTCTTGTGGCGCCCCTCCATGGCGATCTGCCGCAAGCCGCGCAGGATCTCGCCATCGCACCGGCTCCCGTCGGCACACGCAAAGTCGTATTGGCCACCTCGATTGCGGAAACCAGCTTGACCATCGACGGCGTGCGCGTCGTGATCGATGCCGGGCTCTTGCGTGTCCCCCGTTTCGACCCGCGTACCGGATTGACCAGGCTCGACACCATTCGCGTAACCCAAGATTCCGCCGACCAGCGCCGGGGCCGGGCCGGTCGCTTGGAGCCGGGGGTCTGCTACCGATTATGGACGGTCTCTGAACAGGCTGCGCTCACCCCGCGCCGCCCCCCGGAAATGTTGGACGCCGATCTGGCGCCGCTCATGCTCGATCTGGCCCTCTGGGGGACCGCCGATCCCTCGGAGTTGTCCTGGCTCACGCCGCCACCGTCAGGAACCGTCGCGCAGGCGAACGACTTGCTCACCCGCCTGGGCGCGCTCGATGCCACAGGTGCCATCACCGCCCATGGCCGCAAGATGGCTGACCTGCCCATCCACCCGCGATTGGCGCATATGCTTCTCCAATCCCTCCCGCTGCGCCTGACATCGCTGGCCTGCGACCTGGCGGCGTTGCTCAGTGAGCGGGATGTCCTGCGCGGGCCACCCGGCTGGCGGAACGCCGACCTGCGTCTGCGGCTCGATCTCCTCCACGGCATACAGGACCATGCCGGGGGCGCGACGGTCGATCGTGGCGCGATACAGCGCATCCGGCGCACCGCGGACCTCTGGCGGCACCATCTCGCCCGCTTGTCCGGCGCACCGCCGGCCGAGCAACCTCGCGACCATGACGCAGCGGGCATCCTGCTCGCCCTCGCTTACCCCGATCGCATCGCCCAGCGGCAGCCCGGCATGGATCGGCGCTATCGCATGGCCAACGGGCGAGGGGCCGTGTTTCCGAATCCCGATCCCCTGGCGGGGGAACCGTATCTCGTCATCGCCGAGCTGGACGGCGCCACCCAGTGGGCGCGCATCGACCTGGCCGCGCCGGTGACGCTGGCCGACATCGAACAGCTCTATCAGCATGAGATACGCATCTCGGACGCCGTGGTGTGGGACGAGAAGACGCAAGCTGTCCGCGCCTCTCGGCAGCGGCAGCTCTGGAGCCTGGTGCTGGCCGAGCAATCCCTGTCGAAGCCCGAGCCGTCGCTGATCGTGACCGCGCTCTTGCAAGGCCTCGCAGAGAAGGGCCTCGATCCATTGGCCTGGACGCCGGAGCTGCAACAATGGCGGGCGCGCGTCCAATTCCTTCGGCGCATGACCGGGCCGGAGTCTCCCTGGCCGGACCTCTCCAACGAGCATCTGCTCCAGACCCTCGATACATGGCTGGGCCCCTACCTCGACGGCTTCACTACCCTTGAGCGGGTCAAGCGGCTGGATCTCACGCCCCCCTTGCACGCCTTGCTGACCTGGGAGCAACAGCGGCAACTGGAGCGCCTGGCCCCCGCACAGATCACTGTGCCGAGCGGCTCGCATGTCCGTCTGGACTACGAATCGTCCGACTTGCCGGTGTTGGCCGTGCGGTTGCAGGAAATGTTCGGCTGTACCGATACGCCACGCGTACTGAATGGCAAGGTGCCGGTGATGCTGCATCTGCTGTCACCGGCTCGGCGTCCGGTGCAGGTGACCAAAGATCTCGCGAGCTTCTGGAAGTCCGCCTATGTCGAGGTCAAAAAAGAACTGCGTGGCCGATACCCGAAGCACCATTGGCCAGACGATCCCCTCACCGCCCCGCCTACGGCGAAAGCCAAGCGGCGCCCTTCATGAGTCCCCTCCATTCGTAGGATAGAGGCCATCAGCGCCTCTCCATTATGGTGAGAGCCGATGCGCACCATGAATGGTTTCATGATCGGGCTCTCGTTGATCAGCACCGCCTCATTAGCCTGGGCTGAGGCTGGGACCGTTCTGCCTCCTCCCACCTACGAGATTCCGTTCGACGACTATGATGAAACCGCGACACAAGCCGAGATAGCGGCCCAGGTAACCGCCTTTCTGGAAACGATGCAGCGGCATCGTGGAGAGAGTGAAGCGGCGCTGCGCAAGATGTTGCAAGGTGACCTGGCGAGCGATGAGCGCGGCAAGCTGATCTTCCTCCGCAATCTTGCCGACCACGGAGTCATCGAAGGCTATGAGTTCAAGGATGGGGCACTGGTCCGGGGCGAGTACCGTTGTTTGCAACAACCGATCAACGGCCTCAACGAATTCATCGGCTATTACGGAGCAGTCAAAGCCGCGCTCATGAAAGAATTGGGAGCGCCCCTGCAAGATGAGACGTTGTGGGCCAACGACCTCTACCAATCTTTGCCAGATTACTGGGGCGTGGCGGTGCTGATCGGCCACTTGCGCTATGCCGCGCGTTGGGAGACGCCGAACGGCATCATCTCAGTAGAACTCACCGGAAATCGGCACAGCCGCCTGGTCATCGAGTATCAGAGTGCCGAATACCTTTCAAACCGGCAACACACTTGATAGGCAGTGAAGACAGTCCGTGAGCGGCTTGTGGGGATTCCGTGAAACGTGAGGCGTGAAACGTGAAACGTGAAACGGAAAAGAATCGCAGAGCTGAGACCTGCTGAATAGCCTGTAATGATGTGCCGCCTAACCGTCATGGTCAGGCGGCCTCAAGTCGTTTGTTGCGAAACTGCTAGTAGCCGCGTCCCGTGCTGCCGCCGCGCCCCATGCGATCCAGCGGAAGCGCTTCGTAGCGCGTCTTCAGGTCAGGATGCTCGCCGAGATATTTCTTGACCGCCGCCTCATCGGCAAACACGTCCTTGCTGCGCGCCCGATATTCTTCGACGGTTAGTCCGTGCTTCGAGAGAAGCGCGCTCAGTTTCGCGTTGATGTCCGCGCCCATTTCCTTCATCTGCTCGGGCGTGGGCCGCTGGCCTTCCTTGAACCGCTCGCCGCCCTGAAAATAGTTCGTCATCATCTCGCCGATCTCGATGCGGGATTTCACGAACTTTTCCACTTCAGCCGGTTCGGCGGCCAGGCCGGCCCCGGCACACAAGACCACGCTCAACGACAAACCAACGATGTCACGCGCCAGATTCATGGTGATGACTCCCTGATAGAAAATGAATAAACGATTCGCCCGCTGAACGGTCTCATCATACCATTCCAGCTGAACAAAATGAGAAGAGACGATTTTGACAGGCTAGTCGCAGGCCCCATCGAGCAGCGGATCGCAGACCAGCGGTCCGATCGTCGTCGGGCGCATATAAGCCGAAGAGGGATCTTGGTACCCGAGCGATCCTTTGAGCGGCGGACCGCCCGGCATGCCCGGCAATCCCTGCCCCGCCGACCGTAACGATCCCGGGCGGGTGGAACTCGAAATAGAGGCCACACCTTGCACCGCGCTGACGGACGGTGTCGTTCCTGCCGTCGGCGTGACGGTCAGAGCGGTCCCAACGCCGGCCTGCAAGCTTTGCGTGGAGGGATTTTGCGGATTCGCCGGTGTAGGAGAGACTTGGGCCATGGCCTGAGGGGCAAGGGCACACAGAGCAGCACAGGCGAGAACACACAGATTGAGGCGCGTCAGAAGTCTTCGGCTGTAAGACCTGCTATCCATCGCCTACCCCCTGATTGCAGTTGGTGCCGGAGGCCGGGATCAAACCGCAAGTGCGTAGTGCTTCGATGAATTGTAAGCGCAATCGACTCATCGTGACAATGGGACACTATCGGCTGGCACGTGCGAGAAAAATGGTGCTGAGGCCTAGGGTCAGCCTGTGAAACCGCGGTGATGAATAGGCTGCGAGTCTGTAGGCCCGATACAGACTCACCTCCCCTTCCGCAGATCCTCTTCCTTGACGATCCTGCCATCCTCCAGCGTAATTGCACGGTCCGCTTCATAGCCGAATACGGCGTTGTGCGTGGTGATGAGGATGGCCAGCCCCTTGTCGGCAGCCAGATGTTTGAACAGCGCGATAATGGATTCGCCCGTCGCCTTGTCGAGATTCCCGGTGGGCTCGTCCGCCACCAGAATCTTCGGATCCACGATCAGCGCGCGTGCGATCGCCACCCGCTGCATCTGTCCGCCCGACAGTTCTCTCGGCAAATGGGTGGTCCGGTCGCTCAGGCCGACCATCTTCAGTACCTCGGCAGTCCTCCGAGGATCGGTTTGCCGCCCCAGGAACATCAGGGGAAGTTCGACGTTCTCTGAAACGGTCAGCGTCGGCAACAATGAGAACTGTTGGAACACGAATCCCAGCACGCCGCGCCTGACCTCGACCAACTCGTCCTCGGAGAGCCCGGCGACTGATTGGCCGGCCACCATGAGCATTCCGGCTGTCGGCGCATCGAGGCAGGAGAGCAGGTTGATGAGCGTTGTCTTGCCTGATCCGGATGGCCCGAGGATCGACACGATCTCGCCGGTCCTGATGGAGAGGTCCACGCCGTCCAGCGCCTTGACCGTCTCGCTGCCTCGATAGTAATACCGTTTGAGTCCGTGGGCTTCGATGATGGTCTCGTGCATATCATCCTCCCTTGCCGATCGCTTCGATGGGCCGCATCGACGATGCCCGCCACGCAGGGTAGAGTCCCGCGAAGAATCCCAGCACTACGGCGACGAGCACGGTGTAGCCGACGAGGGCCGGAGTAATCTGCACGATCGATCCGGACAGGCCCAGATCGGCCAGCGCTTTGATCGCCTGCTCGACAAGGCCTGCGGCAATGACCGCCATTGCCGACCCCGCCAGGGCACCGGCAAAACACACCATCAGCGTTTCCAGCCAAATGAGCTGGAAGATACTGCCCCGCCGCGCGCCAAGCGCTTTCATGATGCCGATTTCCGCCGTGCGCTCATACACGCTCATCAGAATCGTGTTGACGACCCCGATGAGGGCGACGATGACGGCGATGGCGGCCACGGCGGCGATCATGGTCTGGGCTGTGGCCACCAGGTTGACCAACGTATTCTTCACCTGCTGCAACCCCACCACCTGCACCTCCGGCAGCTTGAGCCACCGTGTCTCGAACTCGCGCAGCCTGAACGAACTGAACTCCTTGAGCTTAATGCCGAGAATCGTCAACTGGTTCGGCCGGTTAAAATATTCCCGTGTCGCATCGATGGGCAGGAACACCGTCCCGTCGTCCTGGGTGCCGGTCCGCTCCAGCACCCCGACGACCGTGAATTGATGCATGACGGGGTTGGGCTTGCCCGCCGGCGTGATCGAGGCATAGAAGCTGTCGCCAACCTTGCGTTGTTCGTACTCGGCCGCCTCGAAGCCCAGCACCACCTCATTCTTGCTTCCAGGAGTAAACCACCGGCCATCGGCGTACCCCGGCCCCTTCTTGAACCCGAGCCACGGCTTCATGATCAGGAAACTTGGCACATCGATACCGCTGATAACCGTGAAGTTACTGGCCGCGCCTTCGTCACGGATGCTGCTGGCCTGCTTCTCCGCCACCCCAATGAATATCGGTGTGATGCTTTCAATGTCCGGATCGCTCTTTACTTGTTGGTACGTTTCGCCTGGCAGATAGAGCAGCCCCGTTCCGCCTTTGAGCATCATGGTCGCGGCCTCGTAAGGGCAGCCCTTGGCCATGATCATGACCTGGTACCCCAGCATATTGATGCTCTTGTCGATGGCGCCCCGGTACCCCAGCATAAACCCTCCGAGCGACACGGCGACCGTGACCGCCAGCGCGACGCCGGCGACGGTTAAGCCTGTGCGCACCGGACGCCGGCGCAGATTCTTGACGGCCAGCACGAGATAGCGCCGGAGCACAAACGGATCTTGGGTTGTTTCGTTCATTGCATCCTCCTCACTCGAATTCGACCGCGCTCGCGACAAACTGGTATCCGTCGCCATAGGGCACGATCTGCCCTTCCACGCGAGCCCGATGCCCGTTCCGCCTCGGCGCCACCATCGTGATCTGCTCCAAATCGACCCGCAGCGCCTTCTCGCCCGAGAGGAAAAAGAAGTAACAGCCCATGGTGGTGCATTGTTTCCTGACCGTGCCTTCAATGGCGACGGTGGTGTGCAGAAAGTCCTTTGGCCTGTCGATGAGATCGGCCACCTCGGCCTTCGGCACGCCCATGAATGCCCCATACTCGTTGGGCAGGCTCACCATGTACCAGATGAGCACCCCCCCGATGACGAGTGAAAGCGCACAAAGGAACAGGATTGTTTTCATACGCTACTCCTTTCGGGCCTTCGCCTTCTCAGCCGCCTGCTTGGCGCGCTCGAAATACGGTTCGAATTTCTTTCCGTAGACGAAGAAGTCGACCAGGATTAAATTTTTGCGGATACCGCGGAGCGAGGCCTCGTAATCAGGCCTGCCGCTCGGGTCGAATGCAGGCGGTACAATCGCCGCGATTTTGTCGGCCTTCGCGCCCGGATCGACCGTGGCGTAGTAGTCGTGCTTGTAGAAATCTCCGAGCGTCAGCCCCTCGAATTGGCTCAGAAACTCCTTGCTCCTCAACTGGCGCGCCGCCGGGCTTTCCAGCCGCTGAAAGAAGAACCTCCTGATCGCACCGGTCTGTGAATCCATCGACAGAAACACCTGAATCACGCCACCCTTGCCGGGCACATTCACGCCATGGACGACTCCGATCTTCTGCTGGCCTTTGAACACGCTGTAGACGGTATACGGCGTCTCGTAGGTCTCATAGATCGGATCGAGATCGCTGCCCAGCCGCTCCCGCAGCGCGGTGAACAGTTGGGTGCCGTCTTTGAGCAAAGGAAACTCATTGAGGTCCTCTTTGTACGTCGTCATCTCGGGATACAAATACTTCAGATCCTCGGCCGGATTGGTCAGCGTGCACCCGATCGCCGCAACGGCCTGTTGCGGCATCGCAAGAACGGCGAACAAAATGAACATGACGATGCGCTTCATCCGCCCCTCCTACTGATAGAAATAATATTGCAGTGTCATGATGGTGCCACAGGGCCCTTGCATCTGCTCGACCTGCCGTTCGACATTAAGCTTGATCCAATGCAAGTTGGAATTGCCAATGTCGTTCCTGAAATACCAGGAAATTTCCCCGATGATGGAGGCATCGGCGCCAAGCCCCTCCTGCTGAAATCGCCGATATTGCGTGGAGACACCCCATTGGCGAGAGGCGTGCAGATATTCCGCCTGATACAGTTGCGTGAAGACGGCACTGGACAGGTCGCGGCCTCCGCTCAGTTCGGAAGTCACCGTCAGCAGACCGGTCGGGACGGCCTGCCGGTATCGGCCATCGAGGCCGACGCGTTTGGTGGCCACGCGGCTTTCATTGCCTGTATCCATGGCCAGGGCTCGGCGGCGCGTGATGGCATCGGGAGACAGCCGCTCCCCTCCCAATATCGACAGTCCGCCTTCCAATCCATATTCGTAACTGTACTTGTTCGCCAAGCTGAGCCTGAGCGCGCCAAGCCCGCTCTGGCCTTTGAATTTGAGATCGTACCCAGAGCCGGCCAGATAATAGGCGTCATAGTTCACATGGGAATTGATCGAACCCCAGAAGCCGGTATACCAGTCCCGCTCGAACCCGAAATTGCGGTCGTTGGACAGCTGAAGGACCGTGCCATGGGTGTCGGTCTGGAGATTGAGCCCGAACGGGACATAAAACCGTCCGGCGCGAAGATTGAATTGCCCGACCGTCTCACTGCGCTGCCTGTCGCTCAAGAGAGGATTGAAAACGTTATACAGGTCCAGATACGCGTTGTGATATTCGAACGCCCAATTGGGCCGCCGCTGGCCCTCCATATCGTTGAGCACGGGATTGAAGCCATCGCGCCGCACCAGCCGTCCCTGGAAATCGAGGCTGGCCAAGGTCGCCGTCGCCGTCGAGAACTTTTTCAGCGCTTCGAACCCAATGGATTGGCGGCTGGCGGACTTGCCCCGCTCGTTCATATCGAACTGGGACATGACTTCCTTTCTGAAGCCGAAATTCTCGCCAAACAAGGCCTGCTGCCACGAGCGAGGGGCCTGTTCAGGAGCGGACTGCGGCGCCGGAAGCTCAGCGAGGTCCGCGAACGGATCGGCCTCGACGCCAACCGCTGTGTGAGACTGCGCGGCAGACGGCAGACCATCCGCGGATGCCGCCGCCGCGTCAATCGTCCACGCCGCACATGGCGCAAGCAGAAGACTCCCCAAGAGCGCCACCACGATGCCAAGCAGTCGCTGCTGGCTTGTTGCACGCACCACCATGTCCTTGCCGCCTAGGATCGGCCAATTGTGCGTGATTCCAGTCAGTACGATTTCATGAGCCCCTTCATATCTCGATGCGCGATGGCCATCGCGTCAGTCTCTTCAGCCGCCTTGGCATAGATTGCCGCGAGATTTTGGCAATGTTGAATCATGTCGATCTTGGAGGAGACCACCCCGCGTGTCGTTGGCCCCGGATTCTTTTGATACTCCTCCGCCATGACCAGCATATCCTTCGCGCGCTGGCGGAGATGGACGGCCTCCTGCGCATACCAATTTTCGAGCCCGCCGTGATCGTTTTTGGCGACAAGCTCTTGAGGCGGACTGGCAATGACGGCGCAGGCCACGACTCCCACGATCATCACAATGGCGATCAACCCTTTCACAATAGTATTCCCTATTTTCATCATGATGCGGTTCTCCCTTGTTGCGGTGCATCGTGGAGATGCACCATCCGATGGTTATGACACCGACCCACCGACTATGTTTTTCTACCGTTCAGACATGATGCATTCCGTATGTGACTCACGGGCGATACCTGTTCAGCACTCCGGCGATACCCATCTCCTCCCAAAATGAGACGGGATGCCAGAGGGTACCCCCTGAGCATGGAACGATCTATATGACAGCGAGCGCGCGATTGCGCGGAGTGGCAAAGAGAATCAGATGCGAAGCACGGAAATCTGAAGCAGAAGATCCTGAGGAGAATTGTCCGGGGGACGATCGTGTAAACGGCTGCCGCGTGAAGGAGTCATTGCACGACCCGCGACCGAGGCGCTTGCCTCAATACACATCACGTGGCCATCTCTTGAGAAATGAGACTTATCGACAGACTGCACGCCGAGCGTCTTAAACATATCGCACACCTGATAGACGGGTGCCTCTTCAGGAGTGGAACAGCCGGCGCCCATGGCCTTAGCCGGAACACTCATCGCCGGAAGAAGGCAGGCATAGGCATTGAAGCTCAAGGCAGAAAAGAGGATGACGATTGAAACAGCGAGGAGAGAACGGAAGGAGAAAGGAAATGCATTCATAGCGACACTATATGCCGATCGACAGCACCCGTCAACGTAAGGGGAGAAGCCGCTATGCCAGAAAATGACGGGCTGATGATGGTGCCGGAGGCCGGGATCGAACCGGCACGGGCCTTTTGGGCCCGAGGGATTTTAAGTCCCTTGCGTCTGCCTATTCCGCCACTCCGGCTACCAGGCTGGCGAAACAGCTTCCCACCGGCATTCTCGCACAGCCTCCACGCTGCGACGTACCGAACAAAGTACGCCTCGCATGTCAGCTCACTGCGGCCTTGGTGGAAACCTGTTTGGCCAGCCTGAGTCTTCTACGGCAAACACGGCGGGGACTCTAACATCGAGGTCCTGGGGGGTCAAGCAGGTGCCGGGGAAGTGATGGGTGATGGGTGATGATCAGCCTGGAGATGAAATGAATCAGGAGTGCCGTGAGCGCTGAGGAAGCAACTGGATCGAGACCGCCCATCACAGATCACACATCACTGGCCTTCAAAAACGCACACGGCCTGTCCCGGATGGCAACAGGCCGCAAGCGGATGCGCGTACGCATTCGATATGTCGTGACGATGACGCCTGGTTAGACGGCTTCGATTCTGGGCCGCGCGTCTTGGCCTTGAACCAGCTCTTTCCCGCGGTTCATGACGTGCTGCACACTTGATTGCACGCTCCGGCCCCAGCGAGTGGCCTGCAGTTGCGCCTTCTTCGCGGCCCGTCCGATATCCCGGCGGGTTTCCGCTCCGGACTGTGGCGCAAAGAGCAGCCCCAACCCGGCTCCAATCACCGCTCCGCCAGCGATCATCGCGGCCATTTTTGCTGCCTGCTTTCCTTGTTCCGACATCGCATGCCTCCTGGTTGTTGGTGAAGATGCTGAAGGGTTTCTTCTGCCTCGCCCTTCTACCAGACCCTATCAGCAGGTCCCGTGCCAGCCCGAAATGAGCCCGATTTGCCGCAAAATAGGTGCTGCGCACCTCTGAGGATTAAGTCCGCCTCATGAACGGTGCACTTTTCGCGACAACCGGCAACACAGTCGTTTCAGAAATCTCACACTTCGAGACTTTCGTCCCGGCAACATGGCTCTGGGCTTTGGGTTTTCGCCGAGTAAACAGGCAGGCCTTCACCTCCCGTTGCTTGCAATGGAGGTTGGTCTTCCCTATGATCCGCGAACGATCGTGATTGGAGATGGCATGGGCTCGTTCGCAGAAATTCCCTACCCGCATATCGATCCTGTCTTTCTCGAACTCGGACCGCTCCAGTTTCGCTGGTACGGGTTGATGTACCTCATCGGCCTCACGGCAGCCTACTTCCTCATCAAGCGCACGGTGGCAGCCAAGCAGCTTCCGCTCGGGCCGGACCAGATTTATGACATGGTGGTGTTCGCCGCCTTCGGGGTGTTTTTGGGCGGGCGCCTCGGCTATACACTGTTCTACAATTTCCCCTACTACTCGCAGCATCCGGAGAAGATTCTGGCCGTCTGGGAAGGCGGCATGTCGTTTCATGGCGGGCTTATCGGCACCATCGTCGCGCTCATTTGGTTCAGCAAACGCCGGGGCATTCCCGTCTATACGGTCGCCGATCTGGCCGCCTCTGTCACGCCGATCGGATTGGGATTCGGACGGATGGGGAACTTCATCAATGGAGAACTCTACGGCCGGGCCACCGATGTCGAGTGGTGCATGGTGTTCCCCAGCGGCGGACCGGCTTGCCGGCATCCCTCACAGCTCTATGAAGCCTCGCTCGAAGGGGTGTTGTTATTCACAGTAGTGTGGCTGGTGGGCCGGAGATCCACACCCCCGGGCACGCTCTGCTGGACCTTTATCGCGGGCTACGGGATCTGCCGGATGTTTGTGGAGCTCTTTCGTGAGCCGGATCTCCATTTGGGCTTTGTGCTCGGCCCCTTTTCCATGGGCCAGCTCCTCTCGGCGCCGATGGTGATGCTGGGCGTCTTCATGCTCGTGTGGGGCTATCACAAGCGCGCCCTCGATCAGTCCCGCTCAATGCCCCCGCTTCAATAAGGCATCTCGTCATCGTCCAGTCCCACATGATGTCCCAGCTCGTGCACGAGCGTGTCGCACACCTCCTGCACGATCTCTTCCTCCGTCTCGCAGAGCCGCAGAATCGGCCCCCGGTAGAGTGCGATCCGCGCGGGGTGCTCTCCCCCGGATCCGAAAAATGACTCGTCGCCGATCGGCAGGCCGTGATACAGGCCGAGCAATTCTTCCTCCGGGTCGATCTCCATGTCATCAAGGACCTGCCGCGGCGGCTCTTCTTCCACCACTACGGCGATGGTATCGAGCAGCGTGGCATATTCCGGAGGCAGCTCGGCGATGGCCTGTTGTACCAAGCGGGCAAACGCTTCACCGGATGGCTGGGAATGAGGGGTAGACATGGTGCGTAACCGTTTCGATATTCGTTAGATGTCGATGCCGACGCCCGCCCGCAGAAACAGCAGCCGGCACGATACCTCGGGAACGCCCAGACTTTGCGCCACGGCGGTCTTATACAGCGTGGCTTGCGTACGGTATCGATCGGCCCGTTCCGGCACGTCCTCGGCATTCACCGCATCGGTTTTATAGTCGGCAATCCAGAGCCGGCCATCGAGCCGATAGAGGACGTCGATCACCCCCTCCAGCACCTGCCCGTCTCCCCAGGGCATGACAAACGGCACTTCCCGCCCAAGAATCGTAGCCCGTCGCAGCATGGCGTAGAGATCGGATCGGCCAAATTGGTCGAACAATTCGCGCAACGAATCCTGGACGGTGTCAGCCAGACGTTCGTCTTCCGGCCTCATGATCCCCTGCAGGGTTGGCGCAATTCGATCGAGTAATCCTACTGGGTCCTTGGCAAAATCCCACTGTTCAAGAATACGGTGTGTGCCGATGCCGACAAGCCGCCCTGCCTCAGGCTCCTGGCTGCCCGCCGTTGACAGGGGCACAAGCGGGACGCCCTGCTTGCCCATGGCCGTCGGGGTTAGATGTGTCGGCGTGGCACGGGCCTGATCCCAGCGGTCCTGCCGCTCGCGCCAGAGCGCTGCGATGGCGGCTGGATCGACAGGCAAAGAGCCTGACATGCTCGCCAGCGGCCGGCGAGGCCATTTGTGATCCGGCGCTTCGATCACCCGGCAGGGGATCATGCTCTTGCCGATCTGCAACATGTCCGGTGCATGAGCGCCGACCGCGCCATCACCAATAGTCTGCAGGAGCCCTAAGACCGTTTCTCCAACCGACCGGGCCGTGACGCCTCCGGACAGCAGCAGCACCTCCTTCGCCCTCGTCATGCCGACATACAGCACACGCCGCCGTTCCGCCTCTTCCCGCATCTTCAGCTTTTCTTGCACCAGCACGGAGCCGAAGGTCTGCTGCTCGCCCAGCGTGAGGCCATAGGTGCCACCCGACCAATCGTAGGTGACGGGAGGCGCCGATCGGTCCCGTCCGCTGCCCTGATGGAGGCCCGGCAAGACGACCACGGGAAACTCCAGCCCCTTGGCCTTGTGAATCGTCAACACTTGGACGGCCTCGGACGATTCTTCCGACAGAGGGCTCTCCGCCTCGTCCGGCTGGTCGTCGAGCCGGCTCACCATCACATCCACAAATCCGCTCAAGGTGAGATGGGGACGGTCTGACAGGGAGGCAGCTGTCTGCTTGACCTTCAAGAGGTTCGCCACCGCCTGTTCGCCATGCAGCGAGGCGCCGGCAATTTCGAGCAGCGGAAGCCGGTTGAAGATGAGCTGGATGGCCTCACCGAGCGGCAGCGCTCCGATCGCGCGATGCAGCCAGGCCAAATGGCCATAGAGCCGCCTGACCGCACCCGCGCAGGCATGGCCCCAGCTCGCCAGCCGCTGTTCTTCCAGATAGTTGAAGCAATCGGCCTGCCGCAGATCGTAGAGATCGCGATCGTTCAGTCCTCCCAGCGGGGAACGCAGCAGGCCGGCGAGGGCCACGCTGTCATGCGGATGGTCGAGCACCCGGAGCAGATTGACGAGATCGATGACTTCCTGCCGCCGATAGAAGTGTTTTTCCCCTTCGATGACATAAGGAATTCCGTACCGCCGCAGCGCATCGAGATAGGTGTCGGCTTGCGTGAGCTTGCGGAAGAGCAAGGCGATCTGGCCGGCTTTGAGGTTCGGACGGCTGCCCAGCTCCTCTTTGATCCAGCGGGCGAGCCCTTCGCTTTCGGCCCTGGTGGCTCGCGCGGCATCGAACGCCTCTTCGCCTTCACTTGGGGCCGTCACATGGAGCCGCACCCCGGCATCTAAGAGAGAGGGCCGCCGCTGAGGACGGACTTCCAATCGGACATTGGCCGGCTGAATCAGCGGTCTCCGTTCAAAGAGGCGGTCGAACACATCGTTCACCGGCCCGAGCACGGCGGCATCGCTGCGGAAATTGGTGGTGAGGGTCTGGATCATTCCGCCCATGGCTTCAATTTTCTGGAGTACGCGATCGAAGGCTTCGATGTCGGCCCGGCGAAAGGCATAGATCGACTGTTTGGGATCGCCGACGATAAATAACTTGCCCGGTTCGAGGACCATCTCGTGCCAGTCGCGGGCATGAGTCCCCTGCCGTTCAGAGACGGCCAGGATGATTTCGTATTGAATGGGATCGGTGTCCTGGAATTCATCGACGAGCACGGCGCGATAGTCGCCCTTGATCCGTTCCCGCACCACCGGATGGTCACGGAGCAGGCTGCGCGCGTGGGCCAGCAGCCCATCGAACGAGACCCATCCCTGCTTGGCAAAGGACGCGCGAATCTCGCGGATCAGCGGCGCCAGCAACTTCAAGAGATCCTTGAAGAATGGATGGTTCACCAGCAGCAGTTGCGTGGCAGTTTTAATGAGTGTCGCCGCTTCGGAGAACTCTGGTTTCTCCCACCCGGCCACGGCATTGCCAAGGTCTTTGGTCAGCCAGTCGCGCTCCTCCGGCGGCAAGGACTGAATCGCGGCGGGCCCCTCTCGGGCCACGAGATCCAGCAGCGTCACCGTGGCGGCCAGCATCTGCTCGATCTTCCTCCGTTTGGGCCGGTCGTGCTCATCGAGCAGCGCCTGCGCCCGCTCTCGGCATTGCTCGATCCATTGCTGCACCAGCGGGCTGATCTGTGACGTGTCAATTTGCTGCTGAAGCAGATCCAACTCAACCGTTTCGCTGCACAAGGCCTTCGTCAGGCTGCGCAGGCTGTCGATCGTGGCCGCCTCCAGCAGCCCACGCCAGCGCTCATGATGGCTGCCCTGGCGGCTCAACTCGCGATCGAGCCAGACCTCCCAGGCGGCGGTGAAATGCTCGTCAAACCGCGATCCATCGTCCTCTTGAAAGGCAGGATCGACGCCGCTCTCCAACGGATGCAGCCGCAGCAAGTGGGCCGCAAAACTGTGCAGCGTGCCGATCTGGGCCTTTTCCAGATCGCGCAACGCGGCGGCCGCTCTGGCGGCGACCTCGTCCGTTGACAGGCCGTAGCGCAGCCGCAAGTCTTCCTGCGAGACGGCCCCGCCGTCTGCGGCTGGAGAGGCCTCGGGATGCGCCAATATCGTGAGCCGTTCCCGCAAGCGGACCTTCATCTCCGTCGCCGCCTTGTTCGTGAAGGTCAAGGCCACGATCTGGGTGATGGCCACCGGCCTGGGTTCCTTGATCAGCGCGTGCACCAGGCGGTTGACGAGCAGCGTCGTCTTGCCGGTCCCGGCACCAGCCACGACCACCACGTTCCGGTCGAACGTCGTTTCCGCCGACTCGCGGGCCGGTTTGTCAGGAATCAGTTCCACGGGACTCATCCTTGATTCGTTGCGCGCGCAAGGCTTTGAGCGCTTTGGGTCCGTCCGATCGGTACGATCGCCACCAGGTCGGCTGATGTTCCCGCCGGCAGACGACGCGAAACTCGCAGGTGTCGCAATAGCTGTCCGGTTGAATGAAGTAGCGCCCCTGGTGAATGCCGCTCACCAAGAGGCTGATGGTTTGATGGATCAGGCTGCCGGTCTCCGACGACCAGGTGGCGGCCTCGAAGGTGGAGCGCCCGATAGGCGTGGGCCAGCGCGGCGCCAGGAAGAAGAACTGCACCTGGCTTGGCTGCGGGCGATCCGGAATGTTTAGGCGGGCATAGAGCGGCGGTTGCAGGCGATAGCCACGCACCGCGGACTGCACCAGATTCCGGTCTTCCGGTTTCATGGCGGATCCGGTTTTGAATTTATAATCGATGATCCGGATGGCGCCGGTAACCCGATGCCGGTCGATGCGGTCGACGCGCCCATGAATTTTGAGGGAGTCCTGCTCCCCGCTCATCACATCGTCCAGCGTGCCGTCCGCATCCACTTCAAATGCGATCGGACTATAGGGCTCCTGGGCTTGGGCGGCCTGGTCCGCCTCCACGGCGTCGGTAATGAGTTCGACGATCTGCTCCTTCGCCAGCTCCCAGAGCAGATAGTGGCCGGTCCGCTGCCGCGCTTCGCAGTCCTTCGCCGCTTCTTCGACGGCTGAATGGATGCACCATTCGACCGTGTCGTCCGTCACCGGCTCCGCCGGCCAGCCGGTGGGGAGCAGGTGCTCGTAACACCGGCGCAAGGCGGCATGGCACAGTGTGCCGAGCAGGGCCGCATCCGGTTCCTGCGAGAGTGTCAGGCGAATCGGCTCCAAGCGCAGCACATCGGCGGAAAAATATTGGAAGGGACAGCGGGCATACCGCTCCAGCGGCGTCGGGGCCAGTCCGCGCCGCACGACCCGCGCCCAATGAGTTGCCAGCGGACCGGTGATACCGTCAAAGGCGTTGAGCGCGGGGGTCTCGTCTTCGATTCTGGCCTGGGCCTCTGCGGCATGCACAAACGCCTCCGCATCCGAGCCCATTGCGCGGAGCAGGCTCGCGGGGTCCTGCCCGTCGATCGCCATCCACTGCGCAAGCTCTGTCGGAGCGAGGAAGTGCCGGATGGCCGGCCGCTGCGTCACCCGGTCGGTCAGTCTGCGAGGGATGACGTCCACCGGCCGTTCATCCCGTCCAGACCGGCTGGTGGCCTCTGTCAGATAGGGCGAGGGGGCCAGCATCCGGCCTGCCTCGTCGGCCCGCTGATAGGAGAGGCACAGACGCTGGCTCGCCGCCCGGCACAGCAGGGCAAAGAGCAGTGCTTCTTCTTCATAGCCGCCCAGCTTTTCATCGATCTTGAAGCCGAGCGTCGCCTCAAGGACCCGCCGGTGCCGGTCGCGGAGAAACGCATCTTCTCGAATGTAGCGCGGAAACACTTTTTCATTCAGCCCCAGCACAAACAGCGCTTTGAAGGGCAGGCCGCGCGCCGCCATGACATCCAGAATCATGACGCCCTGATGTGCCGTGGTTTCCAATGGGATCTGGGTCCGCTCCATGGCATGGATCACGAGTTCGACAAACTCGGTCCAGGTCAATTCCTCCCCGATCGCATCCAGCTCCGTGAGCCGTCCCCACGTGCGATCGATGGCCTCCCAGACTACCGCCAGCCTTGCGCTCTCTTCATCCGGCTCAGCCGCGTCAGCACTACCGGGGCGACGAAGACGTTGCTGCACGAATGGCCGAAAGGCCTCGACCAACTGTCCGACCGTCCCCCGTTGCGGAAGCGCCTGGCACTCCGTCAGGAGTTGCGACAGGACCTGCCCAAAGAGGGCGATCACTTCCGGCGCGATTCCCAGAGCATCGACGGCGCGGTCTCCCTCTTCGCCGCTCTCCAATGCCATGCTCGAACGAGCCGCCCCCTCCACTCTGGTCCATTCCTCGGCGCCGCGCGTGATCTGCAGAACTTGCGCAATGAGCTTCCACTGTTCCGGGCGGTAGGAGGCGTCGGCCTCATCGATGAGCGGCGAGACATAGAGAGGAGAGGTCACGACATCGAGCACCGTGGTGCGGTAGAAGCCGGTCGTCGGCAATGATGCCAACTGGAGCAGTACCTTGCAGAGCGGCTCCTGGATCAACGGGCGTCCGGCGTTGGTGGTCAACGGGACTCGATGCCGGTCGAACACCGGCTGGATCTGCGTGCGATAGGGATCGAGCGTGCGGGCGACAACCCCGATCTCTTCGAGTCGGTAGCCATTGGTCTCCACGAGATCCAGAATTGCGCGGCAGACCGAGGCCAATTCCTCCTCCACGCCGATGACGCTCTGGACGGATACCGTGAGAGGACCGGGTGAGGCCGCCTGCGGAGGGGGCGGCAGTATCGTCATCGCATCCGGCTGAGCCACGCGCGGGTGAATGTAGCGGTCAAAGAATCGCTGCGCGAATCCCGACGGACTTCCCTCCTCGCGCGGGAAGAACAGCGTCGTGGGAACCGTCTGGCTCACCGCTTCGAACAGTGACAACTGCACCTGCGTCAGATCGTAAAACCCATAGTAGAACGTGTGGCGCAAGGACAGCAGAAACGGCGAGGTGGAGACGTGTGGAATCAGCGATTCCGCCAGATCGTCCGGCGTGCCGACCGCCAAGGTGGTGCCCACTTCCCGTATCGCCGCATGCAATGAGAAAAGGGCCTGGAGCCAGTCCTTGTCTTCTTCATCGAAATAGCCCTCGCGGAGGCCGCGCAGCGCGCCGGCTGGATCCACCCCGGCATCCTTCAGGTCGCGGACGGTGGACCAGAGCGCGCCCCATGTGCCGGATGAATGGCCGATGTGCCGGAGCGGAGCCAGGCTGGAGAGCCGGCTCTGGACGATGTGCCGAACCAGTTGCTCGAAAAACAGATCGTCCACCACCCGCAGCGGCGTCGCCTGTGTTTCCGCGCGCGCCTCGCCGGCCAGGCGCAACGCGAGCTGGTGGAAGGTCAGAAAATGGATATTGATGAGCGAGAGCCGGTGTTCGACCGCCAGCACACGCCGCAGCCGGTCGAGCAAATGTTTCGAAGGCACCAGGACGGCGAGCGGCGCGAAGGGATCGTCGCGCTTGGCCAGACGAACCTGGTCCACAAGCGCCGATTCAAGATGCGGATGGAAGGGACCGGTAACGACGCGAAACATACGCTACGTTCGGCGAGAGTCTCGGGGCTTGAGGCAAGGGGGGTGAGACATCATGGATGATCATCCTTGTTGAGCAGGACTCGCAACTCCTCTCGCCTCGTGCCCCTGACCACGAGCCAGATCTTCTAGCCTGTTTCCGGCCCGAGGAGCTCGCCGTTGCAATCGACGCAGGCCCAGTCGCCATCGATAAATTTCATCGGATCGCCGCAGATCGGACAATCCGGCGGCGGGCCTTTGTCGATGAACGGCAGTTCCGGCAATTCAAAATCGTCATCGTCCACCATGTGGCTATAGATCCTATTCTCTCGGTTTCATTTTAAGGAGCAGCGCTTTCTCCGCGCTCTCCCGGCTCGGTACGCCGACAAACGTCAGCCGGCCATCGATGATCGTCGCCGGGACAGCCCGAACCGAATGCCGGTCGGCGAGGCTCCGTCCGTCCTCTGTCGTGATATCCACTTCGCGATAGGAAAAGCTGTACTTGACGCGCAGCTGCTTCCAGAGGCTCTTGGCCGAGGGGCATGCGCCGCAACTGGGCGAGACGAGCAACAGAATATTGGGCATCGGGACTCCACCAGATTCAGGTTAAGACGGATCGGCCGCGTGAGAACGCACAGGCACCGCAACCGGCATCGACAGACGGATCTTAGCACCCGCTGAAAAGACGGCGCAAGAAGCGCGGGATCGCCTTTGCTGCGCCCTGCGCGGGGCGCCGCCGTTGACTTCCCGCAGGAGAAGGCGCAGCATAGCGTCCTCACACTTAGACAAAGAGGCACCGCGTGATCTCCTGCTAGGCCCGGCCGATTTGCTCCCATCCCTCCGGTCATCATGCACTCACGCCCTCCTGGCGAGCCGGGCGACGCCACGAGGGCGTTGTTGTATCAGCGCCATCCCTGTCCCCGTTCCTTCACCCTCTTCACAAAGGAGCCTCTCATGAAACGAGTGGCCATGGTCTCAGCCGGCTTATTGGGCAGTCTTCCGACGCTTGCGCTCGCCGCGGAACATAACGCGAGCTACCGGGGTATCGGCATGTTGTACTTCTTTATTATCGGCGCCATCCTGATTTACGGCGTGTACGATTCCTTCGGAAAGACCGCGACCTATGTCGCCTCGCCGATCATCCTGGCCTGGTGCTACTGGATGCTTCCGCCGAGCTAGAGAGACCGAAGGGGCAGCGGTGCGCTGCCCCTTCATTCACCGTTTGCCGTCGTATCCGCGATCCCGCCAGCGTTCCAAGAGTTGAATCCGCTTCTGCAGTTGGTCCACCGTCGCCTGATCCACCCGGCTTCCCGTGCGCGCGATCAATTCCGCATTCAGCCGCCGGTGATCGATGCCGCTCATCCGCGCCACGGTCCCGACCAGCAGCCGGTGGGCATCGCGCAAATCGCGTTTCTGATCGTGCAGCGACACCGGTGGCTCGACGGGCGCAGGTCCCGTCTCCTCGTTTTTCGGTTCTTCTTCACCGATGAGGGTATCGACACGCGCCACTGCCGTGAGGGGCACATATTCGTTGATGGAGACCGTCACCCGGCCAAAGAGGTCGCGCTGTCCGGCGGGCATGAGATCTTCCAGCACATGATCGCGCTCGGCTTTGATCTGCCTGGCGTAATGGACCAGGATCGGGTCCTTGGGCAGATAGAGCCAGGCCCGTTGAGGTTTCGGAAAGCCCTCCTGCATCCGGACAAAGCGGCCGACGACCTGCCGGAAATACATCTCGGTCAAGACGTTCGTGCCGTAGACGCCGACCCGCAGCCGGGGAATATCCACGCCTTCGCTGACCATATTCACGGCCACCAGCCACTGCTGTTTTTTATGGTCTGAAAACGACTCGATCACGCGGGAGGCGGCAGGATCGTCCGACACCGCCACGACCGCTTTGGTGCCGGTGATGCGCCCGACAAGGTCGGCCACCCAGCGCGCATGGTCTTGATCCATGGCCACGATCAATCCGCCCGCATCCGGCTGTTCCTCTTTCCGCAGGCGCGTCAGTTGGGCATGGGCATCGGTCACGACCGGGCCCAGCCAGCTCTCTTGGAGCAGCGCGGTTTTCAGCCGTTCCCGCTGCCGGTCGAAGGTCAATCCGTCTTGAAAGGTCGCGGTATGTTCGCGGCCATCCGACAGCCAGGTCAGCTCTCCTTCGTAGCTGGGGAAGACGATGGGCCGGCACACGCTGTCGCGAATGGCTTCGGTATAGCCGTAGGCAAAGTCGGCCTGGCTCTCGTTCTGTTCGTAGCGGATGAACGGAATGGGATTATTGTCCGATCGGAAGGGGGTGCCGGAGAGAATCAAGCGGAACACGGCCTGATCGAACGCCGTGCGCAGCGCCTTGCCCCACAGCTTCCCGTCCCCCGCGTGGTGCAGCTCGTCCAGAATCACCAGGGTCTTTTTGCCGCGGCAGGCACGCTGAAAGAGGTCGGGCGCCAGACAGACTTGCTGATAGGTGACGACGGCGCCGTGAAAATCCGCGGCTTCGCAGGGCTGATCGTTGGTCAGCGCCGGATCGAGTTGCAGCCCGATCTTGCTGGCGGCGTCGGACCATTGCATGCGCAGATGATTGGTCGGACAGACGACCAACAGGCGGACGGCTCTGCGTGTGGCGAGCAGGTCATGGGCGGTGCGCAGCGCGAACCGTGTTTTCCCGGCTGCCGGCGTCGCCATGGCGAGAAAATCTGGCCTGGGGTGAGCCAGAACCGCCGACCAGGCACGGTGCTGCCAGTCACGAAGCGGCGCGGTCCAGGCAGGCAATGGTTTCATAACACAAGAACCCGTTCCCCCCGTCTGGTTTCGACGGAGCGGCACATGTCACGCACTTGTATTGGAGTGACGGCGTGGATAGGAACCGGCGCGAGGCCGCTAGTCCAGCCAATCCTTTTCTTTCAACTTCCGTGGCAGATACTTCTTCGTCAGATATTGGAAATCTTTGTTCGCCAGGGCATCCAGCTCATATTTCAGCCCGCTCCCCAGCATGCGCTTGATCTCCGCCTGCCAGGCCGACTTCTGAAACCACTGATAGTTCATCAGTTCTTTGGCCCGCGCGATGTCTTTCTCGTTGAGCTTGATGCCGACGTTCCGCGGCAGCTCGTACCGTTCCGGGTCGGCGCTGGAGAGGCCGATGAACTTGGCTTTGGGAATCGCCATGCGCTGGCTTTCAAAGGCCAGATTGATCGAGCCCTGTTTGATCACGGAATAAATGTAGTAGCCCCAGGGGTCGTTATCGACCAGCACATAGACCGGCAGCCGATGTTCTTCGTGCAGCCGGCGTGCGAGCCGGCGCACCCCGCGCGGCGGCTGGCCGTTGCCGGTCAGCAGCACGCAGTTGTAGCGCCGCCAGAATTTATCTTCGGACAGCCGGTTCCACTGAGTGCCCTTTTCGACCAGCAGCACGAAGTCGGCGGTGCAGCGGCGGATCTCCAGATACTCCGGCTCCACAATGGACGGAACCGAATAGCCGCCCTTCCCGAGCTTGGCGCAATCGACCCGGTCCCCATCGTCGCCGAACACGACCGGTCCCACGATGCTCCCGCTGTTCTCCGCGCGGACATGCAGCTCTTCGCGCAAGGCCGCCAGCGAGACTTCCAGATCCTCGATGACGGGGTCGGATTCGTCCTGCGTGTCGAAGGTGTTTTCATGCGAATCGGCGATCGTGTGCTTCGTGCGGTAGTAAATTTCTCGAAGCGACGTGGTGAGATCGGCGCGCTGCAATTCGGAGAGCGCGTCGGCCACCAGCATGGTCTGCATGAATTTCTTGGCCATGCCGACGTTGAAAAACGACCGCGCCTGTTTCTTGCTGCCCATCTCGATGAGGCCCTTGCGTTCATTGAAGGACACATTCGAAAGGGCGCGGATGGGAATGGCGATCGTCGGATCTTTGGCCCGCTCCGCCGCCGTAATCACCACGTCGGCCAGGCCGATCAGTTTCTTTTCAACCGCCGTCGCCTTCTTCTGTTTGGTTGCCATGGCCGCCTACTTCTTTCCCTTAGGAGCCGGACTCTGTTCGGACGTGGTCTTCTTGCGCGAGACGGGCTTGTTCTTCGCCCGCTTGCCAGGTTTGGCCGGTTCCTTCTTCTGCCTCTTCCCAGGGTTCAACGCGGCAGCCTGTTCCTTGCCTGGCAGATCGGCCACCATGGCTCCCGCGGCCTTCGGTGCGTCCGCCTCCACCTGCTGGGCAATTTCGACGGCTCCTTCGATGCCTTCCGCCGTCACAATGATCGAATCCGGCAGCCCTTCCGGTCCGCCGCCGGTCTTGCCCAGCGCCTCGTCGGTCTTGAGTCCACCGGTGCGCGAGGTGGCGATTTTCTGCAGCTGCGCCTTCAGTTTTTCTTTGGGCAGCGTTCCGCCCTTCAGCCGGTTGCAGGCTTCGACGACTTCTTCGATATACAGTTCGAAGATGTTGCGCCGGCGGAATTCACTCGCGGCCCGTTCCCTGCGGCGGAGAAAGAGCCCGAGCCGGCGGCCGCATTCGCGCAAGGCCAGCGTGATCTCTTTCTGAATTTCGTCGTAGTCGGCAATGGCTTCTTTCGATTCGCTCGTGAAGGGCACCCAGACGGAGGCCATATGCACGAAGATCACCATCGGTCCGCCCGGGAGCGCGCCGCGCGATTGCGCAATGCCGTAATGCTTCCAGGTCGTACCCAGGACGGCTTTGAAGGTTGAGCAGGCCGACTGTTGGTAGAGCAACGGGACCCGGTTTGCATACCGGATGACGCGTGCGAGTTCGGAGTTCTCATCCTCCCCTTCGCCTTCCGCCTTCGGTCCGGCCGGTTGTTTCGGCTTGGTTTGATCTTCCGGCCGATGACCGTAGGCCAGCCCCGCTTCGATGATGAAGGGATAGCCGCGATACACGGCCGGTGGACGGCTGACGGCAGTATAGAATTCACCTTTGATCTGCTTGTAGAGCCCGGAGAGAATCGCGCGCTCGCCGATGGGCGAAATGCAATTCGTCGGCGGGGCCATGATTTTCGTCTTTTGCAGGGTCTGATAGAGCGTCTCCGCCACGGCCCCCTTCAGGTCGCGCGGCTTCATATTCGGCGAGACCTTGGCGGCCCTGCAGATGTCGTCGGCCAGCTGCGGCGATATCCGGCAGAAATCGCTGGAGAGGAAGCCGGAGAGTGAATGGCTCTTCGTGTCCTGCAGCATCTTGAGCATCATGCCGAACTCGATGCCGTAGGGATGCGGCTTGATCTCGCGTGGCGACGGCGGCAGTTCGTGATAGGTGCGCGGGTACTCCTTCGTCTCGCCTTCCGGCGTCAGATAGGTCAGCCGCACATGGGGATTGGCGATGGAGGTCTGCTCCAGCCATTCGTCCACCGACGCCCGGCCCTTCTGATATTTTCCTTCAACTTCCAGCGTCACCTTCGTGCCTTGCGGCTGATCCCAGGCAATCTGCTTATTTTCATGAACGAGCGGCTCGTTCTTTTTCGTATCGATCTGGACCTCGAAGAAATGCGCGGCGGCCTTCGGTCCCGTCCGGGAAATGATCTGCACCGGCTTTCCGGTCGTCAGCTGGCCATACATCCCTGCCGCGGAAATGCCAATGCCCTGCTGGCCGCGGCTCATCCGCATGCGGTGAAACTTCGAGCCGTACAAGAGCTTGGCGAAGATGCGCGGGATATGCTGACGGACGATGCCGGGGCCGTTGTCTGTGACGGTGATGCGAAAGCGCGTGGCCTGGCTGGCAGGCGGCGTCGCGCCTCCCGTCGGGACGACATCGAGCTGCACCGTCACATCCGGAAGAATGCCGGCTTCTTCGCTGGCGTCCAGCGCGTTATCGACCGCTTCCTTGACGCAGGTCAGCAATGCCTTGCGCGGGTTGTCGAACCCCAGCAGATGCCGGTTCTTCGTGAAGAATTCGGAGACCGAGATTTCCCGCTGGCGCGCGCCCATCTCCACCGCCGTGACCAACTGCGTCGGTTGCGCAGCAGGTTTTTTTTCGGCGGCGGAATCGGCAGCGGACCGGGAAGACGATGGAACAGACGAGTCCTTTTTGGCCATTCACCCTCTCTCACATGAAACGCGGTCAACCTTGGTATCACAAATCGAAGGGCGATTCCAGCCTGTGGGAGGGATGGCCCCTGCCAATTGGCCGCACTCCTTTTTCCCGTCGTATGTACTGTGTCTAAAAGAGAGCCGCAAATTGTCGTCTGTCATGCCGCAGGTTCCCAATTTCTCGTCCACCTTAAGGCCGCGCCCTGCTTAATATCAGCCGGGTTCTTTATGGCATCAGCTGTTATCAGGCCTGGCAACGATGGCACTCCTTTTGAACGATACAAACTGGGGCGTGGCACAAATCTGAACAGGTGCCCGAAGTAGGACACTAGGCTTGGGGGATTTGATGGATCTGGTCCCGATAACCATGAGCGACCCCATCAGCAACAATCATTGCAAGCAGGGGCATGCCAGGCCAGCGTCACCGTTGCTGTCAGCCCGGCATCCTCCGACAATGGCCGCCAGCCTTGTTGGAATCATTTCCATTATCATGATGTTGTTCATCGGCTGGGGCGCCTGCACAGTCGAACGCCGTTTGATTAGTGCAACCGGGCATAGTCTGGTTCAGGCAGCGACAGATTCCGCCAGCAAATTGCAGTTGATGATCGCCGAACGGCAAGGCGATATGGAGGTCCTCTCCTCATCACCCATTGCGCACAGCCAAAATCGTAATGAGTTAACCGCCTATCTCTTTCGCCTGCTCAAAACCTATCACGTGTATCAATGGATCGGCGTGACGGATGCGGCCGGCGTGGTCATTGCGGCGACCGATCCCGCCAGTGTCTCCCAGGATCGGCACGAGACCCATTGGTTCACGCAATCACTTTCGACCAACAGTGTGACAGTGCTTGATGCCGAGGCCAACCCGGATGCTCATGGACAGCTCGCCATCACTATCACGGCGCCGATCCGAACCGCCGATGGGCGCTTTCAGGGAGCCGTTGCCGGCGTGGTGGTCGTCCCTTCTCTGATCGACATCCTGGATCAGACAATGCGCGTATTACAGAATGTCGAATGGACGGATGAGTCACATATCGAATTTCAACTGCTCAACGCCTCTGGCGGTTTGATCGCCGACTCCACCTTGCGCGAGGAAGGCACAGTGAATCTCAGGGAACAGGGGTTGCCATCCGCCAATTTGCTGGCGACTTCGGAGCGAGGCTTTATCGAGGAGCGGCATCTGCGCCGCGACGCGCCCGTCATTACGGCCTATGCGCAGGTTACGGTACTGCAGGCTCGCCCTCCCCTGCAGTGGGGGATCTTGATCCGGGTGGACCGGGACAGCGTGCTGACACCCGTGCGAACGTTCCTGCATAAACTGATGCTGATGACCGTCCTCATCGTGGTACCGCTCTGTCTCCTCCTCGTGTGGCTGGTGAAGCGGATTCATTATGAGTGGAGACTTGCCGAACAGGAATCATTACGAGCGAGCAAGGCGGAAGCTCTCTTGAGTAGCAGAGCTGAAGCGCTCCATGCCGTCGTGCTTGCGGCAAATGACATGGCGTCAGCAACCGATCTCGACGGGTTGATCCGGCACATGCTGGATCATGCCAAGACGATCACAGGTGCCCGGTATGCCGTCCTCGGCATGCTCGATGACAGACTGACGACTTTGAGCCGCATACACACCATCGACTGCGATGAACGAATGGGGCGCGCCATCAGCCGCTTACCGCTCAGTGGCGGCCTCCTGCATTGCCTGATGGTGAGAAACGGGGTGCTGCGGATCGCCGATCTGGCTCGTGAAATTGGACAGGTGGACATCGAGGGAACGCCACAGGCTCTGGGATCATTCCTCGGGATGTCGCTCCGGTGCCACGGACGCATTTGCGCGCAGCTCTATCTGCTCGACAAAGTAGCGGGAGACGGAGGCCGTACGGCCTTCACGGATTTGGACGAGCAGGTTGTGTTGGCGCTTGCCGCCCAGGCCGGTGTGTCGGTCGAAAATCTGCAGCTCTTGCTCGACGCCAAGACGCAAGCCAGGCAGGACTCTCTCACAGGCCTCTTAAACCATTCCGCCACCATTGATGCCTTGAGCCGAGAACTTTCCAGAGCTACTCGCGAACACGAACCGCTCGCCATTATCATGGCCGACATCGACCATTTTAAACGTGTCAATGACACCTATGGCCATGTGATCGGTGATGGGGTGATCCGGGAAACGGCCAGGCGCATTCAGGACACGGCGCGCCGGTATGACCTCGTCGGCCGTATCGGCGGGGAAGAGTTCCTGGTGATTCTTCCGGGATGCGGCGAGATTGCAGCGGCCGAGATCGCCGAACGAATCCGCTACGCCATTGCCGGCGACTCGTTCGACACGAAAACCGGTCCGCTCTCCATCACCCTTAGCCTGGGGGTGGCGACATGCTCACCGGAGAATCCTGCGTTTCCGCAGCTGTTGTGGGAGCTGGCCGATCAGGCGTTGTATCGAGTCAAACAGAATGGGCGGAACGGAATTGAATTCGCCACGCCGCCGCCCCACACACACTACCCTTCTGCCGCCTAGGGCAGAATAAGAGTCGGCTCGCCCCACGGATTGCCTATCTCTATCGTTATTAGTCTTATTGATACTCGCAGCCAGGGCCTGGGGACCTAGCCGGCAGAGACATGCAATGGGATGGAGCACTTCATGGAGGACAACCACGTCCTGCCGAAGAACGCAGTCACGAGAAAAGTTTAGGGTGGGAGGAGCACGCACCTACCGAGGATCAGTAGGTACGGCGGAGATCTCGGGAGAACATTAGGCTTCCCAGTACAAGCTGGTCCTGCACACCGTCCTCACACTCAACCCCCTTATGGACCATATTCCCTCGGGGCGTTAACTCCCCCCACGCGCTCACGATACCCCCCGCATCATAGCGAGTCAAGAATGAGCACCTTCACTGTGAATGGAATTCGTTCATGATTGCGGGAAGAGCCGCCCCTAATCTTCCGGCACAACAATATTCACTCACGAGCTATCTCGCTGAAATTTTAGCGATCTCAGCAGATCTATTTTCTTCGCCCCCAGCTTCTGTGGATAACTCTGTGTATGAATGGATTCTTAACGCTGAAATGGCTGATATGGACAGCAGTATAACCTGATTGCCCATATTTTAGGCATTGTGTCAGATCCTTGGCAGCCACTATATTTTGCGGCTTGACGATTTATTTTTTTCATTTTCCACAATCTATGGTGCCCAATAAAATTCCACGCAATTTGACACTTGAAATGCTCTCGACTTTATGGGGTATCGAGAATTTTGGCGGACTTATGCACAGAATGGCTGGTGCGCTGTGGATGTGCCAGACGAATTTAGCCTGAAAACAGGGCTTTTTGAGGCCGATCTGAAAAATAGACATGAAGGGGATCGCACCAAAGCTCTGCGGCTGGATCCGCTTCCACTCAGTCTGGTCCGCTATTTCTTTCGATACACGTTCAGTCCAACTTTTTCTTCGCGGTTGGGAATCGTCACATTCCCCTCCGTCGAGGCGATGATGATCGTCTTGCCTGAAGACGAGGGCCCGAACTCCTTGGACAAGTCCACCTTAATGGTGAGCGTGTTCCCCTCGACCGTCATTTCGACATTTTTCATGAAATCCTCCTATTAACAGCTCTCATATTCAGTAGAAGCCGATTCACGACCTTCCATCGCGACGACATCCGAACATTCCCCTCACGGCTCTTCCTCTTCGACCGCTTCAATCACGTGTCTCAGTGAGGTCACGAATGCCTCCGGTTGAGCCAGCGCATGCTCCGTCAATTGAAACTCCGACACCAATACACCGGCCTTATCGACTATGAGCAACCGATATCCAGGTTTCATCATACCCTCTCTTCAGATTCCAATCGTTCATGAGCCTAGCATAGCGTGAGGGAGACTGCGATGGTGGCCGTGTTGGTGGAGAGAAGACTTGTTACATTCTCGATAATCTTGGTCGGTCCTTACGCCGGGCGGAAAAGTGGAGTCCTCGTGACGCGTGGCGCCAGGAGGGCATACGTCACGCCTCAAGGCCGGAATGCTCCGCGGCGCTATTCGACCATCTGGCCTTGGAGGAAGAGCGCCTGTTCGAGTGTGCGGAAATATTTCTGATAGGGCGCGGGATCTTCGACCGCGCGCAGGTAAAATTGCGCACTGGCCCGCACGACGAGTTGTGAGTCATTGCGTTTGCGAACCGTAACGGTGAGCCTCACGAGGTCGTTGCGATGGTAGAAGGGCCCCCAAGAATGAATATTCCGCGTCAGGATCATCAAGGTGTCCGGGCGATAGAGGAGATAGGAAGGGTCCAGGAACGTGGGGCGTTCGAGATCGACATATTTCTTGGCGGACACGATTCCCAGCTCTTGATCCAGTACTTCGACCATGAACCCGAGATCCTGCATAGTGGCGACAACGGCTTCGAGGACGGCCACGCGGTTGGCTGTGTCGAACACCCGGCTCTGCGCTGCGCGGAGTTTGACCTGACTCTCTTCCGAGAGCCAGATTTGCTGCCGTGAGTCCCACTGATTTTCATGCCGTGATTCATAGGGCGTGAGACACCCGGAGAACAGAAAGCTGATCCCCACTCCGATCAGCAACATCAGATCCCTGGTGCCCCGTCGCACCCCTGGAGCACCTTTTTCGGGTAACAGGCGACCCATCACGGAGATTAATCCTTCGTCACAAAGATCGAGCGTTCGAGGGTGGCAAAGAAATTCTGATAGACCTTTGGATCCTCGATGGGCTTGTTGTTATAGATCGCATTGGCCCGAATCATCATGCGGTCGTCAGGCTGGGGGCGCACGGTGACGGTGACACCCAGCATGTCATAATAGTTTGGTTCGGCGAAGCGGGCGGCGGTGACCAGGCCGAGCGCCTCGTTGGCCCGCTCGACGATGAACCCCAGATCTTGCAAAGCCGCGATGACGGCCCGCATGGCGGCCTGGCGATCCTTCACGTCAAAAATGCGGGTTTGCACGCTCCGGATTTTCATCTGGGCTTCGGTGGGGGCGAGTAATCCCTGATCGGGCTGCGGCGGAACACACCCATACGCCATCGCGGCGATGGCTCCTGCGATCACTCCCCGTACCACTCGTCGTTTCATCATGACCTCTTGTTCACAGCTTGAAGCCTTCCAGAAATACGGCCTTCGAAAGCTTGGCGAAGAATTGCTGATACAGAATGGGGTCGCGGAGCATTTCCATCTTTTGCTCGCCAGGCGGAATGTATTGGCGATCGGCCTGGCCGTCCCCTTTCCAAACCACCCGGTAGAAAACAATTCGCACCTCCTGGCGCGTGGCATCCGGATTGATCGGCCGCGCGACGAGAGTTGCCGAAATTTTCTGGTGGAGATCCACCGGCATGAGGTATTTCCCCAAGGAGAGCACCAAGGCTAAAACCCGACCGATGTACTGGCCGTACTCTCTTGCACTCCGTTCCTTGGCGGCTCGCAGAAATCCTACCTCCTTCTGGCTTTCCTCTACCTGAAATCCAAGATCCTGAAGGACCGCCGCCGAGGCGGAGAGCAATTCCCGCGCGTCAGAAGTTTCGTACATCCGGGTTTGCATGGCCCGGTTGATGGCGCTCTCGGAGGTGAGTTGAAACAGCTCCGCCGGCTCGCTGTGGGCCATGCAACCGGACAAGAGAACAAGCCAGACCAGGGAAATGCCCATCCCCGCCGCCCATCTCTGTATAAACGAGCCGGAGAGCCTAGAATTGAGTGTAGTTGTAAGCAAAGTCGCGCACCTTCTTCTCTTCGTCATACTTGATGATGATCGTCAGAGTGCGCTGGCGCTGAGAACTGGAACTGTCGCGAGAACTGGCCCCGAGGATGATGATGCCCGCGAAGGATGAACTGCTGGTATCCACCCGGTCGGTGGAGACTTTATCATAGATCCAGACTTCCCGGCGTTTTTCATCCGTGGTGACGATATTGGGGCTGCCGAGCAGCTCCGCCACTTGAGAGGCCGCCATGCCGACCTTGATCTCTCCCTGAACCTTGCCGACCGTCAGCCGGTCCTCTTGAATGGCGGCGGTTCCACCTCCACATCCCGCGACAGCAACGAACAGACAGAGGCCCAATCCAATCCATGCTCGTGTCATTGGTTTCCCCCTTTGGCGTATTGATGCATGCGAATAGGTTACGCGCTTGCTCCTATTGCCTCGATGGTTAAAGATACTACGTTTCCCTGTTCAAATCATCTTCTCTGCATCAAAGTGGGAATGGGCAAATGGCGAAAGATTGGGTATGCTGCATGCCCGACAGGCCAGGAAAGGATGGGACCAATGATCGAATCGATGTCGGATGCCGACGTGCAGAGAGCATGGGGGAAACTGGTGCAAGACGTCCGTACGGGGGTGCTGCTCACCATGCGGAATGGCCGGCCATTCGGCTCACATGTGCCGTATATCATCGGGGAGGATTGGACACGTGCCTACCTGCATCTCAGCCGCCTGGCTCTCCATACTCAGCACCTTCTTCAAGACCCGCAGGTCTCGCTCTTCATCTCGGAGCCCGACGGCCCGGACAAGAATCCCCTGGCCCTACGCCGGATGAATCTTCAAGGCGATGCGGCGATCCTCACGCCCGAGGAGCCGGGTTATCCCGCGGTGAAAGCTTCCTATCTGGCCCGTTTCCCGGCGTCGGCCATGATGTTCGGCTTTGGCGATTTTTCACTGTGGGAATTGCGGCTGATGGACGCCCACCTGGTGCTCGGCTTTGGACAGGCCTATCAATCGACCGTCAGCGCGCCAGCCAAGTGGATGCACCAGAAGCCAGAACAGAAAAAGTAAACGAATGAGATAGGGTTGACGGCCAGCGTCGATTCAGTCTTGCTTGCCGGAATAAGATCACTCTCTCCGCACGGACAGTTCTACTGCCTCGGGGGAGCCGTCGGAGTCACGACATCATCGACACGTTCCGATTCCCACGCGTAGGCGGGACTCAGAATCGGCTGATAGGTCGGCAAGGGAACCGGGAACGTGGCGATTTCAACCACGCCGGCGACAGTCCTCGCAAAGAACATTCCAATGCCGTCAAACGGCCCGCGCAACACACCAGTGACCCACCCCTCGTTCTGCCCCACTTCATAGACTTGCCGGGGCAGCTCCATCCAGCCAGTGGAAAGATTGACGATCCCCCGGACGAATTTCTTCGAGATCTGCGTCTCAAGGCTCACCGGTTCCTCGGCCTGTACCGGCGAAATCCACACCATGGCCATGGCAAGAGCCAGCCCCAAGGCAAGACTCGCCGCCGCAGGATACGTCATCGCTCCGAGGCGCCAATCGTTCCCTTGCAAGTCGAGACAGCTTTGGTTATGGTACCGCTCGATGGATCGCATTCGTGCTCGCCAGATCGCGCTTGCCTGTGCGAGCGGGCTCCTGCTCCCGTTCTGCTTTCCCAAATTTGACCTGGGGTTGCTTGCCTGGGTTGCCATGATTCCCCTCCATCTTGCGCTGGATTCTGCAACGCGCCGCCGTGCCTTTTGGATAGGATGCCTCAGCGGGACCATCGGCTTCACCGGCATCATGGCCTGGGTCGTCACAGCCATGACCACCTATGGCAAGGTCCCGCTCCCCATCAGTTACGCCATTCTGCTCCTGCTCACCGCCTATCTCGGCATCTACGTCGGAATCTATAGCTGGAGCGTCGTGTGGCTGCGCGAATTTATACCACGATACGGCATTTTTTTCGCGCCCTGTGTCTGGGTCGCGCTCGAACTCCTGAGAACCTACTTTTTGTCCGGATTGCCCTGGTGCCTGCTGGGCTATTCACAGTACCGGGAATTGGAGTTGATCCAGGTCGCCGACCATCTGGGAGTCTATGGAATCTCTTTTTTAATCATCCTGGTGAATATAACGCTGGCCGAGTTCATGCTCTGGCTTATGCCCTTCTTCCGCGGATTTCATCCCCAAAAGCTGCCCTGGGAATTGACGACCATTACCACCCTGCTCATGGTATCGACCTGGAGTTATGGAACCGGTCTCCTGAGCGGTTCGGGGCTGCCGCTCCCCAAAGGGTCGATTACGGCGGGGTTAGTCCAGCCCAATATCGATCAAGAGGTCAAGTGGGATGTGGCCTTTCGTGATGAAACCATGCAGCGGTTCGACCGGCTGACCAGCCGGTTCGGCACTGACGCCGACGTCATCATTTGGCCCGAAGCGGCTACCCCGTTTATTTTCGAGCGGGAAGCCGGCTACCAGTTGCAATTGATGGCCTGGGCCGAGCGGGCAACGGCGCCGCTCCTCTTCGGAAGCCCCGCGCTCCGTTTCTATCCGGATCGCCGCCCCTATCTGCTCAATAGCGCCTATCTGCTCTCGGCCGACGGGACGATCCTGAGCCGTTATGACAAGCAGCATCTGGTGCCCTTCGGTGAATATATTCCCTTGAAATCCTCGCTGCTCTTTTTTCTCGATAAACTGGTGGAAGGAATCGGCGATTTCGAAGCGGGACCCGGCGGTACGGTTATGACGCTCACGCCCAAGAACCGGCTTGCCGCGTCCGGACAGCCGGCGGCGGCCCGGCCGGTAAAGTTCGGCGTGGCGATTTGTTATGAAGTGATTTTCCCCGATCTCGTCCGCCAATTTGCCGTCAACGGCGCGGAGTTTCTGGTCACGATCACCAACGACGGCTGGTTCGGCAACTCGTCGGCGCCGGCCCAACATTTTGCGATGGTCGTATTCCGCTCGGTCGAAAATCACTTGGCCTTCGCGAGGGCCGCCAATACCGGCATCACCGGCGCCATCGACCCATTCGGCCGGATCATCCAGGCCACGCCGCTCTTCACGGAAGAGGCGATGCAGGTCACCCTTCCCACATGGCAGCCCCGCACATTTTACAGCCGCTACGGGGATGTGTTTGCCTACGGCTGTGTGGTAATCTGCGCCCTGCTGTGCCTGGCCAATCTGTTCCGTCCCAAGGAACCGGAGCCCGGCACCACCGCCATTACACCGGCGTAATCAGAAAGGACAGCGGGCATGTTGGAAGAGGTCCGGAGTCGCGTGCGCACCGTGGGCGAACAGGTCTCGGAATTACGGGGGCATCTTTGACCTCGCTCGCATGAGCTCCGATCTCGAAGAGCTTGAGGCCCAAATGGCGGAGCCGTCGTTCTGGAACGATACCCGCGCGGCCGCGGCGGTGAGCCGAAAGAAAGTCACTCTCGAACGCGAACTGACCCAATGGCGAGAGATCGATGCGAAGATCAGCGATTTGCAGGCCCTGCTGGAACTGGCCGAAGAAACCCATGACGAGTCGCTCGAACAGGAACTGACGGCGGAACTCCAGCAGTTCGAACCGAAGCTGGCCGCGCTCCACGTCGAAATGCTCCTCTCCGGAGAGCTGGATCCCAACAACGCGATTGTCGCGATCCATCCCGGCGCCGGCGGCACCGAGTCTCAGGACTGGGCGCAAATGCTCCTCCGCATGTATGTGCGCTGGGCGGAGACCAGGAAATTCAAAGTCGAGACATTGGATTTGCTCCATGGCGATGAAGCAGGCATCAAGAGCGTGACCATTTCCATCACCGGTCCCTATGCCTACGGCTATCTGAAGGCCGAAGCCGGCGTGCACCGGCTGGTGCGGATCTCCCCCTTCGATGCCAACAAACGGCGGCATACCTCGTTCGCCTCCGTCTTCGTCTATCCCGAACTGAACGAAGACATCGACGTGGTCATCGACGAGAAGGATTTGCGGATCGATACCTTCCGCGCCGGCGGTGCCGGCGGCCAGAATGTGAACAAGGTGGAAACGGCGATCCGAATTACGCACATTCCCACCAACATCGTCGTGCAATGTCAGAATGAACGGTCGCAGCTCCAAAATCGCAACGGCGCCATGAAGATCCTCAAGGCGCGGCTTTATGAAGTGGAGCAGAAGAAAAAGGAAGCGGAGTTCAATGCCATCGTTGGAGAGAAGAAAGAGAATGCCTGGGGCAGCCAGATCCGCTCGTACGTGTTTCAACCCTATCAGATGGTCAAGGATCACCGGACCGGGCATGAGACCAGCCAGGTAAGCGCCGTGATGGACGGCGATCTGGACGGGTTTATCGAAGCCTATCTCAAGAGGAAATTCACGAAGGGCAGTGAACCGCTCACAGCCGTCACCGAACTGGATGACGAGGTTTAAGGCCGTTCGCGGGCACACATCGCGCATCACTCATCACTTATCACGGATTGCACATGGATGAACTGAACGAACAACGACAGCAGCGGATCAAGAAAGCGGAACAACTGCGCACCGCCGGCGTGGCGCCCTACGGCACCAGATTCGAAGTGAAGGATCGGGCCGGACAGCTCATCAAGCTGCACGGGGAAAAGACCAAAGAAGTGCTGGAGCAGGAAAAAGTCGGCTGCACCTTCGCCGGCCGCGTGGTCGCCCTGCGGCGCTTTGGCAAAGCCGGTTTTGCGGTTGTGCAAGACGGGTCGGATCGCTTGCAGGTCTATCTCAAGAAAGATTTGCTGAGCGAACAAGCCTACATGGTCACGGAACAGCTCGACCTCGGCGACTGGATCGGGGTCACCGGCACGCTCTTCCGCACCAAGACCAACGAGTTTACCGTCGAGGTTCGGGAACTCACCTTTCTGAGCAAGGCCCTTCGCCCGCTCCCGGAAAAGTGGCACGGCCTCACGGACGTCGAGACCCGGTATCGCCAGCGGTATGTGGACCTGATCGCCAATCCCGACGTGCACAGCATTTTCGCGATGCGCAGCCGGATCATCGCCGGGATCCGGGCCTTCTTGATCGAGCGCGGATTCCTCGAAGTCGAAACCCCGATGATGCATCCCATCCCGGGCGGCGCCGCCGCCAAGCCATTCGTGACCCATCACAACGCCCTGGGAGTCGATCTCTATCTCCGCATCGCGCCGGAACTCTATCTCAAGCGGCTGATCGTCGGCGGCTTTCCCCGCGTGTTCGAAATCAACCGGAACTTCCGGAACGAAGGCATCTCGACGATCCACAACCCAGAATTCACGATGCTGGAGTTCTACGTCTCCTATGCCGACTATCACGACTTGATCATTCTGACCGAAGAGCTGGTTTCGACCCTGGCGCAGCAGATGCTTGGCAAAACCGTCATCGAATACCAGGGCAAAGAGATCACGCTGACACCCCCATGGAGGCGCTGGTCCTATCACCAATCGATTCTGGAAGTGAACAAATTGGATCCCTCGGTCCTGCAAGACCGTGACAAGGCCGCGGCGGCCGCGAAGGCCCTCGGCATTCAGATTGATCCGAAGGCGACACTCTTTAACATTGTGAATGAGATCTTTGAAGAAACGGTCGAACCGAATCTGATCCAGCCGACCTTTATCACGGATTACCCCATCGAGATCTCTCCCCTCGCGCGGCGGAAGGATTCCAACCCGTCGCTCACCGACCGGTTCGAGCTCTATATCGCCGGGCGCGAGATCGCCAACGCCTTCTCCGAGTTGAACGACCCGCTCGATCAACGGGAACGGTTCGAAGGACAAGCGGCGCAACGCGAGGCGGGCGATGAAGAAGCGCATCTGGTCGATGAAGACTTCCTGCGGGCCTTGGAATTCGGAATGCCGCCGACGGCCGGCGAAGGGATCGGCATCGATCGGTTGATCATGCTCTTCACGAACCAAGCCTCGATCCGTGATGTGGTGCTCTTTCCCCAACTCAGGCCGGAGAAATAGCCGCCGATGGCGATCCCCTACGAAATCTTCGTCGGTCTGCGGTATTTGCGCGCCAAGCGGCGTAATCGAACGATCTCGCTCAATACGTTTGTCTCCATCGCCGGCATCACACTGGGCGTCGCCGCCCTGATCGGCACGGTCGGCATCATGACCGGCTTCAAGGAAGATATTCAGGCCAAGATCCTCGGGACCACCGCCCATATCATTGTGCAGGACCGGATCAAGGACGGCATGGCCGACTACAACCCGACGACGGAGCGGATTCAGGACGTGCCTGAGGTTGTGGCGGCAACCCCCTTTGTCTTGAAGCAAGTCTTGCTGACCACGCCAAACGGCGTGCAAGGCATCGTGATCCGGGGCATCGACCCGCAGCGCGAAGGCAAGGTGACGGAACTGGCCAAGAATCTGGGCACCGGTGAACTCTCGGACCTCAGCAAGCCGGTGAAAGTACGGCAGCCTCCCGCCGACGATCCGACCGGTCCAGCCGTCGAAACCGAGAAACCGGGAATCATCCTCGGCAAGGAATTGTCGATGCGGCTGGGGGTTTTTGTGGGTGACACCGTCAATGTGGTGTCGCCGGTCGGACCGGTCAGCGCCATGGGCATGGTGCCAAAAATCCGCACCTTTGCCGTCGTGGGCCTGTTCCACTCCGGCATGTACGAATACGATTCGTCCCTCGCCTACATTGACCTGGCCGAGGCCCAGAAGTTTTTCAATATGGGAGCCACGGTCAGCGGCATCGAGGTCAAAGTGACCGACGTGTTCCGGGCCGGCGAGATTGCGCACAATATTGAGGGCTCGCTCGGGTTCGCATACGGCGCCCGCGATTGGATGCAGATGAACCGGAATCTCTTCTCGGCGCTCAAGCTGGAAAAGACCATGATGTTCCTGCTGCTGGTATTGATCACTATCGTCGCCTCCTTCAATATCGTCAGCACCCTGACGATGATCGTGACGGAAAAGCAGAAAGAGATCGCGATTTTGAAAGCCATGGGCGCCACCAGGAAAAGCATCCGGCGCATTTTCATGTTGAACGGGTTGATCATCGGATGTTCCGGAACCGCGATCGGTATTCCCTTGGGTTATGCCTTTCTCTGGCTCATCCAAACATTTTGGACCTTTGATCCGACGGTCTATTACATCTCCAAAATTCCGGTCCACGTGCAGGCGCTCGACGTGCTGCTTGTGGCCGGGTCCGCCATTCTTATCAGCTTTGCGGCCACTGTCTACCCCTCACTCCAAGCGGCCAAACTCGAACCGGTCGCGGCCCTACGGTACGAATGAGCGATACCCTTCTGACATTAGCCGGTTCCGGCGCTTCCGCTCCGATGATTCGGATCACAGGGCTCCACAAATCCTTCGTCATGGGCCAGCAGGAACTGACCGTGCTGAAAGGCATCGACCTGGAGATCCCACGCGGCCAAATGGTGGCGGTCGTCGGCGCCTCGGGGGCCGGCAAGAGCACCATGCTCCATATTATGGGTATGCTCGACCGGCCGACAAAGGGCACCGTCTACTTCAACGACCAGGATCTCTTTCAATTGTCCGAAGCGCAGCAGGCCGAGTTCCGCAACCGCCGCATCGGCTTCGTCTTTCAGTTTCATCACCTGCTACCGGAATTCACGGCGTTGGAAAACGCTTGCATGCCGGCCCTCATCCAACGCCGTTCTCTCGAAGAAGTGGAACAGGAAGCCACGGCCCTGCTGAAGGAAGTGGGGTTGGGACAGCGGCTGTATCATAAGCCGGGTGAGCTGTCCGGAGGCGAACAGCAGCGGGTTGCCGTGGCACGCGCGCTGGTGCAGAAACCCGACCTTGTGCTGGCCGACGAACCAACCGGCAATCTCGACACCCACACCGGCGATGCGCTCTTCGGCCTCCTGCGGGACTTGAACCGGTCGCGCGGAACGACCTTCGTCATCGTGACCCACAACGATAAACTCTCTGCTCAATCCGACCGTATTATCCACATGCAGGATGGGATGATCGTCTAAACCTTGGAAAGGCGGTCCGCTGAAGAGTCCTGTCGCGGCCCCTCATCTTTTTCCATGAACATGGTATAGTACTTTCCATGAAACGTGTAACCGCCTGGAGCTGCGCAGCAACGATGGTTCTCTTGGTATCCCTGACCGGATGCGCGGGCGGGCTTTTAGACACGTGGGAAGGGCCCGGCGCGAAGGTCTTTCGCCCGCAATCGATCGCGGCACTGCCGCCAATGGCCAGTCAGTACGACAATGCCCGGGAGGACATTCAGGAGGTTCTTGCCGCGTCATTGGTCAAGACTGGAAGGATTGAGCGTGTCGTGCATGCCGAGCAAGTCACGGATATTTTTCAGGCCTCAAAAGAAGCGTTCGACACACTGGTGTTCTATTTCTCCCGTTTGGAAATGACCGGCCAGTCCGATCGGGACGCCGCCATCAAGCTCGGGAAAGCGTTGAATGTGGAAGCGTTTCTCGTTCTTCGCATCAATGCTTGGGAATATGCCGGGAAAGCGGGAGATAACGTCGGACGTGTGGGGCTGACATTGCGGCTGGTCGATGCCACAACCGGCGCGACCATTTGGAAGGCCCGCCATGAAAAATCCAGCAGCTACATCTTCAATCGTCCCAACTTAAAAGACGTGGCCGCGGAACTCACGGACGAGATGGTCAAGTACATGCCCCCGACCGTCCATGGCCCCAAACGGTAGCGGCCCCTCCCCTTTCAGATCGATCTCTCAATCCTTGAAGAGAATACACGCCGGACCGATGGGATCGGTGGCAGCCTAGCCAGTTGGAGTTGACGCAGCCTGTTTCATCGCCGCCTTCAGCGAGCCGACAAACGTCCCTACCTTCGCCGGCATATCGGGAGTCTGCTGGTGAGCGGCAATTTGTTTCACGATGGCGCTGCCGACGATAACCCCGTCGGCCATCGCGGATACCCGCGCGGCATCTTCCGGAGTCGAGACACCAAATCCGACCGCGACCGGTGTCTTCGTCACTTTCTTGATCTTTTGCACATTCTTCCCGACTTCACTCATGTTTTGAATCTGCGCCCCGGTGATGCCGGTCAACGACACATAGTAGAGAAAGCCTTGCGATTCCTTCGCCACATAGGTGCGCCGATCTGGCGTGCTGGTCGGCGCCAGGAGAAACACAAGGCGAAGCCCGGCCTTCGCGGCCGGACCTTTCAAGGGGCCCGCTTCATCCGGCGGCATGTCCGGCACGATCAAACCATCGACGCCGGCCGCCGCGGCCTCCTCACAGAAGGTCTCCAGCCCCATCGCGTGAATCGAGTTGTAATAGACCATGAGGACGATCGGCACCTGCGTCCTATTCCGCAACGACTTCACCAGGGGCAGAATCTTTCTCAGCGTGGTTCCGCTGCGCAAGGCCCGTTCGGCCGCGAGCTGAATGACCGGCCCGTCGGCAATCGGGTCGGAAAACGGCACGCCCAATTCGATGATGTCCGCGCCGGCCTTCTCGATCTCCAACACCAGTGGTTCCGTGTCGGCCAATGTGGGATCGCCTGCCATCAAATAGGCGATGAGGGCTTTCTCCCCGGTCCGTTGAAGGCGCTGGAAGGTCGTTTCAATCCGCCCGGTCATAGTGTTACTCCGCGCATTCTCGCCACTTGCTGGACATCCTTGTCTCCGCGGCCCGACAAATTGGCGATGATGATATTCGATTTTTTTAGGGTCGGCGCCAGCTTCACCACATGGGCAATGGCATGGGCGCTTTCGAGCGCCGGCACGATCCCCTCTTCCGTCGCCAGCAAATCGAACGCCGCCAAGGCTTCTTCGTCCGTCGCATAGGTGTACTGCACCCGCTTCATGTCGTGATAGAGCGCATGCTCCGGCCCGACGGCGGCATAATCCAGCCCGGCTGAGACGGAATGGGTCAGATTGATCTGCCCGTCTTCATCCTGCAACAGGTAGGTCATCGTGCCCTGGAGCACGCCCGGCTTTCCGCCTGAGAAACGGGCCGCATGCTTGCCGCTTTCAATGCCGGTGCCCCCGGCCTCCACGCCGATCATCTTCACTTTCTTATCCTTCAAGAACGCGTGAAAGAGCCCGATCGAATTGCTCCCGCCACCGACACAGGCCACGAGATAGTCCGGCAGCTTGCCTTCCGCCGCCATGATCTGCTTTCTGGCCTCACGTCCGATGATGGCCTGAAAGTCGCGGATCATCATCGGATAGGGATGGGCGCCTAAGACCGACCCCAGGATGTAGTGCGTGGTGCGGACGTTCGTCGTCCAATCGCGCATCGCCTCGCTAATGGCATCTTTCAAGGTGCGGCTACCGGCATCGACTCCGGTGACCTTCGCTCCGAGGAGCCGCATACGAAACACATTCAGCGCCTGCCGCTGCATGTCTTCGGTGCCCATGTAAATTTCGCATTGCAACCCGAACATGGCTGCGGCGGTCGCGGTCGCGACGCCGTGCTGGCCCGCGCCGGTTTCGGCGATGATGCGGGGTTTCTTCATGCGCATCGCCAGCAGGACCTGGCCGATGGCGTTGTTAATCTTGTGCGCGCCGGTATGGCAGAGGTCTTCCCGCTTCAGATAGATCGTGGCGCCGCCCAGCTTCTTCCCGAGCCGCTCGGCTTTATACAGCGACGTGGGCCGCCCGACATATTGCTTCAGATAATAGGCCAATTCCGCTTGGAAACGCCGGTCTTTCCTGGCCGTCGCATACTCCTGCTCCAGTTCAAGCAGCGCGGGCATGAGCGTTTCAGGAACATAGCGGCCTCCATAAGGCCCGAACCGTCCATGGCTGTCTGGCACTGTGGTCATGGTGCAATTCAATCCTTTCGGAAAATGATGCGCCGAGTATAGACGGGACGATCAGACGGACACAAGCTGGGCGGCGCGGATAAATGCCCGGACTTTCGCGTGATCCTTTTTCCCCGGGCTCGCTTCCACCCCGCTGCTGACATCGACGCCGTACGGGCGTACGGACCGGATCGCCTCCGCGACATTGTCCGGGGTCAATCCGCCAGCCAACAGCACGGGCGATGATCGGGCGACCTCCGCCGCAAGGCTCCAGTCCACCGTTTGTCCCGTTCCACCATAGGCCTGATCGGAAAAGGCGTCGATGACGAACCCTCTGACATTCGCCCGCCCATGAAATTCCGCCAGCGCTAAAAAAGATCCCCGGTCCTTGAGCCGGACCGCTTTCATCGCGGGGCGCCCAAGATCCTGGCAGTACGTAGCCGGCTCATCGCCATGCAACTGCGCGAGCCCGAATCCACAATGATCTACCAGGTCACGGACGGCGCTCGCCTCTTCGTTCACAAAGACGCCGACCGGCACGACGAAGGGCGGCAGCCTGGCGATAATCCGTTTGGCCGCCGCGGCATCGACATACCGGGGACTCTTCCGGTACATGATGAAGCCCAGCGCATCGGCTCCCGCCTCGACCGCCACCAGGGCGTCTTCCTCATTCGTGATCCCGCAAATTTTTACCGTGACCATTTATTGTTCCGGATGGGCTAGGCCGGCTGCTTGGCGGCGGTCAGGGTTCCGAGAAGATCGCGCACCTTCTCCGCCGTTTTCTCCGCCTTGATCAAGGATTCCCCGACCAGCATGGCATGGACGCCCGCCTCCACGAGCCGCACGACATGCTCGCGTGTATGAATGCCGCTTTCGCTCACGATGATCTTGTCCGATGGAATCCGCTTGGCGAGCCGAAATGTCACGCCCAAGTCGGTGGAAAACGTCTTCAAGTCGCGATTGTTAATCCCAATCATTCTGGCAGCAGGCACCCATTCCAACACCGTATCGAGTTCCCGCTCGTGATGGGTTTCGAACAGGACATCCATTTTGAGCTCGGTGGCCAGCGCATGGAAATCGATCAGCTGCCGCTTCTCCAATGCCGCGACAATCAACAAGACCGCATCGGCGCCATGCGCGCGGGCCTCATAAAACTGGATGTCGCCCACCATGAATTCCTTGTTGAGCGCGGGCATCGGCACGGCCTTCTTGATCTCGGCAAGATACCGGAGGTCGCCCTGAAAGAATTCCTTATCGGTCAGGACCGAGAGCGCCGACGCGCCATGCTCGTGATAGGTCCGTGCAATGGCGAGATAATCGAATTGGTCGGCGAACTCCGGCCGGAGCAGGCCCAGGCTCGGCGAAGCCTTTTTCACTTCCGCGATCAAGGCCGGACTCTGGGCGGTCTTCGTCGCGTCGAGGGTGACCGCGAATCCAAGCGGCGAAGACAGATCCCGAATGACGGCTTTCAAATCCGCCAGATAGCTACGGCTTTGTTTATGCCGCAACTCCGCCTTTTTATGCTCAAGAATCCGGTCGAGAATCATCCTGCCGCCTTCTGTGTAAATGCCACCAGCCGGTCGAGCTTCTCCGCCGCCGCTCCCGAATCGAGCGACTGTTGCGCGACCCGCACCCCGTCTTTCAAGGTCCTCGCCTTCTGCCCCGCCACGATGGCGGCGGCGGCGTTGAGGACGACGATGTCGCGCTTGGGCCCCTTCTTGCCCTGCAGAATGTCCCGCGTGATGCGGGCATTGTCTTCCGGCCCCCCGCCAACGAGCTCCCGCTTGGGAACCCTGGGCAAGGCAAACTCCTCAGGCGCGACAAAATAATTCGAGACCACGCCGCCTTTGCCTTCCGATACCTTCGTCCGGTCGCAGAGCGTGAGTTCGTCGAGCCCATCCATGCCATGCAGCACAAAACAATGTTGCGACCCCAGCTGCAACAGCACCTTCGCCAGCACCTCGGTCAGCTTCGCGTCATACACGCCCAGCACTTGATGGGTCGCGCCGGCCGGATTGGTCAGCGGCCCCAGCACGTTCAGAAGCGTGCGAATTCCCATCTCTTGTCTCGGCCCGGCGCAATGTTTCATGGCGCCATGGAACAGCGGCGCAAACAAAAACCCGATCCCGACTTCATTCACGCAATCCGCCACGCGGTCCGGAGACAGATCGATCTTGACGCCGAGCGCGCTCAGGACGTCTGCGCTGCCCGATTTGGAGGAAATGGACCGGTTGCCGTGTTTGGCTACCGTGAGCCCCGCTCCGGCTGCCACGAATGCGGCGGTCGTCGAAATATTGAACGTATGGGCGCCGTCGCCGCCCGTGCCGCAGGTATCGACGACGATCGAACTGCCGACACGAATTTTCGTCGCGCGGGCGCGCATGGCGCGGGCCGAGCCGGCGATTTCATCGACGGTTTCGCCTTTCTGCCGAAGGCCCATCAGATAGGCGGCGATCTGGGCAGGCGTCGCCGCCCCCTCCATGATTTCGCCCATGACCTCTTCCGCTTCCTTTTCGGAAAGGTCCGCGCGATCCGCCAATTTGGCCAGGGCATCTTTGATCATAGGAGCCGTACAATCCGCAGAGGCTAGAGTTTCAGGAAATTTCTCAGGAGGTCTTTGCCGGCCTTCGTCAGAATCGATTCGGGATGGAATTGGACCCCTTCCACGCCGAGCGTCCGGTGGCGCATGCCCATGATCTCGCCTTCGGCCGTCTGGGCCGACACTTCGAGACAATCCGGCAGATTGAGCGGGTTCACTAACAGCGAATGGTAGCGTGTCGCCTCAAACGGATTCGGCAGGCCTTGATAGATCGTTTTCCCGTCGTGCGAGATCATGGAGGTCTTGCCGTGCATCAACCGTTGCGCGCGAATCACTTCGCCGCCGAACGCCACCGCCAGCGATTGATGGCCGAGACAAACACCCAGCATCGGAACCCGCCCGGCAAATTGCCGGATCGTCTCGACGGAGACGCCCGCTTCCTTGGGCGTGCAGGGGCCGGGAGAAATCACGATCCGGCTCGGATGCAAATCCTCGATCTGCTGCAGCGAAATCTTGTCGTTCCGGAACACGCGCACATCTTCGCCCAGCTCGCCAAAATACTGCACGAGGTTGTAGGTGAAGGAGTCGTAGTTGTCGATCATTAACAGCATGGCAACCCGTTCACTCTCGTTATTCCAGCCCTCGTTCCGCCAGCTCGATGGCTTTCATCATCGCCCGGGCCTTATTGCAGGTTTCTTCATACTCATGCTCGGGATTCGAATCCGCAACGATGCCCGCTCCGGCTTGAATGAAGGCGCGGCGTTTGGACACGACCACGGTTCGGATGTTGATGCACATATCCATATTGCCGGAAAAGCTGATGTAGCCCACCGCGCCGGCATAGGGGCCGCGCCTGGTCGGCTCCAACTCCTCTATGATCTCCATCGCCCTGATTTTCGGGGCGCCGGAAACGGTCCCCGCCGGGAAGCAGGCCCGCAGCACATCGTACACCGACTTGGATGGAGCCAGCCGGCCGGTGACGTTGGACACGATGTGCATCACATGCGAATAGCGCTCGACATTCATGAGCGACTCGACCTTCACCGTTCCGCTTTCCGCCACACGCCCGACATCGTTCCGCCCCAGGTCCACGAGCATGATGTGTTCGGCCCGCTCTTTGGTATCCGCCAGCAGCCGGCGCTCCAGTTGCTCGTCCTCCTCAACCGTCGCCCCGCGCCGCCTGGTGCCGGCAATGGGACGAACCGACACGAGGCCGTCCTCGCAACGCACGAGAATTTCAGGCGACGATCCGACCAGCTCCACACCCGCGATGCGAAGATAGTACATGTACGGGGATGGATTCACGACCCGCAACGCCCGATAGAGCTGAAAGGGCGGCGCGTGCAGATTGGTTTCCCAGCGTTGCGACAAGACGCATTGAAAAATATCTCCGGCCTTGATGTATTCCTGTGTCCGGCTGACCATTTTTTCAAAGTCCGCCTTGCTCATGTTCGGCGTAAAGGTAATCGGCGTGCGGCGCCGCTTCGGCGCCTTTTGCCGCAACGGTTTCCGCAACCGGGCGATCATGCGCTCGATCCGTGCCGTCGCATCGCGATAGGCCTGGCGAATGCCCCGCTCCGACGCGGATTTCACATGGGCGTTCGCCACGACTTTGATTTTCTGGGCCACGTTGTCGAAAATCAGCAGCGTATCGGTCAGCAGAAAGGCAAATTCCGGCAGATTCAGGCTGTCCTTCCGCCGGAAGGCCAGATCCTCGAACGTCTTGACCATGTCGTAGCCCAGGTAGCCCACCGCCCCACCGACAAAGCGCGGCAGCCCCGGCACCGTCACCGGCCGATAGGCGTCCATGAACTCCCGCAACCGGTCGAGCGGCGCGCCTTTGCAGGCGATGCGGCGGCTCCGTGTTCCCTTCTTGATGACGAGGTCGCCGCGGTCTTCCACCATCACGATCGGCGAGCCGCTGCCGAGGAAGGAATAGCGGGCCCACTTCTCTCCGCCCTGCACACTTTCCAGCAAATAGGCGGACGGGCCATGATCGATCTTCGCGAAGGCGGAGACCGGCGTTTCATGATCGGCCAGAATTTCCCGGTACAACGGAATGAGGTTGCCCTCTTTCGCGTAGCTCCGGAACTCATCCACACTGAGCGAATAGGTCGGCGTCGCCATGGAAGCTTCGTTCGTTACTCGTTTCCAACGATCAGTTTCTGCCCGACTTCAATGATATCGTCCGGCAGCTTGTTCCACTTCTTGAGCTTCTCGATCTCGACGCCATACCGGCGGCTGATGCGGAACAGCGTTTCCCCCGGTTTCACCACATGCACCATGGAGCCGGCCGCCGGAGCGGTTTTCGATGCGGGTTTCGCCGGTTCCGTCAGGTCGAGGAAACCAGAGCCATCCTTCGTCAATTCCTGCATGCTGTGCTCCGCCTCGCGAGGAACGGAGGCCGCGGCCTCCGCCTTCTTCGCTTTGCCGGAGGACTGAGACATTTTCCGCATGTCTTCCATCGCCTTGCGCTCTAAGACCGCGGCTTCGCGGATCGCTTCCGTTTCTTCCTGCAAGCGTCCCATCTGTTCCCGCGCAGACTGCACTTGCGCGGAGAGTTCGCGGTTACGGGCTTCGAATTCGGCCAGCTCCTTCTTCGTCCGTTTGACTTCGCTGTCCAGCTCGACCGTGCGCTTCTCTTCCTGCGCCAACAGCCGCTGGAAATTCAAGCTCCTGGTCTTTTCAGCGTTATATTTCTCCTCCAGCACGACACACCCGTTCAAGAGCAGCGTGGTACAGACTACTGCCAGGCCCATGGCCACCATTCTGGGTCTCAGATCGTCCACTCGCAAACCCTCCCTGTTCATCGTGCGCCTCCTTTGCCGGCCTCCGGCACCCGCCGGATTGACGGCTCACCCAAAATGCACAATGCGCATGGACGCATTGCCAGCCGCCGGGGTTCATTAGAATACGGTCCAACGCCGTGAAAGTCAAAGCGAATTGGCCCCCTCGGGGGTTTGACCCTCCCCTATCGCTATGTTACCGTCCCACCGAACTCGCTTTCTCACAGAGACAGGCTTGCCCATGACGGATCAACGCCCCTTTGCATCCCCGGCCAGAACCATGGTCGTCCAGGGAATCACCCTCCACTTGGCTCAGCCGATGACGTCCCTGCAAGAATGGATCGGGAGCCGGGAGCCGTTGCAGCAGCTGCTGGCCTGCTGGCTGATGGTGGATCCCCGCGATCTGCCGCTCTCGCCCCGCATTACCGGCCCACCAGGGATCGGCAAGACAACCTTGGCCATGTCCGGCGCCAAGGAGCGCAAACAGGATCTCTATGTCTTTCAATGCACCGCCGACACGAGGCCGGAAGATCTGCTGATTACGCCGGTCCTCGCGGAATCCGGCACGATTGCCTACCATGCGTCCCCGCTCGTGACGGCCGTGCTGACGGGCAGCATCTGCGTCCTCGACGAAGGCAACCGGATGAATGAAAAAAGCTGGGCGTCGCTCGCCCCGCTCCTGGATCACCGCCGCTGTGTGGAGTCGATCATCGCCGGCATTCTCATCCAGGCCCACGAGCATTTCCGCTGCTGCGTGACGATGAACGAAGACGCCTCGACCTATGAAGTGCCCGACTATATTCTCTCCCGGCTCCAACCGACCCTGGGCCTGGGCTTTCCCTCGCGGGAGGACGAGCTGGCGATCCTGCGCTACCACCTGCCGTTCGCCGCGAACGAAGTCTTGACCCTCGCCGTCAGCTTCCTCCAGGAAGCCCACCAGCTCAATCTCGAATACTCGATCCGGGACGGGCTGCATCTGATTCAATATGCGATCAAGCGGCTGGCGCAGAATCCCGCCCACCCGGCCGCCATGGACCGGCTCTGGCAGGAAGCCCTCGTGAAAGTGCTGGGGCCGGAATCGCTCAACCTGGAAGAACAGTCGCGGCGAAGAACCCGCGCCCTGGGCGAGCATTCCCTTCCCAAAGGCCTGGGCGACTTCTTTTTTGAAGAAGATGATCCTCTACACCCGGGACGTTGAATGGCTCGCTTCACACCGGATGACGCGCGCGTGCTCAGCCTCTCCCCCAGGATCGACCTGCTGCCGGTGCTGCATGGCAGCGGCGATCTCGCCCAGGAAGTGCGCGAGACGCTGATCGGCAAGCGCTACGATTGCCTGGCGGTGCCGCTCCCGCCCTCGTTCGAGGATTCCGTCGAACAAGCCGTGGCCCTCCTCCCGCAAATCAGCCTGGTCATTCTGCCAGAGCCCGATCACGACGAGCGCTCAACCGTCAATTTCGTTCCCGTCGATCCCTGCCAGGCTGTGATCATGGGCATTCGCGTGGCGATGGGCCAAGGCATTCCTCGCGCCTATATCGATCGCGAGGTCCTCCAGTTTGAACCGACTCCCTTTATCGGCCCCGACCCCTATGCCCTCAAATCCGTGTCGCTCCCCGCGCTGGCGGCGGCCACCATCCCTTCTCTGACGGCCCCTCTCCCCGGCTCGCAACAGGCGCACCGCATTGCCTGGATGGCGTTTCGCCTGCACGAGCTGGAACTCGACCATGCCTCGATTCTCTGCCTCTGCCACATTGCCGATTGGCCCTGGCTGCGAGCCTCCTATCAGGCCCGCGCCCCCTACCAGGCACCGGAACCGCTGCGTGAACGGCCTGCCCGTTGCGCGGTCAACCGGGATTCCCTCTACTTTGTGCTCGGCGAACTGCCCTTTCTGACGGAGCTCTACGAGCGCCGGCGGGCGGAAGTCCGGTCCGATTGGAATCTGGCGATCGACGGCGTGAAAGAATTGCTCATCGAAACGCGGACGCGTTGGATCGAGCAGCATCGTGCCGACGGCGCGTCGATTCCCGATTGGGTCACCCCGCAGATCCTCCAGGCGCTCCTCCAGTACGTACGGAACGTGACCTTGCTGGAACGGCGGCTCACTCCGTCGCTCTATTCACTGGTGCTAGCGGCCAAACAAACAGCCGGGGACGATTTTGCCGTCATGCTGCTGAAGACGGCCAAGGACTACGGCTATCAGGTGGAGCAAGACTGGTCACGGATTGAATCGGTCACCGTCGGCATCGGTCAGATGGAGTTGCCCGGCGGAACATTGGCTCAGGCCAAGAATCGGCTGCAGGGCCCTCCACTGGTCTGGAAATCCCTGTCCTTGCGGCCGAAGCCGGACCGGAGAACCAGCCGCGAATGGTCCTATCTCTGGAATCCGCAGCGCCAATGTTCCTGGCCGCCGGAAGACCAAAAGATCGAGAGCTTCAATACCCATGTCCGGGAACAAGCCCGTGCCCTCATCGGCGCCGACTTGGCCAAGACCGAAAAATTTACCACCTCCATGAAAGACGGACTCGATCTCCGGGAGAGTCTGCGCCGATGGCTGGGCGGTCGGCGCCCGGCGGGCGGCGCCATCGGAACCAGCGCCGCCGCACTGCCGCGCATGGATCTCTATGTGCGGGAGATTCCACCGGCCCGCGGTAATGTAGAAGTGGTCATCTTCCTCTTCGACACGCCCGCTGATCCGCGGACCTACTCCTGGCAAGCCACCTGGTTTGCCGAGCATCAGGAAGAATCGACCTTATGTTTTTACGCCACGCCGTTCGCGAACGACATGGTCGGCCCCGGCATCGGCCAGTCGCGATACGGAGGCGCGCTGTTTCTCTTTCCCCCACGCCCGATCCCCGACATCTGGAGCGATCCCCATCTGGCCTTCGCCACGACACTGGAGGAACGGCTCATCGCGGCCGGCGCGGCCCATACACGCGAGCCTCATATCGCCATCGTCTCGCCGATTCCGCCGCGCGCGCGCTGGCGATGGATCGCCAGTCAATATGGGCGCAGGCTCGTCACCTTGCCGCTCACCAGATTTTCAAGCCAGACGCTCGACCGGCTCCGCCGCTTTCACGTCCTCAATGGCCACGAGATCCGAAGCTATGCCGCACGATTTATTCGATAATCTGCCAGCAGATCCGCCGCCATCCGGAGGCGCCAGTTCTTCTGCCAAGACACGCATCGACTGGCTGCGGCAGGAAATCCGCCGCCATGACTATCTGTACTACGTCAAAGACCGTCCGGAAATTTCCGACGGCGAATATGACCGCTTGTTCCGTGAACTCAGCGAATTGGAATCCGCCCATCCTGACCTGGTGACTGGCGATTCCCCGACCCAGCGGGTCGGGGCGCCGCCGCTCGATGAACTGGGCAAAGTCCGGCATGAGCGGCCGATGCTCAGCCTCGACTCCATCGTCGATCTAGCCGACGTCCTGGCCTTCGATCAACGGATGAAACGGGAGCTGGAAAAGGAACAGGTGGAGTATACCGTCGAACCGAAGTTCGACGGTCTTTCCGTCGAGCTGGTCTACGAACAAGGCCGGTTGGTCCGCGGCTCCACAAGGGGCGACGGAACCATGGGTGAGGACGTGACGGTCAACCTCCGGACGATCCGCTCCCTTCCCCTGCATCTGCGCCAGGACTCCTCTCCCCCGGCCCACCTGGCGGTGCGCGGCGAAGTCTACATGAAGCTCGACGATTTCCACGCGCTCAACCGGACGATCACGGAACGGGGAGAAGAGGCCTTTGCCAATCCGCGCAACGCGGCAGCCGGGTCCCTGCGGCAGCTCGACTCACACATCACCGCGACTCGCCCGTTAGTGATTACCTGTTATGAAGCCATGGCGCTGTCCAATGAACCGCCGGACTCTCACTGGGATGAACTTGAGGCCTTAGCCGATTGGGGGCTTCCCATTCCCAGCCATCGACGCCGTTGCCAGACCATCGAGGAGGTCATCGCCTTCCATCGTGAAACAGAGCAGCTGCGCGACGGCCTTCCCTATGAAATCGACGGTCTGGTGGTGAAAGTGAATCGCCGGAGCTGGCAGGAACAGCTGGGCTTCAAGTCCCGCAGCCCCCGCTGGGCGATCGCCTTCAAATTCGCTCCACGCAAAGAAATCACCGTGGTGCAAGATATCGTCGTCTCGGTCGGCCGCACCGGCACACTCACTCCGGTGGCGCTCTTGCGGCCGGTCGAGGTCGGAGGCGTCACGATCAGCCGGGCGACGCTGCACAATGCCGATGAGGTCGCGCGGAAAGACATCCGTGTGGGCGACACGGTCAAGGTGGAACGGGCCGGCGATGTCATCCCGGCCATTGCCGAGCGCATCCCCGTTCCCGGCGAATCCCGTTCCACTCCGTTTGCAATGCCGGATCATTGTCCGGTGTGCGGATCGGCCGTGGGACGAGAAGGAGCCTATTACTATTGCACCGGGCAAGCCGGATGCGTCGCGCAATTGAAAGGCGCGATCGAACATTTCGCCTCCAAACAGGCGCTCAATATCGAGGGGCTGGGGAAAAAGACCGTGGCCCAGCTTGTGGACCAGGGGCTGGTCGGCAATCTGGCCGATCTCTATCGCCTGACCAGAGATCAACTCCTGCCGCTCGAAGGATTTGCGGAGAAATCGACCACGCTGCTGCTGGAGGCCATTCAACAGAGCAAAACCGTGCCGCTCGATCGTTTCTTAATGGGACTGGGGATCAGGCAGGTCGGCCAGCATATCGCCAAAGTCTTGGCGAAAGAATTCGGCACCCTCGATGCAATTATGGATGCCGATGATGCGCGCTTGCAGAGCGTCAAAGAAGTCGGACCGGAAATTTCCTCCAGCCTGGTCTCCTACTTTCGGGAAGACTCGAATCGCCGCGTCATCGACCAGCTCCGGTCGCTCGGCCTGGTCATCGAAGAACGGCCGGTGAGCCCTTCCACAGGCCCTCTCCCGCTGGCGGGAAACACGTTCGTCTTTACGGGAGGTCTCGATGGCTACAGCCGCGATGACGCCAAGCGTCTGGTTGAAGAGCGCGGCGGAACCGTCACATCCAGCGTGAGCAAACAGACCTCGTATGTGGTCGTCGGCCACGATCCGGGATCGAAACTCGATCAAGCCAGAAAGCTGGGCGTTGCAGTCCTCACGGAGCGGGAATTTGCCGACCTGATCAACCGATAGGCTGGATAGGATTAGCTGACAGGATTGAGTGCGGGCGGTTCGACAGACACCGGGGTTTTCTCTTCCTTATAGATGTTCACGCTGCGAATCGACCGCGGGTCTGCCTCGTGCACCACCATGCGGCAATGGCCGATGTGCAGTTCTTCTCCGGCTTTAGGAATGCGGCCCAGCTCGCCTTGAATGAGCCCGCCGATGGTCAAGGCTTCATCCCCCAGATCGACCTTGAAGAAATCGTTGACCTTCCGCACCTCGGTCCTGCCGTGAACGAGGATCTGATTCTTGCCGATGCGCTTGATGAGCTCTTCGGTAATGTCGGTTTCATCGACGATTTCACCGACCACTTCCTCCAGGAGATCCTCCAGCGTCACCAATCCCATGACCCCGCCAAACTCGTTCACGACAATGCCCATATGCCGCTTTTCCTGCTGAAACTGTTTCATCAGGTCATCGGCCGTCTTGCCCGCCGGCACGAAGAGGGCGGGATGCGCGATATCTTTCAGTTTGACGTCCGTCCGTCCCTTGGCCAATTCCGTGAGCGCCTTGGTCTTGTACAGAATCCCGGTAATGTTGTCGAGCGTCCCGTCATAGACAGGAATGCGGGAGTACTTCGAGTTATAGAGCAGCTCCTGCGCTTCTTTGAGCTGTAAATTCCCGTCCAATGAGAAGACATAGATGCGCGGCGTCATGGCGTCTTCGGCCGTAATATCCTTGAGCTGAAACACATTCTTGATCATCTTCACTTCTTCGGATTCGATCTGGCCCACCCGGCCGCCCTCATCCAGCATGATCTTGAGTTCTTCCTCGGTGACCAGCGGAAGGGTCAAACCTTTGCCTCCGGTCAGCTTATGGATCAGCGGGACCATCACAAACAACAGAGGTTTCAGCATGAGCTGCACGCCATACACAGGATAGGCCATGTTCAGCGTGACCGGCACGGCAAATTTGGCCGCCAAGGTCTTGGGAATCACGTCCACCGATACCAGGAGAACGAAGGTCAGCACCCCCACCGTCACGGCAATGGCTTCGTCAAACGAGGTCTTTCCCCCGTACGCATTCAAGGTGATGAAGGTTGCAAACATAGGGATAGCCGTTCCCACGAGCCGGTCGCCGACCAGGATGGTGGACAACAGCTTCTGGGGATCGCTCCTGAGCGCAAGAGCCATTTCTGCCCGTTTATCGCCGTTCTTGGCAATGGCCCGGAGACGGGTTTCGTTGACCGCAAAGAATCCGATCTCAGCCGTTGAAATAACAGCAGATAATCCGATCAATCCTAAGAGGATGAGGATATCCATGGCGGCCTTTGATTAGAAACGGCGAGCCACAATGGCTCGTCCAGATAGATAAGGAGTCTGACTAGGCCTCATGGCCCCCATCATCCCCATAAAGATGCGATCAATGGCGATAGACCATGTAGCGGGAATCGATCTCATTGAGGACAAGATGTATCACAGGTCCATGACCAGGGCAAGCTATTCGCAAAAAGAGGCAGTAAAATCAAATGGTTCCACATTCGTCGATCAATGCAACGGGACAGAAGCGTCACCCGTCGTCCCGCACTACAAACGACTGCACATTATAATGAGCATCCACAGAATTCGAGGCCGCCTGGGCTTGGGATTCGGTTAAAAACTGTCCCACCTGCACCCGATAGCGCCGCCCCTCTGGCAAATCGACCTGGGTAATCCGCCCTCCCGGATACTGGGATTTGAGGCGATCAAACAGCCCCCGCGCATTCTGCAGATCAGCAAAGGATCCGACTTGAATCCGCAACACCCCCATCCCTTCAGGCCGTTCGACATAGCTCACCACGCGCAGCTCGATCTGATCGGTCCCGTTTCCGATCATCCCAATCGCCTGCGCCCCGGCTAAGGAAAGGTCCAGCACCCTCCCCTTCGCAAATGGACCGCGATCGTTAATGCGAACGGTGACTTGCCGATTCGAGGTCAAGGAGCGTACGACGGCCACGGACCCGAGGGGCAGCGTCCGATGCGCGGCCGTCAGTTTATGCATGTCGTAGCGCTCGCCGTTGGCCGTCTTGTTTCCGTCGAATCCTGGCCCATACCAGGAGGCAGTCCCTCGTTCCACAAATCCGATAGGATAGCCTGGAAATCGTTCGACGGGAGGCGCTTGGGTGCGGCAAGAGGACAGGAGGGAACAGAGCGCACAAAGGAGCAGCCACCGGACAGCGAAAGGCCGCTCACTGGGCTGGAAGGCCCTCATCGATCAAAACTCGTCGAGTGACTCATCGCGCAAGACCGCCAGCGCTTTGGCCGTATTGGAGACCGTCAAAACCACGATCGCGCGTTTTCCCTCCCGTGAGGGGGTACAGTAGCCGCACTTGATGTTGATGCGGTTTTTCATGAGCAGATCGGCCACATCCATCAAGGCGCCCGGTTTGTTTTCAAGGCTGAGAATCAGAGCCGTCTCTTCGCCAAACCTGATCTTGGCCGCTTTAAGCGCCGCCTTGGCGCCATCGACATCGGCGACCAGCAACCGAAGCTTTCCCGTTCCGGTCACCTCGGGAGCCGAGAAGGCTTTGATATTGACGCCGGCTTCGCCCAAGACAGACGCGACCCTGGCGATGACGCCGGGCTTGCTCTGACCGCTAATGACCAATTGTGTAGTCGTCGGCATACGTATTACTCCATTCCACCTTCCCGCTCTTCCCCCTGCGGCTTCTTCAACGGAGACCAGGAATTGCAGCGATGGGTCCCGCAAGGACAGGGGCCGAGTCTTCCAATATTTTGATAACTGCCCGCTGAATGGAATGAGCGCCGGACTCTGATGGCGGCTCCCCTCACGGACCACCGCCGCGTCTGACGGCAGATATGCAAGGACTTCCAATTATTCATCGCGACCTCGCTCCTCAGGTTCCTCGAACGAGTACGATCGTAGCCGATCCGAACCTTCCCACACCGCGCGGGAGGCGCCCCCGCAAACGGTGGCAACCCCCTATTGGACCTGAACGACTCCGTTCACAAAACCATATTCGTAGATGCTGCTGAAGCGAAGATCCGCCGAGACGGCCATCTTCTCCGCCTGCGCACGGGTCCCGCGTGGAATCAGCAGATAGTGCGGAACACCGGGCATCGCAGCCCGCTGCCATTTCCGATAGGTATCCGGATCGGACAGCGACTCGTCCGTTTCAACTTCGGCGGACCATAAAACATGTTTGCCTTGCGGGCTGAAATCCCAGCCCTGAATATCCGATTCTTGGGGCAAGTCAGTCCAGGGTTGATGATCCAGACCGGTCTTGATCGTCACACGGCATTGAAAGGCCTTCGCCCACCGTTGCGCCACTTCACTGACGACTTGATCGTGCAGCGTTTCAATGCGGCTTTCTCGAAGAATGGTGCTCATATAAACCTCCTATAGCCCCGTCGCTCTTCTGAGGGGCTTATAGTCTGTCGATATCCAAAGGGGGTGCCTTCCCTCTGATATACACGTCCATCAATCGTGATCTACGGCCTCCCTCTTGCCAGCCAAGGGAGCCACGGTCATTTAGGCCTCAGCCCACAGACGAATCGCTTTCTATTATGAACACCCGTTGGTCGCACCGCAACTGACACATTTGAGGCACGTGCCGTTTCTGACCATCGTAAACTGCTTGCACTCCGGGCAGGGATCGCCTTCGTAGCCCTTCACCTTGGCGCTCTGCACTTCAGTCAGGGTCAAGGTCTCGCGCAGAATCTCCACTTTTCTGGCCATGCTGTGCGCGTGGCCATGCCCGTTGCCATTGCCGTGGCCATTCGACCCGTTCCGGCGAATCGGCAGATGTTCGATGCTCACCGAAGATTTTGCCAGGGCTTCGAGATCGGCCTCTTCATCCACACACTCGGGATCCTGCTCGTCCTTCTTCATCGAATCCATGCGCAGATCTTCGTCCTTGACCTGCGCCAAGTCGTACCGATCCAAATAGGTCACGGCCAATTCACGGAAGATGTAGTCGATAATCGACGTGGACATCTTGATCCGATCGTTCAACTTGACCGGTCCATTGGGCTCGAATCGGGTGAAGACAAACGCTTCCACGAATTCTTCCAAGGGCACGCCGTGCTGCAAGCCCAAGGAAATGGCGATGGCAAAACAGTTCATCAAGCTCCGGAACGCGGCCCCTTCCTTGTGCATATCCAGGAAGATTTCGCCCAGAGTCCCGTCCTCATAGTCGCCGGTCCGCAGATAGAGCTTATGCCCTCCGACAATCGCCTTTTGCGTGTAGCCGTTCCGCCGTCCCGGCAAGGGACGCCGTTTGGCCAGATACCGGACCAGCACGCGCTCCGTGATCTTTTCTGCCGCGGCCGTCACCGTGTCCGCCGACACTTCGGCGGTTTTCTCTCCGTCGCTGGACGAACTGAGCGGCTGGCTCAGCTTCGACCCGTCCCGGTACAGCGCCACGGCCTTGACCATGCTCTTCCAGGACAACAGATAGGCCGACTTGACGTCTTCCAGCGTTGCCTCGGCCGGCATGTTGATAGTCTTGCTGATCGCGCCGCTGATGAACGGCTGGGCCGCCGCCATCATCCGGATATGGGCATCGACGGCAATGTAGCGTTGCCCGATGCGGCCGCACCGGTTGGCGCAATCGAACACCGGCAAGTGCTCCGCTTTCAAATGCGGCGCGCCCTCGACCGTCATGGTTCCGCAACAGTAATCGTTCGCGGCGGCGATGTCTTCCTGGGTAAAGCCCAAGGCCTTCAGCATATTGAAGTTGGGCTCGGCCAGCTGGGCCTCCGTCAAATGCAACTTCTCAAAACAGAAGGCTTCGCCCAGCGCAAATTTATTGAAGACGAATTGAATTTCAAAGGCCTGCGCCAGCCCGCTCTCCACTCGCTCGAGCGCGGCATCGTCAAATCCTTTTTGCCGCAGCACCTCGTGGTTGATAAAGGGCGCGCCTTTGAGGGTCTGGGCACCGACGCAATAGCGCACCACATCCTGAATCTGCTGCTCGGAATAGCCCAGCGTCGTCAAGGCCGACGGAATGCTCTGGTTGATGATTTTGAAGTAGCCTCCGCCAGCCAGCTTCTTGAACTTCACCAGCGCAAAATCCGGCTCGATACCGGTCGTATCACAATCCATCACCAGGCCGATCGTGCCGGTCGGCGCGATCACCGTTACCTGGGCGTTCCGATAGCCATAAGCGCTGCCGAGTTCCAGCGCGCGATCCCAGGCCCGGCGCGCGGCAATGAGGAGGTCCGGCGGGCAATGTTCCGGCTGAATGGCCATAGGCACGATGGTCAGCCCTTCATACTCCTCGGCGGCGGTGTTGTACGCCGCGCGGCGGTGGTTGCGAATGACCCGCAACATCTGGTCGCGATTCTTGGCATAGCCGGGGAACGGCTTGAGTTCCGCCGCCATTTCAGCCGAGGCGCCATAGGACTCGCCCGTCATGATCGCCGTGATCGCACTGCAAATCGCCAAGGCCTTCGGCGAATCGTACGGAATCCCCTGCCGCATCAGCACCGTGCCCAAGTTGGCATAGCCTAAGCCCAGCGTGCGGAACTGATAGCTCTTCTCCGCGATCGATTGGCTGGGGAACGACGCCATCAGCACACTGATTTCCAGCACGATCGTCCAGAGCCGGACGGCATGGCGGAAATCGTCCATGGCAAACTGGCCGTCGGGCGTATAGAAGTGCACCAGATTCAGCGACGCCAGGTTGCAGGCCGTATCGTCCAGGAACATGTATTCCGAACAGGGATTCGAGGCATTGATCCGGCCGTCTTCCGGGCAGGTATGCCATTCATTGATGGTCGTATCGTACTGCGTTCCCGGATCCGCGCAGATCCAGGCCGCCCAGGCGATCCGGTCCCACAGGTCGCGCGCCTTCACGGTCTTGCACACCTTGCCGTCGTTGCGCCGCGTCAGATGCCAATCCGCGTCGTTCTCCAGGGCGCGGAAGAACTCGTTCGGGATGCGCACGCTGTTGTTGGAATTCTGCCCCGAGACCGTCTGATACGCCTTGCCGTCCCAGTTCGTGTCGTACTCGTGGAAGACGAAATGCGTGAACCCCTGCTGCGCGTACGAGTACATGCGCTGCACATAGGCCTCAGGCACCATGTCGCGGCGTGCCGCCGCCAGCGCGTCGCGCAAGACGGGATTCTTCTTGGGATCGATCTCCACCTTCGCCTGGCCGTCGCCGGAGACGACATGGCAGGCCTTCAGCACCGCGTTCAGGCGCTGGGCGCAAATCTTGGAGCCCGTCACCATGGCCGCGACTTTTTGCTCTTCGACGACTTTCCACTCGATAAATTCTTCGATGTCGGGATGGTCCAAGTCCAAGCACACCATCTTCGCGGCGCGCCGCGTCGTTCCGCCGGACTTGATCGCCCCCGCCGCCCGGTCGCCGATTTTCAAAAACGACATCAGGCCGGATGAGCGTCCGCCCCCGGACAGCTTCTCCCCATCGCCGCGCAACCGGGAGAAATTGGTCCCGGTTCCGGACCCGTACTTGAACAGGCGGGCTTCACGCACCCACAGATCCATGATGCCGTTATCGTTGACGAGATCGTCTTCGACGGATTGGATAAAACAGGCATGCGGCTGGGGATGCTCAAACGCATTCGTCGCCTTCACCACTTTGCAGCTCTTGGGATCGACATAATAATGCCCTTGCGCCGGACCGGAGAGTCCGTAGGCATAGTGCAACCCCGTATTGAACCACTGCGGAGAATTCGGCGCGGCCATCTGCCGGGCCAGCATGCAGGCCACTTCGTCGTGAAACGCCTCGCTGTCTTCCGCCGTCTTGAAATAGCCGTACGCCTTCCCCCAATGGGTCCAGCATCCGGCCAATCGCTCAAACACCTGGCGCGCATCGCGCTCCCCGCCGAGCACCGGCTTGCCGGCCGCATCGAGGAGGGGCTGTCCCGCCTGGTCCAGCTGAGGAATCCCGGCCTTGCGGAAATATTTCTGGGCCAGGATATCAATGGCCAACTGGGACCACTGCTCCGGCACATCGATATTATCCAGCTTAAAGACCGTGGAGCCGTCGGGATTTCGAATCTCCGACGACCGCTTCACGAACGTGAGACCCTCGTAGGGACCCTGACCACGACGGGTAAATCTCCGCTCAATTCTCACAATCCCCCTCCTTTGAAAGAGGCTCGATGCGCCAAGAAACGTAACAACATGGATCAGCTCACAAATGGGTCATTAGGAACGTAACAAAGTGACGATTATCTTCGAGGAACGACTACATATAGCTATTGGTATTTTTTGTCAACACAAAATGTTGTGGGTTAGCTGGGGAATCGGAGGAAAACCTGGGGATAACCAAAGAACCACTCTGGGAGCGTATTTATGCAAATTTAAGCGAAGTTATCCACAGGGTGGATGGGGGGAAAACGAGGCAGTCGCCCACTAGAAGGCCAATCGGCCTATTTTAATCGTCGCTTCTTCAACTCCTTGCAGGGGAATAAACTGGCCTGCGACACCCAGCACGACCACTTTTGTGTCCATCACAGTCGTCTCGTAGCGGCTGGCCAGACCGAAATTCTGCCGCCTAGTATAGGGCAGCACGACATCCTGCAGAATCTTCTTGCTCTGGCTCTCAAACACCTGGCGAATAAACTGCTGCTCCCGAGTGGAGGCCGCCGTGTTCGTCCGGCTCATCGCCTTGTTCAACTCACGCTCCACAAACTGGAGATAGTCGGTCATCGAGGGATTCGAGAGTGCCAGCCCCACAGCCCCGGCAAGCAGAACCACGATGATCGCTAAACGCTGAAGACTCATTGGACGATCCTCCTTTGGAAGGAACCGGCCCTCGGCCTTTCGCCGGGCCTCTCCGTGGTTTGACAAACCCACACCGGCTCATTAGCCTAGCGCCCCACAAGACCATTGCGCCGGTGAGACCACCCAACTGCACATCACGGAGGATGCCATGTTCGTCTGGAGCAAACGCCTCGTCGCCGGGTTATTGGGAGGATTTGTATTACTGCTCCTCCTCTTCCTGTTAGAAGGGTCGCCGGACAACAGCAGCGGCCTCAAAATCCACACCACCAGATGGATGGCGCTCAACTATGCCGGCCTCATCATCTGGGTCTTCGTCTGGATGATCGACCAGGCGCGGGTCCGGGGCAAGAATGTGTGGCTCTGGCTGCTCCCCTTTCTCTTTGCCCCGCTTCCAACGCTGATGCTGTTCGTCCTGTTCCTCCAGCGCCGCCTGTCGTAGCAGGACGCCTGCTGGCTACGCAGGCACGGTGACCGGGCGCGATTGGACAAGGCTCACTCGCTCCCGCACCCGCCAGACCGCCCACAAACCGGGCAGCGCGACGACGAAGGTCAAGAAGAAGAACTGCGCCCAGCCCACCAGTCCGACAAGATCCGCCGAGGGGCGCCCGGCAAACACCCGGCCGAGCGCCTCCAGCGACGAAAGGAGCGCAAACTGCGTGGCCGTATAGCGCGGGTCGCAGAGCGTCATCACCAGCGCGACGAATGCCGCCGTCCCCATGCCCCCCGTGATATTTTCAATTAAGACCGCCGTCACCAGCAACGCCGAACTCTTTCCGGCCCAGGCCAGCACCATAAATCCCAGATTCGAAATGGCCTGCAAGAGGCCGAACGCCAGCAGCGAACGCACCAGTCCAATCCGCGCCATCAAGAGCCCGCCCCCCAGGGCGCCCAAGAGCGTCGCCACAATGCCCAGCCCCTTCACAAAGCCCACCTCACCGGACGAGAAACCCAGCTCGCCGATCAGAAATGCAGTCTGCAGGGCCGAGGCAAAGGCGTCCCCCAGCTTGTAGAGCACGATCACGCCAAGAAACCCGAGTGCATGAGGCCGCGAGAAAAATTCTTTGAGGGGCGCCCCGACCGCCTCCGCCAACGTATGAGGCGCCGTGGCAATCCGCACTGGCTCGGGGCTCATGAAGATGGTGACAGTGCCAGCCAGCATCATCGCGGCCAATAGTAAATACGTCATCGGCCATCCGACCACATCGGCCACCACGAGAGCCCCGGCGCCAGCCACGAGCAACGCGATCCGATAGCCGTTCACCCAGACCGCCGCGCCAAAACCGCGCTCCTGCGCCTCGAGCGCATCCGTCCGGTAGGCGTCAAACACAATATCGAGAGAGGCAGACAGAAAGGCCACGAGTAGTGCGAACGCCGCCAGCAGCTCCGGATGATGCCGTGGACTGGTGGAGGCCATCAAGACCAAACCCAGTGCCACACAGAGCTGCGCCACCAGCATCCACCCCCGGCGGCGCCCCAACCAGGGTGGTACGAGCCGGTCGATCACCGGCGCCCAGAGAAACTTGAGCGTGTATGGCAGGCCGACGAGCGTGAAAATGCCGATCGTCTTGAGATCCACGCCCTCCACCGTCAGCCAGGCCTGCAGCGTGCCGGCCGTGAGCGCCAGCGGCAGGCCCGAGAGAAACCCGAGCGGAAACATCACCGCCAGACGGCGGTTCAAGAAGGCTTTGGGAAACAGGGCAAGCAGACTCATAATCACTGTGGCGGCTACAGGATGACGACGTAGACCGACCCGTAGAATAGCACCGAACACAACAACTGTCGCAGGAGAATCTCGAATCGCGCGAAAATACCGCTGGCGTGATGCGTCAGAGATTAGCAGGGCTGGCCGTTAAAGAGGCAGGGCTTATAGCGCAGGATGTCGAAGTCCACATTCTCCTGATACACCCGCTCATTGCCGTTCACCCCATCCTCCTCCGGATCATTCCACATCGTGTGGTTCCACCAATAGAAGAGCGGGTACTCATCCGTCTTATAGATCGGATTGCCGTAGTTGCTGCGGGCATACTCCTGCACGGACCGGCCCGTCACATAATCCACCTGGCCGTCCCCTTTTAAGGAATAGAGCATCAGAAACAAGCGGGCTTCGTGGTCGTAGAGTTCGTCGAGACGAGTCGTGAGGTCCGGTTCAACCGGCAAGATCTCGCGGGACGCAGTGTGGCCAGGGAGTATCAGTACGATGGCAACCAGCACCGTGAACATCCAGGTGGAACGTGTGATCATCCTGGCACCTCCCGCAAGGTGCGTCACTCTATCGAGCGAACCGGATACTGTCAATCCTCAGATCTGTAGAGTCCTCCGCGCGCAATCGCACACAGGGCCTGAACTGAATCAGTTATGAGGGAGGAGATCCGGTAAGCCGTGAGGAGGAGAGTCGCCCAGACTGGTGATTTGATAGACAGGGCTAGGACAAGTCAATCTGCCCGCGATTCTTTGATCGCCGTCCAGGCGTCCGATCCAAACGGGCGTTACCCCAAATGATCACGTGGTAACAAGAGCTCCGACTGACGCGCGTGCACTCCGTGGCATATAAAACCCCGCTTAGCTCCTCACGCCGCTCGAAAGTGTAGAATGTCCCCGTTTTTCCTCCACAAGCCTGCGTCAGCACCCGTTCAAACGCGGCATAATCCCCGTCGTCGTCACAGAGCGTCATCCGGGCATTCGCCCGGTTCAAGACGTGGTAGACGATGTCGGCTGACCCAGGGCGTAATGGTCGGCCCATACCAAGCCTCAATTCATGGTCGTCAACTCAAACAATGGTTCCTGACACCTTTTCCCATCCGCCGAAGAACACGCTCATCAAAGCGGCCAGCCCGCCGCCCAGACTATGACCGGTGAAGGTAATGGTCGCCGTAGGATTCGCGGCTTGGACTTGCAAGTAATATTCGGCGGCCTGCAGAAGCTGAACGGATCCAAAGCCGGTGGCAAGGCCTATGTCCGCCACAATATCTCCGGTGATATCTTTGTCATAGGTGCCGGCATAGGAGATGACAATGTCGGTGCCGCGCTGGAATGAGATGGCTTCGAAGCCAGCGGTAGTTGGAAAATTTGGCGTCGTTGTGTCAGGAACCGGAAAGAAAGGGCTCCACCCCTGCGGAACGGGTATCCAATTGATTTCATCGCGTGTCGTACGATATGCGTGGCCCGCCATTAACGCATATTCAATCGTGGTGGTCATATTTGCTCTCCTAAAACGTGTTTGCCGGATCGGCTCGATAGATCTGGTGGTTTGCCTTATTTCGGTGACGTGCTTGGAGCAATTGGGATAGGAGCCTTAGGCCCACTCGGATACTGTGGACACCGCTCCCCTACTAACGGCTCCCGCAGGATCGTTTTGTATTCGGGTTGTTCCAACTCACCGTTCAGTTTCTTGACAAGCTCCGCTGTGACGATGGACTGCGCCGTGAGGATTTTCTCCTTGCCTTTGGAATTGACGACCAAATTGATGTCCTTGAATTCTGTCGGGAGTTCTTCCAACGCGATGCGCGTCCATGCCTTGCTGTCGTATCGGAAGATCACGTACGGCGGGTTCGGTCGCCCCCATTTGTTGTACGACAGGCATAAATTTGGCGCGGTCACGATGTACGGGGTGCCGTTGAGAATGTGCAACGCCAGTAGCTCGAAGTTGGCACGCCCGATGTCTTCGCCATATTCACTCTTAAACACAATGGTCGTGCTGGTATTGGGCAGGGTAAACGTCAGAGTTTGTTCTTTGATCGGCGCTGATTGTCCGATCTCATGCCGCCCGCCATAACTTTGCGAACGATTGACGATGATCTTGCTGCCATCGTGCAGCAGCACTTCTTCTTGCCAGCTGGGATCACCAAAGCCCAGAAATCCTGCCCAGGCACTGCCACTGATCCCCATGATCACCACCAGACAAATCGCCTGGCCAAGCCGCAAGAGCCCCTGTCGGTCATTCATGTCGCCCCCCCCCTGCACGTATACGACAGCCCTATCCTTTCGCCTTCCCCTGCCGCGCATCCCGCATACTCAACAACACTTGCTGAATCTGCTACTGCAACCGCGCCGGTACATCCACCCCCATCGCCACACGGGTCACGAGATGGCCGTCCAATCCCTTTGGCGCCGCCTGGCTGTCTTTCGCCGTCTTGGCAATCGCCCCGAGCAACGCTGGCTCGATAAAGCCGAAGTCCACTTAGGTAATGCCAATCGCGACATAGCCAGATTGATAGCTAACCGTAGTAAACGATCTGATTGCCGTCAAGCGAATCGGGTAATCCTCCTGCCCGTCACACCTATCGCTTGCCTCCGAATGGTACTGGGCCCCCCTCTCGCCCCTCCCTTGCCCGTGTCGCAACCCCTCCCCTATAATGCGCGGATGCTCACGAAATCCGCACCACCACGCGCCTCGCTGCACACGCTCGGCTGCCGGCTCAACCAGGCGGAAACCTCGATCCTCGGGGAACGGCTGCGGCGGGACGGCTATCAACTGGTGGAATTTGGCCAGCCGACCGATTTGCTGGTGCTGAATACCTGCTCCGTCACGGAAGATGCCGAGCGCACCTCGCGCTATCTGATTCGCAAGACCTTGAAACATTCGCCCCATGCCTTTATCGCCGTAACCGGCTGCTATGCACAGACCGGAACGGAGGGGCTCAAGAAACAAGCGGGCATCGACCTGATCGTCGGCAATCAATACAAGCTGGACCTGCCCAGCTATCTCCCGCCGAGCGATCAGCTCCAGAAACGGGCGACCCCCGAAGTGCATCGGACCAAGACCATTGCGCGCGATGACTTTGAGCTCGACCTGTACGCGCAACCGGACTCCACCAGGGCGCCGCTCAAGATTCAGGACGGCTGTAGCACGATGTGCAGCTTCTGCATCATTCCCTTCGCCCGCGGGCAGGAACGCAGCCGGATGCTGGCCGATGTGCTGCGCGAGGCCGAGCAGCTCGCTGCTCAGGGTTGCCGGGAAGTCGTGTTGACCGGCGTGAATATCGGGCAGTACCGGCAGGACGGCGCCGACCTTTGTACCGTGATCCGGTGGCTGGAACAGATTGCCGGGCTTGAGCGCATCCGCATCTCCTCGATTGAACCGACGACGGTCACGGATGAACTGCTCGATCTCATGGCCTCATCCTCGAAACTCTGTCCCTATCTCCATGTTCCCCTTCAGAGTGGAGACGACAGGATTCTGTCGGCCATGAACCGGTCCTATTCGGCAGGCGACTATCGGAATCTGATCGAGCGCGCCCTGCGCAAGATTCCCAACCTGGGACTCGGCACGGACATCATGGTGGGCTTTCCCTGTGAAGATGACGAGGCCTTCGACAAGACGCTTCAGCTGGCGACCGATCTGCCCTTCGCCTATTTTCACGTCTTCCCCTATTCGCCTCGTCCGGGAACTGCAGCCATCAAGCTCCCCCATCCGGTGGATCCGGCATTGGTGAAGCGGCGCACGGCCATCCTGACGGCTCGCTCCCAGGCCAAACGGCTGGCCTTTCACGACCGGCACATTGGCACCACGGTCCCGGTCTTGTTTGAATCCGGACTCCAGGAAGGCTATGGTGTGGGGACGACTGCGAACTTTTTGAAAGTTGCGGTGCCATCGACCAGTGACATGACGAATCAGGTCCACCGGGTGACGATCACGGCCGCCAGCGAACGCTGGGCCATCGGCCTGATCACGAATTCTCACGCAGGCGCCGTACCATTGCCGATCGTATGACACACAAAGCTACGCCCCATTTAGTCCATATCGAGACCTTCGGCTGCCAGATGAACGAGTCGGACAGCGAGTTGGTCCGTTCACTGCTCAAGCAAGACGGGTTTGCCTTCACTGACGATCGCGAGCGGGCGGACGTGATGCTGATGAATACCTGCGCGATTCGCGAGAACGCGCACAATAAAGTCTATGGCCATCTTGGCGAGCTCCACGCGATCAAGAAGGAACGGCCGCTCGTCGTCGGCGTGCTCGGCTGCATGGCGCAAAGTCTGAAAGACGAGCTGACCAAGAAAGTCCCGTTGATCGACGTGCTCGCGGGCCCCGATGCCTATCGGCAGCTGCCCATGCTGATCTCCAACGCCCTCCAGGCTCAGGAACAGGGTTTTTCAAAGAAAGCCTTTGCGCTCGATCTGTCGGAATATGAAACCTACGACGGGGTCATGCCGGATCGCGAGGGCGGGACCAATGCCTGGATCACGGTCATGCGCGGCTGCGACAACTTCTGCAGCTTCTGCGTCGTCCCCTACACCAGAGGGCGCGAACGGTCGCGCGACCCGCAGAGTATTCTGGCCGAAGCGCAGCAAGCGGCCGCTCTGGGCTACAAGCAAATCACCTTGTTGGGACAAAACGTGAACTCGTACCGGTCTGACGACTGGGACTTCGCCAAGCTCATCCTGGCGGTCGCCGATACGCCTGGCATCGAACGGGTCCGGTTCACCTCGCCCCATCCCAAGGATTTTCCCCGTCCGCTCCTGGAGGCCATCGCCACCCATCCAAAGATCTGCAAACACATCCACCTGCCGCTGCAATCCGGCAGCGACCGCATCCTGGATCTCATGGGCCGGCTGTATACGACAGACGACTATCGCAAGCTCGTCGATCAGATCAGGCAGCTTATCCCCGATATTGTGCTGACGACGGATATCATCTGCGGATTCTGCTCGGAAACGGACGAGGAGTTCAACCAGACCTATCGGCTGGTCGAACAGGTCCGGTTTCATTCAGCCTTTGTCTTCGCCTATTCCGAGCGAAAAAATACGATCGCCGCAAGGAAATATCCCGACGATATCTCTAATGATGTCAAGAGCTTGCGGGTGCAGCGGTTGGTCGATCTTCAGCGAGAGATCGGCGCGGCCCTGAACCGGAAATACATCGGCCAGAGACTTTCCATCCTGGTCGAGCGCGATGCCACCAGGTCGCCGGATCAATGGATGGGAAAAACAGACGGCAACATTGCCGTCATCTGGAACAAGGGAACCGAGCCGCTTCAGCCAGGCCTGTTCACCACTCGATTGATCACCGACGCCACAACGGCCGCTCTCTTTGCGGAGTAGCCAGCCACTTGCCCGTTGGTTCGGCTCTGGAGTCAGTCCCCTCTGGGTTAATTCTTCCCATCACATAAGGACATTCCTGCACAGCCCAGCCAACATGACGAACATTTTTTGACATCGCTTCGTCAAACTTTCCACGCACGCCGCACTAAAATTCCCCCTGCAAGTACTGAGAAAGAATTTCCCGTAAGGACTCCTTTTCTTCAGCCTAACCGGTCACGGAAAGAGACAGATCGTCTAGACTATTGAATTTACTGACTAAATTGCTCTCGAATTCAATCTTCTTTTCATCTCCGGTCAAATTGATTTCCCCCATCAACTCCTCGGATTTTGCATTTTTATCCAACCATTTTCACCTGATGTCACAAAGGCATAACCCTTGCTATTTGAGCTGACTACTTATGAAGGACCCATTATCCACCACTCACATTAATCGGATTCGAACATGACACTCGAAAGCATGATTTCGGCAGGGGTATTCGGATGGCTCGCCATGGGCATGGTGCTCATGGGCCTGGGCATCTGGTAACTCCGGCAGCCCATTCATCCGGCCGCCACAGCGGCCACGACAGCCTGCTTGCGTGCGGAAAGGAATTCTCCCGTGTCCGTCAGAATCTCCACCCGCATCAGTCTCTCTTCTGTACTTCTCCTGTCATGTGCCGTCCTGACAGCAGGCTGCTCCTTCTCCTCCGGCATTCAGCCCATCCATCAGACCGCAAAAGGGTCGATCTATTTCGAGGACATATCAGACTGGTCCTTCGATGCCGATCATCCCACGATGATCGATCGCCAGACCATGTTGAAGGTCCTGACCGGCCTCCTTGTGAATGATGCGTCTCCCTCTTCCAAGCCAACCAACATGCCCGCGAGTGGCAGCAAGCCGATGAGAGTATTCAGCGATGAGGACGCCGAGTTTCTTGCTCCCCTGCTAGCCCAAGGATTATCGCAAGCGAAACCGGAGCAACTGGTCGGTTTCCGTGTGTCCTCATCGGCAGGGTCAGGCGCTGAACCCACCGCGGGCACCCTTTATGTGCAGCAAGGGGCCGTGCATCTCACCCTCACCTCGTCAAAGGGCCTTACCAAGGCCATAGGATTTTCACCCCGCTCAGCCGCCAGAATCGAAGCGGCTAGCCCTGCGGTCACACATGGGGTTCAGGGAGTACCCTCCATCGTGATCGAGTATCCGATCTTGGCAAAAATCGCCGGTGCCGCCGCCGCTCCTGTCGCCAAGCCGGATCAGCCGGCCAGCCAAAACACGGCAGGTCTCACCGCCGACGAGTTTTTGCTGAACAAGATGGAGGAGCTTCGCCGGGCAAAAGAGGCCGCCGCCCTCAAAGACTCAGAAATCAGCATGCTGCGGAAAGAAAATAGCTGGATGAAAGAGAAGTTGAGAGAGAAGAGCGCTCAGGTCAACGCCCTAAAAGCGGGCAAGGCCGCATCGACCACCACCTCTACCCCCAAGCTAAAACACAAGGCTGAGCTGCAGCCCACCCGATAGAGGCTCCCCTTCTATAACACTTCAAGCAATTCCGGCTGAAGCAGCACCACATCGCTCGACAACGGCTGCCGGAAATTCATCCGGCAATAACAGGCATAGGTCACATAGGTATCCTGGAGACAGTACCGGGCCAGCTCCATCCCTTCCCCCTGCTCCCACATCGCCGCCACCTGCGAGCCGCTCCCGGATTTCGTCTCCACGTTGAGCGCCCTGGCCAGCACGTCCAGCTTGACCCACCCGCGGGTGTCCCAATTGCTCCAGATCGCCATCGTGTCGTACACCGGCTCCGTCCGGAACTTGGCCAGATTGATATCGAGGCTGGGCTTCACCTGGTTGATGATCGAGCGTTTCTTGATGAAGGGCAGGTCGAACCCTAACCCGTTATGGGTGATAAAGAGTCCGGGCCGGTCTTGCGCCAGGCGGGCCCAGAACTGGCGCAGCAGCTCCCGCTCATTCGGCCCATACCAGGCCACCGCGCTCCGCGCCTCCATTTGATCGGAAAATTCGAGCAGGCCGATACAGACAATCCGGCTGAAGGTCCCGTCAAAGGCCGACTTGGCGTACAACTCATCGTCCGCATGGCGCTGTTCCTCCGCGGCCCCGGCGGCAAAGAGGTCAAAATCCCCCGTTGGCTCGCCCGACGAAGGCTCTTTCCCCAGCAGTCTCGCCCACTCCTCTCTCGGAGCCTGGACCGTTTCGATATCCAGCACCACTTTCATGACACACTCCTTCCTGCGTCCCGCCGCAAGGCCTCGAGGATCACCTCGTCCGCCGGGGGAAATTGGAATTGCGAGAATTCGTCCGGCAACACCCAGCGGAGCTCCGTGCCGTCCATCGGCTCGGCCTCCCCCGCCTCGATCACGCAATGAAAAAAATGCAGCTCGACGGTTTTCTCCGGATACGAATGCCGGACCACCTCGTACGGACGCAGGCCTGCGATCCGAACATTCAATTCTTCAAACAACTCGCGGTGCAAACAGGCTTCCAGCGTTTCACCCGGCTCCCGTTTCCCGCCGGGAAACTCCCAGAATCCGCCAAGATGCGCGCCGGGTTTCCGGCGGGCGATCAAATACCGGCCCTCGCGATGAATCAGTCCTGCCGCGACTTGAATCGCCATCACTGTGAGCCTACGAACGGGAGCGGGACTGCGGGTCGAACGGATAGGTCCGGCAAAACGACTTCATCGGGCACAGCAAACAGTAGGGATCTCTCGCCGTACAGACCATCGCGCCGAAATCCATGATCGCCTGATTAAAATCGTAGCCCTTCCCGCGCGGGATCAGGGCTTCCGAAAGTTCCCAGAGATGCGCTTTCTGGGTCTTGGGATCCCCCTGGGCGACGAACACACGATGGAGCACGCGAATGACATTCGTGTCGAGAATCGGCGCATCTTCGTTGAAGGCAAACGACCGGATGGCGCCGGCGGTGTACCGCCCAATCCCCTTGAAGGACAACAGCTCCTCGGCGTCATTAGGCAGCTGGCCGCCATAGCGCTCGACCGTTTCACAGGCAATGCTGTGCAGCCGCTCCGGTCGGATGTTGTACCCCAAGGGATACCAGGTTTTTTTCACGTCCGCGACCGGAGCATCGGCCAGGTGCTCGAAACTCGGATAGCGATCCAAAAACTCGTGATACTTGGGAATCACGCGGTCCACCTGCGTCTGCTGCAACATCACTTCCGATACGAGAATGTGATAGGGGTCTGAGGTCTTTCGCCAAGGCAGGTCGCGGCCATGCTCGCCGTACCACTTGAGCAGCCGCTGTTGAAACCGGCGTTTCAGCGCAGGAGGGAGCGCGGGAAACTTGGACACCGCCTTCTTCTTACGGGAGGACGACTTGGCTGATTTGGCGCGCATACATATCCGAGGTGCCTAAATGATGCGGCATTGTAGGAGGCCTGTTGCCGCAAAATCAAACCACCTGTTGGACCCCCGTCAACACAACCCTCGTTCGTGCGTTGCACTCGATCAGAAGACCGGCCTACTCAATAGGCTATTCTCGTGGTAGCCTGGTAGAAGACTTTCAAGGAGGGTCCACATGAATCGACAACCGACGGTCATGGCACTTCCGGAATCCTCTTGCTCTTGGCGCCTTACCTTGCTCGCCGGAGCGATCGGTCTGTTGCTCCTTCTCCGGACCATTTCAGCACAGGCAGGCGATCAGCCGGTCCCCTGGGAATGTTCAAACTATGCCGGCGAGGCTCAAACCCGGTGCCTGAACACGTTCATCGAATTGCAGCGTGAGGAAATCGGCAAACTTAAAGGTCAGCTTCAATTTCAAGAAGGCGCCGCCCAGCAACTCAAACAACAGGCGGCAGCCACTGAGCAATACCGGCAACCAGTCGCTCCGCCCGTCATCGTTCCAGCAAACCCGTACCTCTATTCCTACATCTACCCGCCGGCTCTGGGATTAGGCCTCTACATCGGCCGCCCCTGGATCTACGGCGGGTCCTACTACCGCCCCTACTGGGGCCCCTATCTCCATGGCCACTGGAGACATCACCGGTAGAAGCCACTCGTACTTATGGTTCGTTCTTGGCGGCAGCGGCAAAGAGCCGATACAAGAGAATTCCCGAGACCACCGCGAGGGCCAGCCCCGCGACCACTCTCGTTTCGAAACTGATCGGGCTCATGAACATATGGTAGAGCTGCGGCAGCGCGACCGGACAGATCACCGCCAGTCCCAAGGCCAGCATCTGCCCCCCAAGGTAGATCGGCTCTCCAGGCTTTCGCTTCATTCTAAATTCCCCATGCAATAATCAGCGGTTTGATTGACTTCACTCCCCTTCGCCACTAGCCTGAGAGGACAATACAGCACAGGTACGCAAGGCAGATGGGACCTTATTTACAACCGTCCCTTGCGAAGGAGCCATGATATGGTCACAAGAAAATTTCCACGGTTTCTCACACGCCTGTCCAGCGTGCTGGTTCAACGGGACAAGCTGCGCTACGATGCCGCCGTCTGCGACGTTTCGATCAAAGGCTGCCGCGTAGAAAGCCCCATCAAGCCCTTTACCGGCATGCAACTGGAAGTCTCCTTTCAGCTGCCTGGTGAAGCCACGCCGATCACGATCAGCAATGCCACCGTGCGCTGGACCGGCTCTCATGGCATCGGCATTGAGTTTCTCAAGATCGAACCGGCCCAGGAAGCACGCCTCAAGTCCTTAATTTCGCAGATTACCACAAACAAGAGCGCCGCCTAACCGTCTCTCGCCCGCTTCTCCGGTCTTGCGCCAGTTGCATTTTCAGCGGACGCCTCCGTATGCTCGCTCCTCATGGACCCGTCTCAGTTAACCGCCCAACAGTTGAAAGAGCTCGTGCAGGGGCTCGTCGATGACCGGATTCGCGAACTGATCGGCGATCCCGACCTTGGGCTCTCCCTCGGCGACGCCTTGCGAGCCAGACTCAAAGAGTCGCTCCAAAGCCGGGAACGGCTGTCAGGGGAAGACGTGGCGGACCAACTCGGACTCCGCTGGTAACGATCGATGGCCTGGTACCGCATCGCCTTCCGCCCATCAGTCGTCCAGGACCTCTCCCACATTGATCAGCCGATGGCGCAACGGCTTTTCGACAAGACCAAATGGATCGCGTCCAACGTCGACAACCTCCGGCATGAACCGCTCTCGCCGGATCTGCCGGGCCTCTCCAAATATGCCGTGGGGGACTGGCGGATTTTTTATTCGATTGACCGGGGGGATGCGCTGCTGGAAATTCACGCCATCGTCCGGCGCTCCGCGCTGCGCTGAGCGGGCGCCTCGGCCTATTCCGCTACTCCGGCATCCGGTCGGCCACATTCCCGAGCTGCAGCAAGAACCGGCCCGCCTCGGCGTCCTTCACATAGCGGCGCAAGGCGTCCGCCACGACGGGAAAAGCCATCTCGTCCCAGGGAATCGCATGGCGGGGGAAGAGCCGCACTTCGAGACTTTCCGACCCGGCGCCAAACTCGAGCGCCATCATCCGCCCGCGAAACACCATGTAGACTTGCCCGATATGCGGCATGCTGAGCACCGCGTAGAGCGAGACGATCTCCACGTCCGCCAGCGCTTCTTCTTTCGTTTCGCGCGCGGCCGCTTCCTCCGTGCTTTCCCCGATCTCCATGAATCCGGCGGGAAAGGTCCAAAATCCCAGGCGCGGCTCGATGGCGCGGCGGCACAAGAGGATGTCATCCCCCCATTCCGGAATACAGCCTGCGACAATTTTGGGATTATGGTAATGAATAGCCTGGCAATGTTCGCACACGTAGCGCAGCACATTGTCGCCGGGGGGGATCTTCTGGCTGACGGGCGCGCCGCAGGCGCTGCAATATTTCATAACGAGTGACGTGTGATACGTGATGGGTGACGAGCGAGAAAAGAATCCGCCGCGCGTCGCGCCTGTCCCGCATGTCTTGCGAGGAGTTCGATAAGCATGGATAGCACAAACCAGCGCTGCTTTGCACCCTGCCCGCGCGGCCTCGAACGGCTGCTGCAACAGGAACTGGCCGCCATCGGCGCCACCGACCTGCGCCAGACCGAAGGCGGCGTGGGATTTTCCGGCGATCTGAAGACCATCTACCGGGCCAATCTCGAAAGCCGCCTCGCGAGCCGCATCCTGCTGGAAGTGGCGCACGTCCCCTATCGCCACGAACAAGATATCTACGCCGCCGCTTGCGCCATTCCCTGGCCGCAGTGGTTCCAGGCCTCGCGCACCATCAAAGTCAAAACCAGCGCACAGCACTGTCCGCTCAAAAGCATCGACTTCGTCACCCTGCGGATCAAAGATGCCATCTGCGACACCTTCACCAAGCTGAAGGGCACCCGCCCCAGTGTGAACTCCAGCCGTCCGGACATTCGCATCGACGCCTTTCTCGATGCCACCCATCTCACGCTCTACCTCGGCACCACCGGGGACTCCCTCTTCAAGCGCGGCTTCCGCCAATCAACCGTCGAGGCGCCCTTGCGCGAGAATCTCGCCGCTGGCATCGTGCAGTTGACCGGCTGGAACGGCACCACGCCGCTGCTCGACCCCCTGTGCGGTAGCGGCACGATCCCGCTCGAAGCCGCCATGATGGCCAGACACATCGCCCCCGGTCTCGGCCGGCACTTCGCCTTCGAACTGTTCTCGAATTTCGACGCAGCCCTCTGGAACACCATCCAAGCCCAAGCCAAGGCCAAGCAATTACCCGCGAGCCCTGCTCCCATCTATGCCTCCGATCGGGACGCCCAGGCCGTGCACATCGCCACCGAGCAATTCACCCGTGCCGGAGTCGCCCGGGACATCACGCTCACCCACATCGATCTCTTCGACCTCACCCCGCCAAAAGAGCCCGGCATCATCGTCATGAATCCGCCCTACGGCGTCCGCCTCGGCACCCAAGCCGATCTAGACGTCTTCTATCCCAAACTTGGCTCCTGGCTCAAAACCCGCTGTGTCGGCTGGCGCGTCTATCTGTTTACCGGGGACCTCCGCGCACCCAAACTCATCGGCCTGGCCCCCTCGAAACGCACCCCCCTCTTCAACGGCGCCATCGAATGCCGCCTCTATGAATTCCTCATCGTCCAAGGCGGGGCCAGACGCCGTCTCGTGCCTGTAGAACATCCATCGGGCAATCCCACACCCAGCTGAGCTGATGCTCCACCGTGCGTGCCTCGCTTAGCCTCCTGGCAGCCCTCAGGCCCCGCCTGCCTTCCCCTTGACTTGCCTCCGCATCGACCTATCTGAAGGAGGACACACATTCACCGTGTCCCGACTCATGGACGAGACGAAGGGAAGGAGCCATATGAACAACGAGATAACCGTGCTGACCCTGCCGATATTACCCATCAAGCGGACGGTCTTGTTCCCAGGGGTCATGATGCCCCTGACCATCGGCCGGGAACGGTCGATGGCCGCCGTCAACGCCGCGATGAAGACCGAAGAGAAGATGATCCTGGTCGTCGCGCAGCGCGACCCGCAGACCGATGAACCGGGCCTCGCCGATCTGTACCCCATCGGCACCAAAGCCATTATCAGGCAGGTGGCCCAATCCCCTGAGGGCACCATCCACGCCATGGTCCAAGGGTTGGACCGCGTGGTGCTGATCGAAGCAGAGCAGACCACCCCCTACATGACCGCCCGCGTGCGCGCGCTGGATCGGCCCTCCGACAGCAGCACCGAAGTGCAGGCCTTGCATCGGGCCATTCAAGAACTGGTCACGGACCTGCCGCGCTTGATTCAAGCGCCGGGCATGCAGGAAGCCAGCGTCGCCCTCAGCAACGAAGAGGACCCGGTCGCCCTCGCGTACCGGATTGCCTCGCTCGTCAACCTGACCGTCGCCGAAGAGCAGAAACTCCTGGAGACCTCCTCGACCGCCGAATTGCTGCGCGGCCTCTATGCGGCCCTGTCGCGGGAAATTCAAATCCTCCAGGTGCGCGACAAGATTACCAGCGAAGCCCAGGCCAAGATCGGCAAGAACCAGCGCGAATACATTCTGCGCGAACAGCTCAAGGCCATTCAGCAGGAACTGGGCGAGAGCGACGGGGAAGAACACGACATCGCCCACCTGAAGAAACAGATCCAGGAGGCCGACCTCCCCGACCCTGTCCGGAAAGAAGCCGAGCGGGAAGTGGCGCGCCTCGGGAAAGTGCCGCCGTCCTCGCCGGACCATCAGGTGCTCAGGACCTATCTGGAACTCGTCCTCGAACTGCCCTGGAAGAACGCCTCCGAGGACCATCTGGATCTCGCCAAGGTCCGGCAGGTGCTCGAAGAGGATCACTACGGCATCAAGGAAGTGAAAGAACGCATCGTCGAACACCTGGCGGTCTTGAAGCTCAATCCGACTGCCAAGGCGCCGATCCTCTGCCTCGTCGGCCCTCCAGGCGTCGGCAAGACCAGCTTGGGGCAGTCCATTGCGAAAGCCATGGGCCGCACCTTCGAGCGGTTCAGCCTCGGCGGCGTGCATGACGAAGCCGAATTGCGCGGCCATCGCCGGACCTATGTCGGCGCCTTGCCGGGCCGGATCATCCAGGCCGTGCGCCGGGCCGGCGTCAACAATCCGGTCCTCATGCTCGATGAAGTGGACAAGATGGGCCGCGACTTCCGGGGAGACCCGGCGGCCGCGCTCTTGGAAATCCTCGATCCGGCGCAGAACCATACGTTCCGCGACCACTATCTGGATCTGCCGTTCGACTTGTCGAAGGCGTTCTTCATCACGACGGCGAACACCCTCGACACGATCAGCCAGCCCTTGCTGGACCGCATGGAGATCATCCGCCTGCAGGGCTACAGCGAACGGGAAAAGGCCGAAATCGCCCGCCGCTACCTCTGGCCGCGACGGCTGAAGGAGGCGGGCCTCGACGCCAGCCAGGCCTTGCTGTCCGACGAGGTCTTGAACCTCGTCATCAGCCGCTACACGCGCGAAGCGGGCGTGCGCCAGCTCGAACAGATGCTGGGACGCCTCACGAGAAAAGTGGCGCTAACCTTCGCCGACCTGCCGGAAGGAGCGGAGCGGCAGCCGGTCGAGATTCGCGCCGGCCTGCTCGGCGAATGGCTGGGCTCGGAACGGTTCATGCCGGAAGAGGCGCGGAAGAATCTGCCTCCGGGCGTGGCGACCGGGCTGGCCTGGACACCGACCGGCGGCGACGTGCTCTATATCGAAACCACCCTCTTGCCCGGCAGCCATGAACTGACCCTCACCGGCCAGTTGGGCGACGTGATGCAGGAGTCGGCGCGCGCGGCGCGCAGCTATCTCTGGTCGCATGCCGAAAGCATGGGGCTGGATATCTCGCGCTTCAAACGCAACGGCGTCCACATCCACGTGCCGTCGGGGGCCATTCCGAAAGACGGCCCGTCAGCCGGCATCACCATGGCGACGGCCTTGGCCTCCAGCTACGTGGGGAAAGCCGTGCGGAGCGATACGGCCATGACGGGGGAAATCAGCTTGAGCGGATTGGTCTTGCCGGTGGGCGGGATCAAGGAAAAAGTCCTGGCGGCGCATCGCGCCGGGATCAAGCGGATCATTCTGCCGAAGGCCAACGAGAAGGACCTGAAAGACGTGCCGCAGGAAGTGCGGGACGAACTCACCTTTATCCTGGTCGAACGGATCGAAGAAGTGCTGCCGGCCGCCTTCAATCAAGAGGCGGCCGCATCGGCAGGCAGTGAGCGGGATGAACCCCTAGCGACCTCGACCGCCTCGTAATCTCACCAGGCCCCGGTTCAACACCGGGGCCTGCCCCATCATGGCACAGGCCTCCTCACTTTCTGAGGACGCACTTCTCATACAGATCCTTCAGCTTGGCCGCCGGATCATACCGGACCTTGAGCGCGCGGTAGGCCGGTTCGTTGTACAACTGCCAGAAGTCGTCGCGCGAATAGTACGCATCTGAGTAGAGGGACTTTTTGCCGTGGAGGGCCCGCACGGTGGCTTCGACTTTCTTATTGAAATACCCCTCTTCATGGTCGGTCTTCACCGCGTCCCAGAATCCGAAATTGACGTACAACATGCCGGGAGTCATCGGGTACAACGGATAGGAGGCCGTTGGATCGTAGGCTGCGACCGGACAGATCCACACCGGGGTGATCCCAATCTCCCGATTGAAGAACGCGGCAAACGTCGGCGCCTGCTCCAGCGGAATTTCCACGTCCTGAATCACGAGCTCCTGCCGGCCGGTCAGCGCGCCGGCGATCCGCTGGGCGACGGGTGAGCGATTGAACCGGTTGCGCACCTGCCAATAGACAGTGGAGCAGAGACGCTTCCGGCCCCACAGCCACCGGACGAGCGGATGCTGGACGAAGAAATGTTTCGAGCACCAGAACCAATCGGTGTCCCATCGCCACAGGTAATCGTGCGCCGTCAGGTAATCCACCGTCTTCTGCTGGATCGATCGATAGTAGATGTGCTGATAGGTGTAATCGCTCACCCATTCAGCCTGATCGACCCATTCCCCGGTCGTGATATAGAGCTCCCGCCCGCTGAACATCGTGCCATCCACGAAAGCCACCTGCCCGTCCCGGCAGATGCGCCCCAGGGCCTGGAAATAGGTCTCCGGATCGGAATACCGCTCGTGCCGGAGCCGGACAAATTTCTTGACGGGAATGAGCGCGAGGGTGACGGTGAGCGCATAGCCCAGCGTGCCGTAGGAATTCGCAAACCCGAAGAACAGATCTCGGTGCTCGTTCTCTTTGGTGGCCGACACGACCCTGCCGTCAGGCAGGAGAATATCCATGGCCAGGACCGTTTCGTGGACGAAGCCGTACTTGAATGAGGACGATTCAATGCCGATCCCCGCCAATGCTCCGCCGATAGTAATCGACTTCAGTTGGGGGACCACGCAGGGCATCAGTCCGAACGGCAGCGTTTCGCGGACCAGCTCCTCGTAGGTCGTCATCCCTTCGACTAAGGCAGTCCTGGCCTGCTCGTCCACGCGGATCACATGGTTGAAGTCGCGGACGTCCAGCTTCTGCCGCGGCTCCTGCACCCGCTGACGGAAGAGATTGGAGGTGGGTTTGTCGAGGGCCAGCGATCCGGTTTGGCTAGACGCGCGCAGGGACTCCGCCAAGGCCGCTCGCTTGCGGGCATGGTCTTCTAGCGAGATCATCGCCATCAGCGCACCGCCTCATAGCCGCCCAACAGGCCATGCTTCGACATCACGATCTGCCAGAGATGGATGGTTCTGGCGCGGAAGGCCCCCGCGAGAGACAGGAGATAGTACCGCCACATGCGGAAGAACCGCTCATCGAAGGTCTGCTCCCATTGCGCCTGATGCCGGTCGACGTTCTCCTGCCACGCCAGAAGCGTCCGGTCATAGTCGGGCCCGAAATTATGCCAGTCCTCCAACACAAAGAGCCCGTCCATCGCCTCGCCCAGTTGCGCGGCCGACGGCAGCATACCGCCTGGGAAAATGTAGCGATCGAACCAGGGATCGCCGGTGGTCACCGAGGCATTGTTCCCGATGCTGTGGAGCAGAAACAGCCCATGCGGCTTGAGCCGCCGATGGGCCACCTCCATCAGCGTGCGATAATTCTTGTACCCGACATGTTCGCAGATGCCGATGGCCGCCACCTTGTCGAACTCCCCGGTGGCCTCACGATAGTCCTCGAGTTTGATGTCGACGGGCAGTCCCGCGCACCAGCGGCGCGCGTAGGCGACCTGCTGCTCGGAAATGTTGTGGGCCACCACCGAACAGCCATAGTTGGAGGCGGCGAAATGGGCGAACCCGCCCCACCCACACCCCAGCTCCAGCACACGGTCGCCTTTTTGAAGTTGCAGCTTCCGGCAGATCACATCCAGCTTCTGTTCCTGCGCCTCCTCCAGGCTCTTCACGCCCTTCCAATAGGCACAGGTATATTGCATGCTCGGGCCGAGCATCTGTGCGTAAAACTCGTTGCTCAGATCGTAGTGCCGTTGCGCCACAAGTTTTGAGCGGCTCGGCGTCTGCATATTGAAGAGGCGGGCTTTGAACCCGTTCAGAATCAGCCGCGTATCGCGCACGGCTTTGTCGAGTTCGACCGCATGAATCCGGAAAAAGAACTCGTCCAGCCGGTTGGCATCCCACCAGCCATCCATATAGGACTCGCCGAGCCCGAGCGAGCCCTCGGCCAGGATCCGATCGTAGAATTGATCGTGGTGGACTTGGATATCACCCGGTTGGGTCCCGTTGATGTGCACCTGAGCTCGCTCGAGCAATTCCTGAACGGTGTGCTGTGCGTGCATCTCGACGCTCCCCTTTCCTCCACCGGGCGGCAGAGTCTTTGCGCAGGCCAAAACGGAGTGACGTACTTCAACGCGGGGCTATTCTACGGTATCCGCAGGGTCCCTGAGAAGGAGAAAACAGAGGGGACAGTACCGGGAAAAGGGGCAGAATGAGCCGAACGGGACGAACCGTGAGCCACCGCGCCGCAGCCTCACAGCTCCAGATCCAACACCGAAACCTCGAGCCCTGCGCTATAGATCGGCGAGGCCAAGCGTCCGTTTCCAATGCTCCACATACGCCCAGTCGATATGCAGCTCAGACTGGCGCACGTGGATTTTCTCCAGATCGGCGAGATCCTGCAGCCGCCCCGCCAGCGTCTTTAAGATGATCAGATCTTCCACCGTGAGAATGGGAACCGACAGCGAGGCAAACGAAACCCGGCGGGCGCGACCCAATGCCGTTTGAAGATAGGTGGAATCCGCCAGGAGCAGATCGACGAGGATTTCCTGATCGCGGCGAATTCCCACGATTCGCCAAATCGACAGTCCATGAAACACCATCGGTGCAGGATGTATCACCGTGGCATCGAACAATGGCGACACCAGCGCATGGAGCGTATCCCGGGACGGCCGATCGAGAAGAATGAGAAGATCAATATCGGTTGTGGCCCGTGGCTCGACCAAGGCACTGTACGCCCAGCCTCCTGCAAGCGCATAGGCCACACCACGACGATTGAACTCGGTAATGAGGTCGGAAAGGGCGTGAATTAGGATCGGCTCTGCCGCCATGCCTGCTCTTTGGCCAGTCGAATCTCGTGCATCACCTGGACGAGTCCATCGCCCTGCGGATGGTCCTGTCGCAGCACGGCCTGACGCAAGGCCAACCCCAATTCCGTCAATTCGATCGTCCGGCGCAAATTGTCAGCAATCCGCGCAGCATCATGGTGTGGACTTACTTGTGGCATCGTCAGCCGCCTTAGATAACAAGGGGATCTGTGCCAGAGTCTACTAGACACCTTCCTTGGGCGCAAGCAGGAAGACCGGACTAACCGAATCGAAGCCGTCCAGCCGGAAGAAGAGAATACCCGCTCGCCAGGAGAAGCTCCGCGTCGATCAGTCCGGCTGAGGCCGTTGATACCGGATCGAGTAGTGCCCACATTTCATGCAGGCGACGGAGTACGACGGGAGAGAGAGATGGTAGAGCTTGTGGATATAACTGGGCGGCACCGTCGAGTCAGGGTGCCCTTGATTGCGCTGGGTGTCGAGCGCCCGCCCACACTGGCCATTCGCACAATTCACAGTTTCCGGAACGATGGGAGCATTTATAGTCATGCGAGCACCATAGCAGGGTCATCGCGCGAAGTCCAAGGGGTGTAAGAATCGGAAGAAACACGTTTCGGCTGATCGCAGCCATTCATTATAATCGGAAGAAGCTGTACATCCGGCACATCCTGACGCACGCAGAATACGACCGGAACACGTGGAGGACTTGATCCATGCTTGCCAAATACATTCAGGACGCCCATACCGACTACCGCCGCATCCGGCAGCGGATTCCACTCGGTCCGCTACGGACTGAAGCCGATTATAACCGCGCCGTGGCCGTCCTCGATGAAATCCTGGATAAAATCGGTCAGCAAGAAACCCACCCCCTGGCCGACCTGGCGGAGATGCTTGGCCTCTTTATCGAAGCATATGAGGACGCCCATGTCCCCTTCTCCGACTCATCCGCCTCCGAAATCCTCCGCACCTTGATGGAAGAGCATGCGCTCAAGCAATCGGACTTGTCAGAGATCGGCAGCCAGGGCGTCGTCTCAGAAATCCTCTCCGGCAAGCGAGACCTGAACGTCCGCCAAATCACCCAATTGGCCGCCCGCTTCGGTGTCTCACCCGCGCTCTTCATGCCTGTTCCGAAGAAACCCACCAAACGCCCTTCGTCCCGAACACGCGTAGCAAGCCGGCGGTAACTCAGTCTGCTGATCCGAGTCCTCGCCACGATCGGCCATCGGGCAGAAGCCCGGGTGAAAAATGCAGCAGCCTAATCTGCACCACCCCCCATATTCTTGAGCGAAAAGCGGTCCTCAGGTGCCAAGTCAAGCAACGACCCTGATTCCCGGTTCTCTCCACCTATCTCACTTGATCAAAAAATACGCTAAAAATCAGAATACCCCATCTGTGTCATTGCTTTCTTATCCATACATGGGTAGGTGTTGAGCGAACATTCGGATAGGCGAAATGACTCCTATATCCATTTTCCTCTTCTGACGAACTTCCTTTCTTGACTTGAAGGAGGCGGGAAATGATAGGTTGCAAGGCGGTTGAGGAATATTCCTATGGTTGGAATCGATTTATTCTCAGGTGCCGGAGGTATGTCTATCGGTGCTACAATGGCAGGGGTCAGAATTTCCCTTGCCATTGAGGCAGATCGATCTGCAGCGGCAACTTATGCTCAAAATCATCCAAACACCCCAGTCCTCCAAAAAGACATTCGGCTAGTTGACCCACTGAGCATTCCCCAGATTTCCAAACTTAAAAGAACAAAAGAACCAACTGTCATATTTGGCGGCCCACCATGCAGAGGATTTTCAACCTCAAATCAGCGAACCCGCTCAGCTTCAAACCCCTCAAATTGGTTATTTCGAGAATACACACGTTTCGTCAAAACTATCCATCCTGACTGGATTGTCTTCGAGAACGTACGAGGCATTATTGAAACAGAAAGAGGTGCCTTTCTTGAGCATATAATGCGTGAGCTCAAAAAGATTGGCTATACCCTCTCTTTCGGAGTTCTCAACGCTAAGGACTTTGGTATTCCCCAAGACCGATCACGGCTTTTCATCATTGGGTCTCTCCATGGCGTTTCGTTACCACTACCCAAAGGAAAATCCCACCGCCAAATTACGGTACAAGAGGCTTTGAGTGATTTGCCTGAATTGGAAAATGGCGCAAGTTCCGATATGCTTCGGTATCCGGTCAAGGCTAGTACTTCGTATGCAAAAATGTTGCGTGGCACATTGACCCACTGCAGTGGTCATCTTGTAACCCGCAACGCATCCTATGTACTGAGTCGTTACCGCCATATTCCGCAAGGAGGAAACTGGGAACAGATTCCTAGCCGTCTGATGAAAAATTATGCTGATCCTTCCCGATGTCATACTGGGATCTACTACAGACTAAAAGAGAATGAGCCTTCTATCGTAATTGGGAACTTCAGAAAGAATATGCTCATTCACCCAAGGCAAGACCGAGGGCTGTCTGTCCGCGAAGCGGCCAGGCTTCAGTCTTTCCCTGATTGGTTCCGGTTCACCGGATCAATAGGCTTTCAACAACAGCAAGTGGGGAATGCCGTCCCTCCGTTTTTAGCTAAAGCAATTTTCCAAGAACTACTTTCTATTAATCAATCCGGTGATTGCACATGACCCTGGCTCACCTATTACCGTTGGAAGCATGCCTAAAGGAAGTATCGGCCTCATCGAGGAATGAATTTCCAACCCCACAAATTGACTATTTCCAACGATATCGCTCCGTTAAGGAGTGGTTAATTAACAATGTGTACAAGCATATTGGGGCTACTCTTGCAACCGATGGAGGAATCTATACGGATCATGGCCCCGATCACTTCGACCAGGTTATTGTTTACGCTGGGCTAATGATTGGTGCCGAAGAGCCCAAATGCGTTCCGGATCGATTGAAGCCCTACGAGGTATACGTCCTTCTCATGGCTATCCTGTTACATGATGCGGGCAACGTCTATGGACGTATCGGTCATGAAAAGAAAGCCTTCAAACTCCTCAGTGAAATGGGAGCGTTGGCTGGGGATGATAACGTCCAGAAGAAAGACATTGCCGATGTGGCACAGGCGCATGGCGGGGAAACACCAACAGGAGATAAAGATACAATTGGAATCCTCAAAGAACATAGTCGGCATGCGACGGCCAGCTTCAGAGCACAGGTCTTAGCGGCTCTCCTTAGATTTGCCGATGAGGTCTGTGAAAACCGTGGTCGTGGGGCACGAGTACTTCTTGATGGAGGAGCCATTAGCAAGAAGAGTGAAGTCTATCATGCGTATGCTGAGTCAGTAACAACTGCGTGGCCTGATAGAGGCGCCAAAACTATTGATATTAAATATGACATCCCGATCAACCGAGCAACACGTTTATGGGGAAAAGGTGACGGTGAAACATATCTGATCGATGAGATCCTGCTCCGGTTAGAAAAAATGGACCTCGAGCGAAAATATTGCACTCGTTTCATGTTCCCGGTATTTAGAGTGGATCGAATTGATGTGACGATCAATATTAACGGAGAAGACATGACTCCAATCCAAACACATCCCATTCGACTTGAGGAGTCTGGGTACCCATCCTCTCCTGAAAACCTAGCCAAGAGATACCCCCATCTGCTTGGGCAAACACTTCACAAATGTCTCCAAACTAAGATTTAAGCATCTATGGATGTCATTGGCCAAAATCCTTTTTCCGTTCAAACTCCAGAAGGCATGTCAGCCCAAGAGATAGTAGATTTGTTCGTTGACATCTTCTCAGATTACTTCAACGTCCAAAAGACTGGACATGCATTTCTTCACGGGCCTCGCGGGTCAGGCAAGAGCATGATGCTGCGCTTTATGGCACCTGATTGCCAAATGATAAGTCGAAACGTGTCCCTTAAACAGCTCCCTTACTTCGGTGTATATGCCTCAATTAAAGCTACAGATCTAAGACTTAGTGAATTTGCTCGTCTCAAAGATAAATTCGCTGAGGTTATCCTTGCAGAACATGCAATGGCTCTTTTTTTCGCCACAAAAACAATTTTCGCAATTGATTCTGCAGTTAGTATTAGCAATCTGTCCGAAGCAGAATCCAAAGAAGTTTTCCAGACTTGCTCGCGAATCCTTGAGCGTTTGCAACAAGCAGGTTGGACTCCGAAATCAGAGGCTGAGAAACCAACAACTCTTGCGGATCTCGTAAAGCTCTTTGACAGCCTCTACTTAAGGACCATCGCATACCTCCGAACAGTTTCATTCACAGGGAAGGATATGCCGTACTCCGACGCATTGTTGGGATTTCATGATTTCCTACTTCCACTTTTCAAAGATCTCTCTAGCCTAAGCTTCATGCCCAGCGGCCCTATATTTCTGATGATCGATGACGCAGACAATCTCAGCGAAAAACAAACCCAAATACTTAACACCTGGGTATCTTCCCGAAGCACAGACTTCGTTTGCCTTAAAATCGCCACCCAATTGAACTACAAGACCTATCGCACAATCAACGAAGGCAAGATAGCCTCACCACATGATTTCTCAGAAAGTAATATTACCAGCATCTATACCTCTCCCAAAGAGCGGTATCCAAACTGGGTTAAAGAGATTGTAAGAAAACGGCTGCAAAGAGCAGCCATCACCGCATCTCCCGAAGAATTCTTCCCAGAGGACAAGGCGCAAGAGGCTAAAATTGAAGAAATAGCCAAAGAGCTTAAAGCCAACTGGCCAAAGTTTGGTCGTGGGTATCGTCCAGAAGACGACGCTTATCGCTATGCCAGACCAGAGTATATTAAGCGGTTAAGGGGAAGCAGCAAGCAAGGATCCACCTATCGTTACGCAGGGTTCAAACAGATCGTTCATATTTCTTCTGGTGTTATTCGTCACTTCCTTGAGTCCGCGTCTCTTATGTACGGTGAGCAAAGAAAACATTCCAAACATGGCACGGTACAATTTATTGACCCCAGAATTCAGCACGACATTCTCAAGGGACAGTCAGACAATTTCATGATGGCCGAGTTCGACAGATTAGCGATAGACGAGCAACAAAATCCCGACAATGTTACGAAAACTCAACGCCTCAAAAATCTCGTGACAGTTTTGGGTGGCTTATTCCAAATGATCCTTGTCTCCAACGCAGCCGAACGTCGGATATTTTCATTTGCTCTTTCTGACGAACTAGATCCCGAAGTTAAGGAAGTCCTGAAACTTGGGATTGAGAATGGATACCTCTATGAAGCTGCAATCGGCACAAAGGAAGGAACAGGGCGAACTAGACTCTACGTTCTAAGCCGTATGATGGCACCCCATTTCCTACTCGACCCAACCGGCTTCTCCGCATATAAGTTCGTCACCAACGAATTTTTGCGAAGTGCTATCCTACATCCCACCACAACCCTGCGCAGCATTAAGAACCGAATAGATGATGAAGTAATTGGCAGTTCTCAACGAGATCTCTTTTCGGAGGAAACTTCTTCGTGAAGCTTTCAACTAAAATCTCTCTTGCCGAACTGCATAATTATGCTCCGGATAAGATTGATCTCTTCATTGGGTGTGCAAGCTTCGAGAAGCGATCCCAGTCTCTCGCAAGAGCGATCACGCCAAATCGGGTCGGTCATGCCGTGTTTTGTGTAAACGAAGATTATGCCGAATCTGCCAGCAAGAATATCGAGGCCTTGAAGAATCTCTATCCGTCAAAGCACGAGATACTGAATATTCGAACTGACGCCCCCCTATTGGCAGCAGATCATTTTTCTGAAACTCTGGCTGCTGCCCCCATAATATCTGGGGGAACCATATTTGTTGATATTACAACATTTACTCACGAGCAATTGCTTATACTCATTCGGATACTCCGCAACTCAGTGCATAGATTTAAGATCATTGCTGGCTATACTGGCGCCAGCCAATACGCAACAGATCTACCTGACGAACAAAAATGGCTCAGCAAAGGTGTAGATGATATCCGCTCAGTCCTTGGGTATCCAGGCAATCTACTACCATCGAGAAAACTGCATCTAGTTGTATTGGCAGGTTTTGAGAGCGAGCGAGCCGAGAAGGTCATTGAGGCCTACGATCCAGCAATTATCTCACTAGGCATAGGAGAGCAATCAGCCTCCATAAGCAAAGAACACCATGCTACCAACGCAGTGTTTCACAGAAAACTCCTGGAGCTCGTCGAAAAAAAGGCCACCGTAATTGCAAAGGTTGAACAATTCCAATTCTCATGCATCGACCCTCTTGATACTAGACGCACAATTCTAGAACAGGCAAAGAAATTCCCAGGTCACAACACCGTAATCGCCCCCATGAACACAAAGATATCAACTCTCGGCACTGCCTTAGCTGCATTTGAAGAAGAATCGCTGCAAGTCTGCTACGCTCACCCTAAGGCTTATAATACTCATACATATTCCCTACCGGGATCAGATTGTCGCTTATTTGATCTAACGGATGAACTTGACGCAATGACATCCCCTGCTGAATTATAGCCACGCCTATGCTTTCGTCTGTTGACCGGAATCACCTCCCCCTCCTGAGAATAAAATTTTAACATTCTGAATTGTTCAAAATTTGGCAAAACCTGAGACCGCCTAGTGTTACCGGCACAGATCATGACCGACGCTTACAATCTCCACCGCTTCCTCGACGCACAAGCGCACACCTACAACACAGTCCTTGCTGAGCTGCGGGCCGGAAGAAAGCGTAGTCACTGGATCTGGTTTATCTTTCCTCAAATCACAGGTCTTGGCCGCAGTAGCATGGCGCAGCAGTTTGCCATTGCCTCTCTCGACGAGGCCAAGGCTTACATACAGCACGCTATCCTTGGTCCCAGACTCCGAGCATGTACGCAGCTTGTTCTCGACGTGGAGGGGCGTAGCGCTGAAGAGATCTTCGGGTATCCCGACCATCTGAAATTCCGCTCCTGCCTGACCTTGTTTTCGACCGCTGCCACCGACAACGCACTCTTCAAAGACGCCCTGCTCAAGTACTTCGACGGCCAGCCCGACCAACTGACGCTCGATCTTTTGGTGCAGCAATAGGTTTCCTCCGCCTTTCCCCAGTGTGGCCGATGCGCATCGCCCAACCACAACCGGCACAAGTGGTCCGTCCCGTCTCCCCTCCTTGATCATGGGCCAACACACGTTATCTATATAGTGGGCGGAGGTTGGTGAGAGGAACACTCAATGGAATCGAGGTCGGGTGTAGGGGCGGTGAGCAGGCCCACCGATGGGTGGGAAGTCTAAAACCCCTCCGAGATCTCAGCAATTGACACACATCTCTCAGAACCTGCTTCCGCTCCGCTTTTTTATTGTCTATCCCTCAGCCTTTTCCCCTCGCAACGCCCATTCTTGACGAGAGCCAAATTATGATTATCCGGTAGATAGGGGCTGTGAGCGCAGCTCGAAGACTCCACTGCCCATCTCTTCGAGCGAAGGGTTGCCTCCCACGTCGCTCACACCCCCTGTTTTTTTAAGCATCACGGGCACGGGAGTTTTTCTGACTCACCGTTTCCCTATGCGCGATGGTCCAGTGTCCGGCATGCGCAGACAATACCCCTCTCATAGAGCCTCATCTTCCTTCTCCACGTGCGGCGGAGACGACCCTCCACCTGCGACATGCACGAAGGCGCGGGCACCACGCTTGTTGATCAGCTGCGGCCAGCTCCTGGCTGGCAATGCCGATGTTCGAAGATCCGTTCAGGCGACGCATTGAACGGAACAAGTTTCGGCGTTGAGCAGATGATCCACGTAGCGTGGTCGCGCCACAGTGCCGGAGCAGGCGGAGGGATCGTCTCCGCCGCACACCCCTCCCCCTTCCTTGACACCCCTTCCGGCGGCTCGTATGCTCAAAATTGCCGGTAACGGTTTATTCTGATTCGGATGTGCCGGAGGGACACCTCGATGGACTTCCCGAGCAGTCCTCCCTGTCTGCGGCTCCTGTCCCGGCTCATCGCGGTTGGCGCGATGTTCGCCGTCTTGCTGACTGCCCCGCTTTCTGTGCGCGCCGAATCGTCCGTAGTGCTCGCCACCTATGACGGGATCATCAATCCGGTCTCCGCCGAATATCTGCACGATGCGCTCGCGTCGGCCCAAGAAACGAAGGCGCAGGCGCTGGTCATCCGCCTCAATACGCCCGGCGGCCTCGATACGTCGATGCGGCTCATCATCAAGGATCTGACCGGCGCCACTGTGCCCGTGATCGTCTATGTCGCGCCCTCCAGCGGGCGGGCCGCCTCGGCCGGGGTCTTTATCACGATGGCCGCGCATGTGGCGGCGATGGCGCCCGGCACCAACATCGGCGCCGCCCATCCCGTGTCCGTGGGCGGGGGCGAGATGGATGCGACGATGAAGGAGAAGGTGGAGAACGATTCCGTGGCCTATCTCAAATCAATCGCCGAGCAGCGGGGCCGGAACGCCGCCTGGGCGGAAGAGGCCGTCCGGAAGAGTGTGTCGGTGACGGAACGGGAGGCCGTGAAGCTGAAGATCGTCGATCTGATTGCCGAAGACATCCCGGCGCTGCTCAAACAGCTGGACGGCCGCACGGTTCCCCTCTCCAGCGGACCGGCGGTGCTGCACACGGCGGATGCCACGGTGCGCGAATTCCCGATGGGGCTTCGCCTCGAACTGCTCAAGACGCTCAGCGATCCCAACATCGCCTATCTGCTCATGACCATCGGCACGATCGGCATCATCGCCGAGCTCTATAATCCCGGCGCGATTCTGCCGGGCGTCGTCGGGGCCATCAGTCTGATCCTGGCCTTTTACTCCTTTCAGTCGCTGCCGGTGAACTATGCGGGCGTGCTCTTGTTCCTGCTCGGGATCGTCTTCTTCATTCTGGAAGCCAGCGTGACCAGTTACGGCTTGCTGGGCATCGGCGGGGTCGTGTCGATGCTCCTCGGATCGGTGATGCTAATCAAGACCGATGCGGAGTTTCTGCAGATTTCCTGGTCGGTCATCCTGCCGGTGGTCCTCCTTGTGGGAGCCTTCTCCCTCTTGATCGTCGGCATGGGCCTGCGGGCGATGGGGCGGCGGCCGGTGACCGGCCGGGAGGAAATGGTCGGGCTGGTGGGCATTGCCAAGACGGCGCTGGCGCCGCACGGCCAATTGGCGGTCCATGGCGAACTCTGGGAAGCCACCAGCGACCAGCCGCTCCGGGCGGGGGACGAAGCCGAAGTGGTGCGCATGGATGGCTTGCGATTGTACGTGAAACCCCTCTCCACACAGAAAGAGGCCTGATATGCTGTTCAGTCCATTTGCCGCCGTGCTTCTCGTCTTGATCCTGATTCTGATGGGGTTCAACGTCCTGCGGGAATACGAACGGGCGGTGATCTTCCGCTGGGGCCGGCTGTCGCGCGGGCTCGTCGGGGGCAACGGGCCCGGCGTGGTGATCATCCTGCCGTTTATCGACAAACTGGTGCGGGTCAGTTTGCGCACGGTGGCGATGGATGTGCCGCCCCAGGACGTGATCACCAAGGACAACGTCAGCGTCAAGGTGAACGCCGTCATCTACTTCCGGGTGGTGGACCAGGAGCGCGCCATCATTCAAGTCGAAGATTATCTCTATGCCACCTCCATGATGTCGCAAACGACGCTCCGGAGCGTGCTGGGGCAGAGCCAGCTCGACGACCTGCTGTCGAAGCGGGAGCAGATCAACGCCGACCTCCAGCGGATCATCGACCAGCAGACGGAGCCCTGGGGCATCAAAGTCACCGCCGTGGAAGTGAAGAACGTGGACCTGCCGCAGGAAATGCAACGGGCCATCGCGCGCCAGGCGGAAGCGGAGCGCGAACGGCGCGCGAAGGTTATCCATGCCGAAGGCGAATTCGAGGCCTCGCGCCGCCTGGCCGATGCCGCCGATGTGATCAGCCGCAACCCGGCCGCCTTGCAGCTCCGGTATTTGCAAACGCTGGTGGAAATCGCGGCGGAGAAAAACTCGACGACGATCTTCCCGATCCCCATCGACACCATCGCGCCGTTCCTCAAGGGTTTTGAGAAGAAACCAGAGCCGTAGCTTGTGTGTCCCAGGGGCTATGCCTCCGTCCCCCTGTCATAGGCAGGACGCTCCCCCGCTCCTTGCCCTTCCGCAGGGGCCTATGTAAGGATTGGACCTATCGTTCGACTCCTGAATAGATGCGACGCCCATCCAGCTAAAGGAGATCCCCTATGCCTCCCAAAATCGATATCGGCCCGATTGTGAAAGTCACGAAGACGGACGAGGAATGGAAGAACCAGCTGTCGCCCCTGGCCTATCGGGTGTTGCGGCATGAAGATACGGAACGGGCCTTTACCAGCCCCCTCCATGAGAATCATCTGGCAGGGCTGTACCACTGCGCCGGCTGCGATCTGCCCCTGTTTTCATCCGAACACAAATTCGACAGCGGCACGGGCTGGCCGAGCTTTTGGCAGCCGATCGACCCGAAGGTGCTGGAGACGCGCACCGATTCCAAATTTTTCATGACCCGCATCGAGGTCCACTGCGCCCGCTGCGGCGGCCACCAGGGCCATGTCTTCGACGACGGTCCCAAGCCAACCGGCCTCCGCTATTGCATCAACGGTGTCTCGCTCACGTTCGTCGCCGGCTGATTGCCGCTCGAATGAGTGATAGCACTGCCCTCCGGATCGCTGTACAATCGACTAGAGTTCATCCCGGAGTCGTGGTCCCTATGATTCGATCGCTGCCGTTGTCTGCGCTTTCGCTGCTGTGCCTCACGCTCCTCTCCTGTGGCGAGGAGTCGCATCTGCCATCGGTCCAGACCGACCCCTGTTCGTTAATTACCGCAGCCGAGGCGGAACGGGCTCTGGGCGAACGGGTTCAGGCTGGGGCACTCACCGATCCGAACACCTGTGTCTTCAAAGCCAGCCGCAACAACTCCAATGCCGTGACGGTGCAAGTGGATGAAACCGCAGGCAAGGACCGCCGCACCTGGTTCAATAAAGAGCGGCTCCGGCGGGACAGCGATCTCCTTCCCGGTTTGGCCGACGGCGCGGTGCGGGTCTATTCGCCGCCCTCCTTGGCGCGGTTGAGCTTCATCCGCGGACAGGCGCTGGTGACGGTCATGGTCTCCTCCCTTTCTCAGACCAATCTTCCGGACTCGGTCACGCAACTGGGCAAGATGGCCGCGGCTCGCTATGGCGGCTCGACGTTCGTGGCGGGGGACTCGGCCGGCTCTGTACCGCCCTCCGCACCGGCTGCCTCCATGCCGCCGGCCGCCACGGCTCGCACCAGCCAGGCGGCGATGACGCAGACGCTTCCCGCTGTCTCGGGCACTTCGTCCGGGCCGGCCAAATCCGTCCCGATCGACCTGGCCGGCCTGACCGGCACCTGGCATGCGCACGCGCTGCAGGGCGCGATCAAGCATGAACTGCTGCTGGTGATTCAGCCGAATCGCACCTGGACGCTTTCGTCGATGATGCAATTCGACGGGGTCGTGAACGCCGACGCCGGCCGCTGGTCGCTCGAACGGTCGAACACCTTCAAGGGCCTCGCCTGGAAGGGCACCTATCTCACGAGCACCCCGCAATCGTTCTCCAGCACCGGCAGTCTCCATGCCACGTGGAGCCGGCTGCAGCCGGACCAGGATCCCGCGCAGATTCCCGCCGAGCTCTGGGAGCTGCGGCACGAGGCGACGAGTGTGCCCGTGTTTCAACTGAAGACGGTCGATCCCGCGCTCGTCGGACGCTGGGAAGGCACCGGCACCTACGCCGGAGGCCCCGCGTCGTTTGTCTGGTCGATTAAACCCTCGGCCGCGGCGGATCTCCTGATTATCGAAACGCTGCGCGGGACGATCGTGACCAAAGCCGGCGTCCCCCGGCTGCAACCGGCGCAGAAGCGGCAGCGCACAGTCGATATCGTGGCCTTCCATGAGGGCGGATTGACCACGAGCGACGGAAAGACCAGTATCCGCTGGACGAAGGTCCTCCCTCCTCCGGCCCCCTCCCCGCAACTGTAGCTTCTCATGAATGGTGTGCTGTCTGACGGTCGGCGGGAGACGCGGGCCTTACAAACCGGAGACGGACGCCCGCAACACTTCGCGGATCTTTGCCGCCAAGCTGGATGGCCCATAGGGTTTCGTGATCAGCCATCCGCCCATGATGCCCTCGAAATTGGCCGGCGACACGACCCCGGAAATGAACAGCACCGGCAAGCCCGGCCGTTGCGCGCGAAGCTGCTGCGCCAGCTGCGGTCCTGACAGCTTCGGCATGGCAATGTCCGTCAGGAGCAAGGCGATCCGCTCCCGATGCTCCGCGAACAGGCGCAGGGCCTGCTCGCCATTTTCCGCGCAGAGGACGGGAAATCCCTGCTGTTTCAACATTTCTCCGGTGACGTAACAGACCGCCGGTTCGTCATCGACGACCAGGATGGTGCCCGCTGCCTGTTCCGCTCCGGCTGGACCGGCCGCTGTCTTCTTCATGCCTTGTTGTTACACTCCGGTCTCTTACTGCAAGAACTGCCCGACCTGCCCCGCCAGCCAGAGCACCAGCACCATCGCTCCGACCACCGCACTGAGACAAACGAGCAACACGCCGCCCACGGCCAGCCAATCGCCCGCCGTCGACCGGGGCGGCGACGGCCTGGCATAGTCCGCCAGGAGCCGCGCATTGAGACGATTGCTCTGGAACCAGATCGAGAACGCATCCCCCGCGACGGGAATCATGCCGACGATCCCGTTGATCATCAGATTGATCCCCATGCGCAGCAAGACGATCTTCGGCACCTGCAGCCGGGCCGCGATGAGGAGAATGACCGATCCGATCGCGCTGGCAAACACATCCCCGATCCCGGGGACCATCCCAAACAGCGGGTCCAGGCCGATACGAATCCGCGTCCCAGGGATCGCAATCGCCGAGTCGAGCACCTTGGCCAACAGCTCGGCGGCCGACCGCAAGGCCTGGCGTTCGGGATCCGCGTCGTTCATCCCCGCATCCATCGAGTCTTCTTCGAACACCTGACGGTCAGGAAAAGATAGCCCTGTCATGAGCTCACCCTACCATGTTCCTCTTGCAGGATCAGCCCACCAATGACGGGCCGGCATTCGGCTCTACTCGACCGGGCTCTAATACTCACGACCCGATAGCCGGAGGCACAGAATACGGAGAGGTCAAACGAGCCGGACAAATCGCACCACCTCCGAGGCCCGGACGAACCCGACCAATTGCGCTCCATCCGGCCCCACCAGCAGAGGCACGCCGGATTGCCCCGTCTGCCGCCACTCATCATCCCATCGGTCTACCGTCTGCAGCACCTCCGCAGAAGCATCCTGCAGATCCTCTTCGGTCACCCCCGCGCAACTCCTGAGCAGGGCAGGATCCGAGAGATCGGCTCCGTCTCTCCAGAAAGCGCCATACAGCGCGCGCACCAGCGATTCCCCCTGCTGCCGATCGCGTGCGAGCACGGCTGCCGCCGTACGAATCGCCGCCCGCGTGTTGGGCTTCCCGCCCGGCACCGTAATGGGCAACGCCGGCGCGAGCCGCCCGACCATCGCCACTTCCTGACGAAGCTCCGCGTGCATCGCGCCCGCCCATTTCGCCATCGGCACCGGCAAATACGGGGCATGCTGGACGCCCCGCCACTCCACCTGTTCGGCAAGTCCCAACTCCCATAACTGCTCATGCATCGCATAGCAGAAGGGGCAGTTGAAGTCGCTGTAGAGCACCACCCGCTGTGTTCCTCCATTCGGCATCGCCATCTCCCCCTTGGGGTCTATTCTAGCTCGGCATACCCTAATGGAAACGGGCGCAGGAGGTCCATTCGATTGTTCCAATCGTCATGATTGAAGGCATCTATCGGGGGAAGACGGAAATTTCCGGCGTGGGCTATGGCGTCGGGCCTTCCAGAAAACGGTCGAGCATGGTTCGCAGCACCGTGAGCGTCACAGGCTTGGTCATCACGTCATCCATGCCGGCCTGCCGGCACCGGTCAATGGCATCCTGCGACACATGCCCGGTCAGCGCAATGATCGGCACCCGGGTGCCGCGCTCCTGTTCCCGCTGCCGAATCAAACGCGCGGCCTCATAGCCGTCCATCTCCGGCATGTCGCAATCCAGCAACACCGCGTCATACGAGGCGCAGGCCAGCATCTCGACGGCCTCCCGCCCGTTAGGCACCACCTCGACCTGATATCCGAGTTTCTGCAGGAATTTGCTCGCCACCACTTGATTGATCTCATTGTCATCGGCAACCAGGACTCTTGGCACGGCGTTCCGCCGGATCCCGCTGTCGGCAGGCCCGCCCACAGTCCGTTCGAGCGGCAGCGACAAGACCGTCGTATAGCAAAACGTGGTGCCCTGTCCGATCCGGCTCTGCACGGTGATCTCGCCATCCATCAGCTCCACCAGCTGGCGGCAAATCATCAGCCCGAGGCCGGTTCCGCCAAACCGGCGCGCCGTCGAGGCATCCGCTTGCGAGTAGGCCTGGAACAATCGCGCCTGCTGTTCCTCCGTCATGCCGATGCCGGTGTCCGTCACGCTCCATCTCAACAGCATCCGGCCCGCCATATCCCCGGTGGATTCAGGTTGTTCGACGGAAACCTCCACGCCACCCGTCTCGGTAAACTTGATGGCATTGCCGACGAGATTGAACAATAACTGCCGCAGCCGGACAGGATCGCCGCGCAGCTCCTGGGGAACGCCGGGCGCAACCTTGACCGCCAGCGCCAGGCCTTTCTGCCTGGCCAGCTCCGAAACCAGCGTGACCACATCCTCGATCAACGACCGCAGATCCACCTCCGCCGTCTCCAGCGTCAGCTTGCCCGCTTCAACCTTCGAAAAGTCGAGAATGTCATTCACCAGCCCCAGCAGGGCTTGGGCCGATCGCTCCATCGTCTGGATCAATTGCCGCTGGGACTCGGTCAAGGAGGTGTCTTGCAACAGTTGCGTGCAGCCCAGCACCCCGTTCATCGGCGTGCGCAGTTCGTGGCTCATCGTGGCCAGAAAAATCCCCTTGGCTCGGGCCGACTCCTCCGCCGCTTCCTTCGCCCGCCGCAAGGCGACGTCCGCCGTGATATCGAGGCCGTAAGCGCGGACTTGCTCCAATTCCCCGAGCGGAAAGAAGGACCAGGCAATGACGCGGCCGGCCACCGCATGCTCGATCCGGGCCGACGGGGCGCGCGCGCTCAGACAGTTGCGGAGAATGGCGGACAGGTTGGCCGGCAACACCGCCTCGACGCCGGTGTGGAGCGCCCCGCATTGCGTGATGAGCTCCACCATCGCGGCGTTCGCATACCGCATCGTCCCATCGGCCTCGAACTCGACAATCGGGTTCGGCGCATCCTCGGCCAGGTGTGCCACCCGCTGCACATCGCGCTGCGCCTCGATCGCGGATGTCAGATCGCGGCAGACAATCACCGCGCCGATCCGTCTGCCCCGCTGCAGGCGAGGCCAGAACGAGCTCGACAGTTCATAGTGGAGGTCGCCGCGCTTCCACAGGTGCGACACCAGCATCATGACTTCGCCTGTCTGCACCACATGCTCCACCGGACAGAGGGCCGGGGCGTGGTCTGCCGGCAACAGACAGCCCATCAGATCATGAAACGACAGGCCCAGCACCTGGCGCGTCCGGCCCACCATCTGTTGTGCCATGGGATTGAGGGCCAGAATGCGGCCCTCGCGATCGGTAAGAAACACACATTCCCCAGACGCCTCCAGAAGAAGCTGGGCATCCTCACGGGTCGGCATCCACGTGACCTCGCCGCCGTCCTGAGGCTCGTGTTGTGACGGAGAGGGAAGACTCATGCCGCGACCCGCCGCAAGATCGATTCGATATCGACATGCTCCCGCCTGGGGTCACGGACATCCTGAATGGCTCGCCCGCCTTCCCGCTCCCGGGAGAGATCCACCTCAACCGGCGGCGCGCACGAACGTCCATTGGAATCACGGAACAGATAAATCGTCGGCAAATGCGCCTTCCCCGGCGTGATGGCGCCCACCACTCCCCATTCGCCCGTATTCAAGACCACGATGCTATAGAGCGGATACACGCCGAGCGTCCGGATTAAATGCGCCACGCTCTCCTGCAAGGATTGCAGCCGCTGATAACGCTGATACAGCTGCGTCATCGCCTGGCCCGCCGACATTGGCGGCAGGCCGGACTGGCCGGTCAAGAGCTCATCGTACTGATCGGCTACGCCCACAATCCTGTGCGGCCGCTCTCGCCCAGCCGGCGGGACAGGCGATGGGTCTGATACCTCGCCCACGTCATGATGGTGCCGGAGCATGCACAGAATCACCTCATCGCTGATCCCGCTCTTTTCAAGAATCACAATCCCCTGACTCGGATGACTGTCATACAAGGCCGTTTGCGCCGCCGTCATCGTCTTGGTCCGTTTGATCAGGTTCCGGGGAAGCCGGATCAGGCCGATATCGTGCAGCAGCCCGCCCACTCCGATTTGCCGCAAGGCCTCGCGCGGATAGCCCAGGGCCTGTCCCAAAATAATCGAGAGCATGGAAACTGTGACTCCATGCTCATACAGGGTCGGATCGGATTCTTGCAGGCTGATCACGGCATAGCAGGCCGCTTGGCGCTCCAGAATCACGCCGATCATCTCTTCGACCAGCTGGCAGGCCTCCGTATATGACACCAGTCCGGTGGCCCGCGTTCCCTCGAAGAGCCGGTTCAGTCGGCCCATCCATTCAGTGCGCCGCTGTTTGGCCAGGGCCAAGTTTTCCGCCAGGACCACCGGGGTTTCTACGGTAGTATGCCTTGCTCCTATTGCCTCGGAAGATGCGGCTTGAGGATCCAGCCCCTCATTGGAAGATGCCGGCTGATGGCCGTCTGACCCCACGGCCTCCAGCCCCTGGTCGGTATCGATCGTCACCTCTGCGACGCCGGCTCGACGGAGGCTCTCGATATCGGCGCTGTCGCGGACCTTGAAGTGATGTCGTAAAAATGGTGTGAGAAGCCAGGAGCGATCGATCCCGATCACATACATCCCGACCCTCAGCTCATGCAGCGGGATCCGCCGTTGTGCCATGCGCTATTCGCACTCCATTAAATACACGAACGTATTCACTTACATTATCGGCAAGTGCGACCTAACCTTAACTTCCAGTACAGGCCGGACCGGTCGGTTTCTGTTCGAGCCTGTCGGTTACACCTGGTTCTTTCACGCGCCATCGTATCGCACGAAACTTTTTTGACCTGGAATAGCTCGGCAGACCAGACTGAGACCGCCGGCGGCGGCCTTTTCTCAGACTCTCATCCTATTGTTCCCTGTTCGGCTCTCTCTCAGGCTGTTGTGGGCGAATAGGTGCCGGCAGTTTCTGCTATACTGATGACTGTCGGGAGTGGATCGGATTCTGAGATCGTTCCCGGCGCGTGACAAAGGCAAACTGCCCGAGAGGGCAGGACGCAAAGCCAAGGGACCTAACCAGGAACGGACGATGTTCCAGGGTCAGCCTAGCCGCCACAACTGTATCCGCCTCGCAGACGACTGGCGCGCCAGCTCACTTCTGGATCTTCTCCCTCCTCCCCGGCGTCACGCATATTCACCGTGTGGTTCGATGGGAGGTGCCGTATGATGTCCGCCATAGATACTGCGCTGTCTGGAATGGCCGCCTTTTCGAAAAAAATCGAAGTGACGGCGCACAACGTCGCCAACGTCAATACCGACGGCTTCCACAAGTCTCGAACCGAGTTCGTGGAACTGAAAACCGGCGGTGTGCTGCCGGTCGTGCAAAAAGACGACTCGGCCGGTCCTGCCGTCCTCAAGGACACCGGCTATGGAGCGGCTCAAGTCGAATTGTCCAATGTCGATCTCGGAGAAGAAGCGGTCAGCCAGATCATCGCGCAACGCGGCTTTGAAGCGAATCTCAGCACGCTGAAAACCGCCAATGACATGCTCGGGAGCATCTTAGATATCAAGAAATAGCCGGCTCGACGGTCGGGCATACGTCCTCTGGCCTGCCGGATGCCCACATAGCAATCCCGTTCGCCTCTATGCTATGTGGACACCATGAACCAGCCGCATGTCCTGCTCCTGACGCCCCCGCTCACACAACTGAATACCCCCTATCCCGCGACCGCCTATCTGACGGGGTTCCTGCGATCGCAGGGGATCCCCTGCGATCAAGCCGATCTCGGCATCGACATGGTGCTCAGGCTGTTCTGCCGGGAGGGCCTGACCTCTGTCTTCACCGCCATCCGGCAGCGGCAGGATGATCTCCCCGGTGAAGCGCAACAGATGCTGGCCCTTGAACAGGCCTACCTGAACGCCATCGATCCGGTCATTGAGTTTTTGCAGGGACGGAATCCTTCGCTCGCACCGCTCCTGGCGCGAACCGGTGTCTTGCCGCAAGGCCCCCGCTTCGCCGGACGAACCGGAAAGACAGCCCGCTCGCGCAGCCTGTCCGAGCTCGATCGCGCCAAGCAATTCGCCACGTTCTTTCTCGAAGACCTGGCCGACCTCATCCAAGCCACCGTCTCTCCGCAATTCGCCTTGAGCCGTTATGCGGAGCACATTGCCCGCTCGGCCTCCTCCTTCGACACCATCCTCACGGCACTGGCCTCCGCCCCGACCTTGACCGACCGGTACATGCTGGACGCGCTCTGGCACCACCTCGACCGCGTCAGCCCCTCCCTGATCGGGCTCACCGTCCCCTTTCCCGGCAACCTGTACGGGGCGTTTCGTGTGGCGCAGGCAATCAAGTCGCAACGGCCTGAGATGATCGTCGCGCTCGGGGGAGGCTATGCCAATACGGAGCTCCGGCGCATCAGCGATCCCCGCGTGTTCGACTATGTGGACTATGTCACGCTCGACGATGGCGAACGTCCGCTGCTGTCGCTGGTAGAACATCTGGCAGGAACACGGCCGCGCACGCAGCTCTGCCGGACCTTCTATCGGGAGAAGGGACAGGTGGCCTTCTCCGATAGCCCATCCGATCACGATTTTCGCATGGGAGAAGCAGGCTGCCCAACCTACAGCGGGCTGGCCCTGGACCGCTATCTCTCGATCCTGGACAGCGTCAATCCCATGCATCGCCTCTGGTCGGAAGGCCATTGGAACAAACTCACCGTCGCGCACGGCTGCTATTGGAAACAATGCACCTTTTGCGATGTCGGGTTGAACTACATCAGCCGCTACGAGATGACGCCGACCGACCGGCTCATTCAGCACATCGAGCGCCTGATCGCCGAAACAGGCTGCCGCGGCTTTCACTTTGTGGATGAGGCCGCGCCTCCCGCCGCGTTGAAAGCGCTCGCCTTGGCCCTGCTTGAACGGGGACTGACGATTTCCTGGTGGGGCAATATCCGGTTTGAAGAGGCCTTTTCACCCGACTTGTGCCGCCTGCTGGCCGCCTCCGGCTGCATCGCCATAACAGCCGGTCTCGAAGCGGCGTCGGACCGCCTGCTGGAGAAGATCAAGAAAGGCATTACCGTCGATCAGACCGCGCTGGTCGCCGCCGCTTTCAAAGACGCCGGCATTCTCATTCACGCCTATCTGATGTACGGCTGCCCCTCCGAAACGGTTCAAGAAACCGTGGACTCATTGGAACGCGTCCGGCAATTGGTGTCAGCCAATCTCATTCAATCCGCCTTTTGGCATCGCTTCACCGCCACCGCCCATAGTCCGATCGGCCTCAATCCCGCGGCTCACGGATTACGCATTCTTGGGCCGGCTTTTCAGGGCTTTGCCGAAAACGACCTCCAGCACCGGGATCGCCGCGGTGCCACTCCGGAGTGGCTGGGCGAAGGGCTCCGGCGGTCTATGCTCAATTATCTCGAAGGGCGAGGACTCACGCTGGACGTCCGTGAATGGTTCGATCAGCCCGTCCCCAAACCCTGTGTGTCTCCGGCCTGGATCAGGCGGCTGCTCAACAATCGTATGGTGGCCGATCATCCCCAGGCAGAGCGACGATTCGTATGGCTCGGCGGAGAGCCGGTCTGCCAACCGGTCGGGAAAAGAACCAGGCTCATTCTTCCGGGGCGTGCCAGCGATCACACCATCCTCCTGGCCAGCCAAGAAGCCGAGTGGCTCTACCAGCTTATTCAACGCTCGACCCCTCGCAGCACCCCTATAAGCTCCTACCCCCCGATGAAAGAAACAAGTGCGACATTTCCGGGAACCGCAATGGAGTTCGAGCGCTTCCTCGATAGTTCACGCTGGCAGCAGGCCCGCGCTGCCGGTCTGCTGCTGGTTTAAAACCGGGGGCAATCAACCTGCCAAATCCCTGAGTCTTGCCGGCCAGAAATAATAAGGGCGGGAGAGGCATCGCCCCTCCCGCCCTCATGCACTGTCCGACAGTGAACTACTTGTTCGGTTGCGGCGTGTATCGGAGATAGGGCTTCACGACCTTGAATCCTTTGGGGAACAACGTCTTGGCTTCTGCATCATTCACCGCGGGGGTAATGATGCAATCCTCCCCATCCTTCCAATTGGCCGGCGTGGCAACCTTGAACTTTGATGTCAGCTGAAGAGAGTCGATCACGCGCAGCAATTCATCGAAATTTCGCCCGCATGACGCAGGATAAGTCAAGGTTAACTTGATCTTTTTATCTGGACCGACAATAAAGACCGATCGAACGGTCATATTATCGATCGCGTTGGGATGAATCATGTCGTAGAGCGTGGCGACCTTCTTATCGGGATCGGCGATGATCGGATAATTCATCGTCGTATTCTGGGTCTCATTGATGTCGTTGATCCATCCCTTATGGGAATCCAACGGATCGACGCTGACGGCGATGACTTTTACGCCCCGCTTTTTAAATTCCGGGGTGATCTTGGCCACCGTTCCAAGCTCCGTCGTGCATACTGGCGTATAATCTTTCGGATGAGAGAAAAGAATCCCCCACCCGCCATTCAGCCACTCATGGAAATTGATTGTGCCTTCCGTCGTTTCCGCCGTAAAATTCGGCGCCTCATCTCCCAAGCGCAAAGCCATGCTCAACTCCTTTCAATGATAATCGGGGACCCCTTCCCCGCTCTCACTGCCCTATTCCCCCGTACCTTACTGACTTCCCTCCGGGAAGCGCAAGCCCTCCCAACCCTACTCTCCCGGCCATTCAGTTATCGTAGGGACCGTCGGCCACCATTGCGAAAAACGAACCGTAAAGATAGGATACCTTTCATTGATATGTCACGCCGGAACCAAATAGTAGGAAAGGCCGAGCCATGCCTACTGAATACCCACGGAGCCCCAAAGCCTTGCTCGGTGGATTAGCCCATCTTGGCCGGCTCTTCGATAAGATTCGAATGCGCCAGAAGGGGCAGATTCAGGGCTACAATTACCTCACCGTTGGATTCGACAAAGATCTGCTCGACTTTCTCCAACTTGACGGGACCGCTGTGGAGGAACGTGTGCGCCAGGGAGGAACGGATCAGGAACTCCTGGCCTGGGTGCAGTCGATCGCCAGGCCCCTCTCAGACGAAGACATCCGCCAATGGAACGAACGGATCCTGACCGGACAGCCGCAGGACGAAAGCGCCAGAATTCGCTACCATCGGCGCCTGGAGGAAATTGCCAGGAAACGCGGCATCCCCGTCAGCCGCCTGCCTCCGATTCATACCTGGGCCGAGGCGATCGACTTGGACGAAGGCCGTCTCTAACACCACGGCGACCAGGATATGGCGGCTTCCGGCCCAACCCTCCTTTAGAATCCATCCGTTCCATCCGATAAAGACGTACGCCCACACGCCCAGGGGGATTTTATGGACAACACCAAACCCACAACGCCGGGACTCCGCATGTCGAATGACCCGATGTATAAGTTGTTGCGGGAAGGCTGTATCAAGGAATTCAACGTCAAGAAAGCCGCCGGCGATACATGCGATTTGCGCAGTTGCGACTTGCGCGGACTCGATCTTCGAGGTCTGGATGCGGCCGGCCTCGATTTCAGTGACTCCTACTTCCGGCAATCCGACCTGCGAGGGATCGACTTCAGCCAGTCCAACCTGCGGGGCGCGTCGATCAACGCCTGCAAGATTTCCGGGGTGCTCTTTCCCGCGGAACTGTCCGCTTCAGAAATCGAACTCTCTCTGCTCCAGGGCACGCGCATGCGCTATTTGAAATAGGTTCGAGCGGGACTTGCCTGCCGGTGCAGTGTCAGGAAGGGCGTTGTCCGGAACGAAGCTAGCGTGCGGCAAGATTGAGGTCCGTCTGCACGGTCGTGCCTGTCCCTTCTTTCAACGCGGCTTCAACGAGAAATATCCTGGCCTCCCCAATCTCCCCCTCTTGTATCAGCCACTCCCGGATTCGTTCCGCTCGTTCCCGCGCCAAGAGGCGCAAGGCGGCCTCTTCAACAACCATGGCCTCCAGCAACCGGGCCTTCATCTCCGACACCGAAGGCGCTGGCTTCTCAGATGCGCCCGCTGACGGAAACTGCTGCGCAAACCGGGCGGCGACCAAAGAGGCTTCTTCTTCCGCTGGAAGCGGGGAATCCGGTTTTACCTCCCGATCAGAACCTCCGGCTTCCTTCAATTTGGCCTGACGCAATTGCTCCCGTAATTGCCTCTCGGCTAGAACCCGTCGATCCGCTTGCCGATCAGCCGCGCCGGTGATGTCGAGCGACAGCCCTGGCCGTTCCGTCAGCACGGTGACCAGCGCGGCCAGCTTCTTGGTCTCTGCCTCCCCCCATTCGCTACGCCCTGCCGGAAACTCGACAAAGCGGAGTTCATCACCGCTCCCTCCTATGAGTGCGCCGACCAGAGACAGCGGGGACGTCGCCACTTTCCCCAGAAGATTGAGCAGCGTATTCAACAGCACCCGACCGTATTTGAAGTCCGGGTCGTCCAAGTTTCCACGCACCGGCAAATCGACATCGATCTGCCCCTTGCGATCCTTGAGCAGGGCCACGGCCAGCGGCACCGGCAGCGAGGTGGCATCAGGACTCTCCGTCTTGCCGCCAAAGGTCAGCTGATCGATTAGGACCTTGTTCTCCCCGGCCAATTCCTTCTTGGCAATTTTATAGGCCAGATCGAGAAACAGCTTGCCCTTCGTGATCGGATACCCGGCGTATTTCCCCGCATAGGAAGACGCCGCCAGAAGATCGACGTTCTCGAACTTGACGGCGAGATCGGTATAGGCATCCTCGCTCAGCGGATTGATCTGCCCCTTGATCTGCAGCGGCGCCACCCGATCCACCTTTCCCGTTAACAGGACCTCGGCCTTCGCCAGTTCGCGTGAGGACAAACCTTTGATGCTGCCCGTCAATTCGCTGATCCCCACTTTCACCGCCGGCTGAATCGACCGGTCTCGAAATGTCGCTGAGGCGTTAATCAGTTTGACGGCTTCAATATTGACCGGAACCGGCTTGGCCGGCTTCTCAGGAGCTGGCTTCACCGGCTGAGCGGAGGACTCCAAGGGAGGGTGCTTGGCGATCTGCGCCAGATTCAACGTGCCATCCGATTGCACCACCAACGAGACGGCAGGCTCTTGCAGCACGACTTCGCCGATCTTCACGGATGTCGGCTCGACGTCCAAGACCACACGGTTCAATCCCAGACGCCTCCATGACAGCAGTTCATCAAAGTCCTGGCGATCGGTGATCGACACCCGGTTTACTGCGAGATTGCCCTGATACGTCAGGAAGGGACTGCGGCTATGTTCTTTCGCAATATGGAGCTTGCCGCCAAGCTCCAGCACGCCATCCCGAACATCGATGTCGGCGAACGGGTCAAGATAGGGCTGAAACGGGCGCAACCCCACCTCCTTCACATTGAGATCAAGATCAGCCGTCAAGGGATCGACCGTCACTGAGCCCTTCGCGCCGACCCGGCCCGCTTGATTCAGCTTGAAAGCCACATCCACGCCAAGCGCCTGCCGCAACGGCAGCTTCAAGCCCTTCACCGTCAAGTCGAACCCGTCGATCTCCAGATGGCTCGGCCGCTCCAGCGTTCGATCCTCGAAGATTGCCCGATAATTATTCAGCACCACCTCTTTGATATCGATCGACCAAGGATGCTCCGGCGCGGCCACTGCGGCCGCCTCCGTCTGTTGCTTTCCGGCCGCCCGTTCCGGTTCACCCGATGCGGCAAACAGCTGCTGGTAATTCAGCACACCACCGGGATTGATCCAGACCTCGAACCGCGCCCCGGCAGAATGCACATGCACCGCCGCCACCTGTTTCTTGAGCACATCCACGCCCAGCCCATCGATCGCGAACGACGGAATCGACACCACCGGAGCATCAGCGCCTTTTTCCCCGATCGCAAGATCGATGATCGAGAGCGTCCCGTCGCTGACGACGATATTCGGGGCCTCGCCCTTCAGATCGATATGATACTGGCCCCCGATCGACAGCTGTCCCTGGCGCACCTCAAACCCAACCCGGTCCTGCACATATTGCGCGAGCGGCCTCAGGCGAACGCCGCTCAGGCTCAGCTTCCCGTCCGACTCCACCGGCTCCAGCGATACCC